>MFBZ01000022.1:0-12009 GCA_001776545.1 Candidatus Curtissbacteria bacterium RIFCSPLOWO2_12_FULL_41_16 | reverse complement strand
AAGTAACATTAAGAGACTTTTGCCGGATAATTTGGCTAGAAGTTTCCTTTCGTCTTTTTCTCCTGTTTGAGCCTTGAGTTCTTCAAGCTGTTCTCGAGCTTGGGGATTTTTATGGATAGCTTCTTGAATGGCCGCTGCCCCCCATTCATGATTGGCAATAATTTGGGCTTCATTTTCTGTTATCTCGCCGGTTTTTAATCTAGCCTTGAGTAATTCTTCGATAGCCCTTGTCCCCATTTTCTGAATGAATTCAGTGTTGCTCACAAGGCTCTTAATTTCCTCACCAGTTAAAAGCCATTCGCCGGTTGACGGATCGCGGCCTAGACAAAAGTCAAATAAATTTGTTAAGATAAACCCCATCATGGAACCCTTCAACAAACTCAGGGTTCCATACTGAGTAAAATCGAAGCATGGAACAAATTCCACTTACCGCCCAAAAAAGAACAGTCCTTGGCCGCAAGGTCAAAAAGCTTCGGGCCGAAGGCCTTATTCCGGCCCATGTCTTTGGCAACAAAATTAAAACCGAGCACATACAAGTCAAGGCCACCGATTTTTCTAAGGTTTACGAAAAAGTCGGGGAAACCGGCATTGTCGAGCTGACCATTGACGGCTCGCCCGACGGAGCTTCAGCGAAGTCGGGGGAAAAAAGACCAGTTCTCGTAAGAAACGTTCAGTTTCATCCGGTCACCGATGAAACTCTGCACGTCGATTTTTACCAAGTTAACTTGGCCGAAAAAGTTAAAGTAAACGTACCATTAGAGGTAATAGGTGAGGCATCGGCAGTTGAGAAGAAAATTGGTCTTCTTCTAACCCCTATTTCCGAAATCGAAATCGAAGCACTACCTGCCGATATTCCTGAAAAAATCGAAGTTGATATTACCAAACTGGCCAATGTCGGGGATGAAATTAAAGTCAAAGATCTTGCTGTTGACAGATCAAAAATCGAAATTCATACTGAATCTGAGCTAGTTGTTATCAAAATCGGCGAATTTGTCACCAAAGAAATGGAAGCAGTTGAAGCCGAAATCGAAGCCGAAAAGGTCGAGGTTGCTGCGCCTGCCGAAGCTGCACCAGCCGCCGAAGGCGCAGAAGCTGCTCCTGAGGGAGCCAAAGAGGGAGTGTCAGCCGAAGAAAAACCAACCGAAGTCAAGCCTGAAGAAAAACTCCAAGAAGAACCAACGAAAAAGTAATCTTTTCCTGCCTGCTACTGACTACAAACTAGCGACGAAGTCGAGTCAGACTCGACGAAGTGCGGAAATTATTGCGAGAATTATGCGGAGAATATATTGTTAAACTGTTATATTGTTACATTGCTATCAACAATTCAGCAATTGAGCAATTTAACAATCAATCTTCGGCCGAAGGCCACTCCTCCAGCATTATCGACTTTTTCCTCTTGGTAAACTTCTGATATATCTCCTCTGTTAAAAAAGGCATAAAGGGATGAAGAAGAATCAGACAAGTTTTCAAAACATACTCTAAAACAGGTTGAGCATTTTCTCTTCTTCTCTTTGACTTTTCAATATAAACATCTGCAAATTTATGCCAGATAAACTCGTAAATTTCTTCAGTGGCTAAATGCAGTCCAACTTTTTCTAAATGATTAGTTACTTTCTTTATTGTTTTTTCCAGTTCTTCTTTAATCCATTTATTATCAGCATCGGCCACCTCCGAGGAGTCACTCCGTAACACCTCGGAGGTAGCCGACTCGCCCTGCGTAGCCTTGGCGGAGTGGGAATGGACTCCTCCGAGGTGGGCAGAATCTGGTTTCAGCTCCAATACAAACCTTGCTATATTTCTAATTTTTGTCGCAAAATTCCTGAAATTTTTCCCGCGTTCGTCCAAAATCTCCCTCGACACACGTCCATCTCTGCCGGGAATACTATATGTATAAAGCGCCATTCGTGTTGCATCCACTCCCCATTTCGCAATCAAATACATTGGGTCTATCCCGTTACCAAGCGATTTCGAAAACTTCCTCCCTTGCAGATCTCGAAGCATCCCATGGAAAAACATTGCCTTAAAAGGCACTTCGCCAGTAAAATAATTAGCGATCATAATCATCCTGGCGATCCATAAGTATTTAATCTCCGGCGCACTAATCTCAAAATCCCAAGGGAAGTACTTCGCTAATTCGGGATCCAAACTCGCTCTTTCACTAGAGGGTTTACCCTGAGCGAAGTCGAAGGGCCACCCCAATGTCGATAACGGCCAAAGACCCGAAGAAAACCAAGTATCCAAAACTTGTTCATCCTGTACCCATCCTGCACCCGGAGAATCTAACGATACTTTAACCTCTATACTCTTTGTCCCATTGGCCCTTTGTACCTCTGTCACTCTATACCATACTGGTATTCGATGTCCCCACCAAAGAGATCTGGAAATGCACCAGTCGTGAATGTTCAAGAGCCAGTCCTTCAGAATTTTTGCATAGTTTTTTGGTAAGAATTTTATCTTGCCATCATCGATCACCTTTACTGCTCCGTCAGCAAGTTCGCTTACTTTCAAAAACCACTCCTCTGAAATCAAGGGTTCGACTACGCTCTTACATCTTTCGCAAACAGCAACATTGTGCACATAATCCTCCTCCTTTACTAAAATTCCCCTCTCTCTTAATTCCGGTATCATAGCTTGTCGGGCTTCTTCCAATTTCATTCCCGCATACTTACCTGCTAGTTCGGTAAGTCTTCCAGATTTATTAATTACCTGAAGAATTGGGAGATTATGTCTTTTTCCGATTTCATAATCATTGAAGTCGTGTCCCGGAGTTACTTTAATAACTCCAGTTCCAAATTTTGGATCAACAACATCATCAGCAATTACTTTCATTTTTCTTTTCCCAGCGAGCGTTTCTATTTCGAATTCTTTACCGACATATTCTCTATATCTTTTGTCTTTTGGATTAACCGCCATTGCAGTATCACCAAACTTTGTTTCGGGACGCACAGTCGCAAGAGTCAGGGGGCCATATTTCAAGTAATAAAGTTTCTCTTCCCTTTCTTCATATTCCACCTCCACATCCTCAATAGCAGTTTTGCATTTAGGACACCATTGAACAATGTATGGTCCTTTGTAAATCATCCCCTTTTCCCAATAAGTTTTAAACTGTTCAAAAACCGCTCGCCGGGGACCTTCGTCTAAGGTGAAAACTTCGCGCGACCAGTCAGCAGAAAGTCCCATCATCCGCCAACTTGCGGAGACAGATTTATAAATTTTCTCTTTAAATTCCCATGCACTTTTCAACCATTCTTCACGGCCTAATTTTTCCTTAGAAAGACTATCTTTTTTTAATTCCTTATCAAAGGTCGCTTCAAACTGAATTCCGGCATGATCGACGCCAGGTAAAAGCAGAACGTCAAAACCTGAGAGTCGCCTGAAGCGTGCAACAGCATCCAAAATTGAATGTTGCATTGCGTGACCAAGGTGAAGCTCGCCGGTTAAATTTGGCGGGGGGATTAAAACGGAATAAGATTTTTTAGAAGAAGCAGGATCTGCCCGAAACAAATTCTCTTTCTCCCAAAAACCATAAATTTTTGTTTCAGGATTTAAATCTTGTTCCATAATATAAAAAAATTAATAAATCTCTTTTTCATTTGCAAATTTTTTAATCAGTCGGTTGTCACATCCTAATTGTCAATTGTCAAAATCAGAGTCACAATTTTTCTTTCACGTGCCGAAAGATTTTGAGTCCACCGCCACGTGTAAAACTTCTTTTATTAAAATCTGAGTCATGTTGAAAAGTTTAGTTGCTTTTTTCTTTACCCGACCCGTGAAGATATTATGTCAAAAATTTCTCTGATTGTTAAATCATCGGTAGAGGAATTAACTACAGGTCTCAAATATTCACTTGTCAAATGTCGTTAAAATTAAGACCCGGATCTGCTTGTAATTTTAAAGAATCCACTCTCTTTTTCAAATAAAAAGCTGCTGCCGCAATCATAGCGCCGTTGTCGGTCGCCAACCCTTTCGACGGGAAAAAAACTGGAATTCCTAACTGTGAATTGATAACCGAGAACTGATCACGTAAATATTCATTGGCCGCAACGCCTCCACCTACAACGACCGACTTAGCACTATATGTTTCTGCGGCCCTTAATGTTTTTTTAACCAGGACATCAACTATTGCATCCTGAAATTTCACCGCTATCGCGGGGACTTGACCACAGACATCGGACACCTGACTGACATAATTTACAACAGAAGTTTTAAGACCTGAAAAGGAGAAATCAAAGGTATTATCACCGATCATGGGACGGGGGAAATTAAAGGTCAATTGGCTGCCCGCCAAAGCTTTAGCGTCGGAGGGTAAATTGTCAGCTGTCAATTGTTGCGCAGCGCGCTCGATCTCATCTCCTCCCGGATATCCCAATCCTAAAACTCTGGCAACCTTATCAAAAACCTCCCCGGCAGCGTCATCGCGGGTTCCACCAAGCCACCCGTACTTTCCGTGATCTTTCATCAAAATCAAATCTGTGTGCCCGCCGGAGACGATCAATGCCACAATTGGAAATTGTGGCAAGTTAACGGTTTTCGGTTCACGGTTAACTGTCAACCAATTTGCATACACATGCCCAATCAAGTGATTGACGCAAGTCAGAGGTTTCTTCCACACAAGCGCCAAAGTTTTTGCAGTTTCAACGCCTACTAAAAGCGATCCGACAAATCCAGGACCGTAAGCCACGGCGATTGCATCGATCTCATTAAGTTTAGACTGGGCCTGTCGCAGTGCTTCATTCAAAACCGGAACGATCACTCTTACCTGCTCTCGAGCCGCAATCTCAGGAACTACCCCTTGGTATTTTTGATGAAGTTTGGCTGAGGAGGAAACCACATTGGCCAGGATACGCCGTCCATCTCTTACAATCCCTGCACCAGTTTCGTCGCATGTAGATTCGATTCCGAGTATAAGCATTGAGGTTTAGTTTGCCGGCAGAGAAAAGATTAGGCTACAATTCAAAATTGGCTTGATCGCCAATTTGCAAACCGTGAAGAATCGCCAAACCCGCATTAATTTCCAAGACATATTTGGCCTCGGATCTTGGCCGGTAAATCTTTAATTCACCATCTTTTTTACCGGGTTCGGGCGGAGCATTACTGGCGATATCAACAATTTTTTTGTCTTCGCCAATCCAAATAACGTCAATCGCAAATTTCATATCTTTCATCCAAATTCCATACAGGCCCTTATTTTCGAAAACAAAAAGTAGGCCCTCGTCAAGCGGCAGAGACTCTCTTTTTGAAAGCCCTTTCTTTCGGTCTCCAGCTGAAGTTGCCACTTTGGTATTAATTCTCAGCGTTCTAACAACGACCACGGTCAGACCATTAGACTTTTGGAAAATTTGACCTGCGCCAGTCTCACCTCGAAAAAAGTTTGCAGTTGTAAAACCCTGCCCGAAAACCAAAAGCACAACTATCAGTAAAAACAAACCAAAAATAATTCCCAAATCTTTCTTCAAACTTATCCACCTGTCCCCACTAAGTATACCGCTTGCCACGGGCGGAATACTGATCTGAACGATTCGTCAATCACCAGCCGATTACCAATGTAAACTTTTCGCGCGAATACCGAAGTTGCACCCCAGGCGGCAAAATCAACTTGTTTCACTGTTCCGCGAGACAAAGCCGGATCGTCCTGATATTTGTCTGGAGGTGGGCGAATTTGATTAGAAATTACAGGCTCGGTCATTTCCACTCTCCGTTCGTCGCTTGTTCCATAGATATCAACCTGAAGTTTTGCATTTACCGCATCAACAGTAGCCTGCACTAGTATATGCTGATTTGTATCATTTTTAAACTGAAAATCAACAGCGGGAGCCCATACGGTTGCATCGAGACCCGCTTTAAAGCCCCCTTGTTCGTAGTAACCGACCCTATACGCGTGTGCAGTTCTGGCGACTACCGGCAAACCGGACAGAAGTGCTGCTCGAAAAACCGTCGTCGAAACCTGACAGATACCACCTCCATCATCAAGCACCGTTCTTCCAGAAGAAATCACATAAGCTTGCTTGTAGCCGGTTGCTCCCGAAACCTCACCAATGGAGTTATTGAAAGAAAAAATTTCGCCGGGCGCCACGATCGTCCCACTGATCCTTGTAGCACCGAGAGTTAAATTGTGAACCCTGTTTTGAATTGATCCTGCAAAGTAAGAAACCCCTCGCCCTAAAAGCTCACGGATCCCTAAAGAATTAATGCGGTCAGATTCGATTTTTGCCCGTGTTACCTTAACCGGCAGGTCAATTCCGACAACATCGTCTGCTGCGACACCATTAATCGAAATTTTGTCATTTATCAGCTCTGAGGTTAGTCTTTTATCTAATTTCTGCCCGTCTTGAGCTGGGGTAAACTCAATAACCTTACCGCTCTCAAACCGCAGCATAGCGTTAATCGTTGGCTTGTCTATGCCTTCGGCTATTCTATTGACAAAATCTTCCAACTGCGTGCCATAAAGCCCCACGTCAAGTAGCGGATCGTTCGAGTCTTCAAGAGTAATTCTTTTAAAAAGAATAGGCTCAGTCCCAAAATTAATTTGCCAAACATTCCCCTCTGGTATTCCTTGAGGAAAAAATTTCAGAATTGAAAAAAGCGTCTTCCCCGAAAGTTCCCATGTCATCCGCTCGAACGAAAGAACAATTCGTTGATTGGAAAGCATCTGGACTTTCCAAAGAGCCGTCTCAGCCTGCACCGTTTTCATTTTTGGCAATTCTTGAACTAGCGGTACTTCAATGGGGACCTCAGATAGGTTTTCAATGCGATCATAGAAGAGAGCGGCAAGCCTGGTTTTATCAACTACCTTACCGGGTGATTCTTCTTGAATTTGCCACCTCCCATCCTTAAAAATAATAGTCGCGTCCGCAGCCGGTACTTCATATTTTGCCAAGATTGATGAAAATAATGCTGACAGTTTTTGCCAGTCAATTTGATATATCGGCAAAATTATTGTTTTGGCAAGAGGTGCTTTTAGCTTCTGTGTAAGATCGTTCTTTAAGTTCCCGGTTCTCCCGGTCAAAAAAATACTACTTACAGCTGCCTCTTTATCAAATTCAATCCCCAGCGTTTTTAAATCTGTCACGATTTTTTCTTCTCCGACCGATAAAACAATCCTGGACTTTTCAAATGAGTCGATTTTCCAAGAAACAAGCTGCGAAACTTGCTCTCTGTTTTTTCCCGAGAGAGACAAATCGGCAAAATAGATATTCGGAAATATCTTATTCACATAAAGAAGATTATAAAAAAGGTATAGGGCAAGAATTGCCAAGACGAAAAACAGTGCTTTTTTAAATTCGAAATGAGTTGCCAAAGGTACCACCCTCTCTCTTTTAGCTTGCTAGAAATAAGATCTCTTTATGCTATTATAAAGATAAGCAGGCTTGCCCCGCCACTAAAAGGCCACTAAAAGACACGGGGCCCGGATTCTAAATGCCAGACGTTCTTAAACATCGATTGTCGTACTTTCTCAAACCTTTTTTTTGGTTAACCTCATTACTTATACTGATAATTTTTCTTTCGGGTTGCTCTCTTTTGCCTGGAGCAAAACAAGAAAAAATAGTTACTCTCAAGTACTGGGGTCTTTGGGAGCCAGCGACAACTGTCAATCAAATAATCGATGATTATAAAAAAATTAAACCGAATGTCAATATTGTTTATGAGAAAAAAAGCCGTGACCAGTATCGAGAAGCAATAGAAAATCAAATTCAAGCGGGCAAGGGCCCCGATATTTTCCTGTTCCACAATACTTGGACACCAATGCTCAAAGAAGAACTGGTTCCCGTGCCGGCAAATATTATTTCAGCCAGTGAATTTAAAAAGGATTTCTATCCTACCGCCCTCCTTGATTTGAGAAATTCCGATAAAAAATTCGTTGGAGTACCTCTTGAAATAGATGGCCTTGGTCTTTATTGGAATGAAGATATTTTTAAAGCTGCAGGCATTGCCAGACCCCCGGGTTCATGGGAAGAGTTGGCCCGGGTTGCCGCCAAACTTACGGTCAGTGATACTGCAGGGAATATTAAAACCGCCGGGATTGCTCTTGGAACAGCCTCAAACGTTGATCACTTCTCCGATATTTTGGGTTGGATGATTATGCAAAATGGTGGGGATCTCAAGTCCCCTACTGACAAGCAATCAGCTGATGCCCTTGAATATTATGTCAATTTCACCAAAGGCCCAAATCGCGTTTGGGACGAGACACTTCCCCCTTCAACAGTTGCTTTCGCAGGCGGTAATCTTGCTATGTATCTTGCTCCCAGTTGGCGAGCAATTGAAATTAAAAGCGCCAACCCTCTGTTGAGATTTAAAATTGCGTCCCTGCCCCAGCTTGTAGGAGGTAAGACTACTTGGGCAAGCTATTGGTCTGTCGGTGTTTCAACAAAAAGCCAGCATCAACAGGAAGCCTGGGAATTTATCAAGTATCTTCAAGAGGAGCAGACCCTAATCAAACTCTATTCGGAGGCCGCCAAAAGCCCGAACAGATTTTTTGGTGAGCCATACCCCAAAGTTTCGATGGCCCAAAAGCTTGCCCAAGACCCAATTGTTGGCGCCTATATTCAAGATGCACCCTACATGCGTTCTTTCCCGATGGCCTCTCGCACTTTTGATAATGGTTTAAACGACCAAATCATCAAAGCCTATGAAGATTCTGTAAATAGTGTCAACAGAGGCACTCCGGCTCAAACCGCCCTCCAGACCACCGCCAAAAACGTCACCCAAACCCTTACCCGCTTTGGTGCCAATTAGTCCCACACCTTGGCACCGAAACCCTGAGTCTGCAAAAAGGGCTACGGCGCCAACCATTAAAAAATAAATCATTAAATACTAACTCTCTATAGAATCTGGGCACTTGCCAGCTCTCTTTTTAGCCTTTGCGCGCTGGCCTCTCCTTTTGCGGCGTCACCTTCGAAAGTAAAGCCGCGCATATTAAATTTGATGCGAGCGGCAGAAGAATAAGTCAGCTTGTCGTCCACAAAAAGAACGGTTTGGGGATCAGGATTACCAAACTGTTCTAGAATTTTTGCATATGCGTCACCGCCCATTTTTGATGACTTAAGGACAGAAGAAATAAATACTCTATCTGGACTAAGTCGAGGGTAAAGTGCCAAAACACCACCAGAAACGGATTTAGCCAAAGGCAAAATCGAATCACTAAAAACCATTAAGGTGATTTCTGATTTATTGGCAATATCTGCTATTAAATTTTGCATACCAGCAATCGATTTGCATATCTCTGGGTGAGCAAAAAGACCCCTGAAATCTTCCATGCTTGTCATTGACACCCCTAAACGCCCAAGGAACATTTTCAACAATTTTTCTTCGGTGATTTCAGCAGCCATCATTTCTTTGGAGTAAAAAATAGAGAAAGCCTCGTGAACTTTGGAGGTGTCTAAATTTAATTGTCTGCTTATTAATTGTTCTAAGTCTGGTTCTATGGTCTCAATTAAAACCCCGCCGACATCAAAAACTATAAATTTAATTTTGGGCCTTCCTAATTGAATATCAATATCTCTATTTAAACTTTCTTGAGCATGTCGCGCAGACAATAACCATCCCTGATTATCATCCCGATTAAACTCTGCCAATACTTCGTCCCTTAATTTGCCAAAGTCTATGCCAAATTCTTTTTGCAACCAGCGGACATCCTCCACTACTAAACTGTTAACCCATTCCTCTTTCCCCGGTTGTCTTAGAGCTCTAAGGGAAGCTCGGGCAATTGCCCAAGCGCTATCTCTGTAACCCCTGGAACTTAAAAAAGGCAAATCTTCTGTGGTTATCAAAACTTTATCTTCTTGACCCTTTTTAAATCTCCCTAAATAGTCAGCAACCTGGAGTAATCGCTGAGGAACAGAAAGATCGAAAACACCTCTTATGGCTGGAGAAAATACCCCTAAAATTCGAGCCAACGGTGGTTCCTTTCCTGTCTCATCTTTTTTTATCCCTATACGCTTCGCTGCCAGTTCGGCAACGATATCATTAAGACCATACTCACTAGGAACAACCAATCTTCCTAAATCATGACACAAAGCCAGGGCCTCGGCTTCCGAAGGATCCAACTCACCCACCTCAGCAGATTCCGCCAGTTTTCTTGCGTAAATAGCTGCCAGCAAGGAATGTTCCCAAAAGTCTGGAAAAACTTCATGATGGGCAAAAGGAGCGGCTTCAACAAAAAAAGCTCTAATCCTTTCGATATCAGCCCTATCCCAAGGTCTTTCCAAAACTAGGGGAGTTTCCCGCAAAAACATGCGGGCTTTTTCCAAAATTAGCCCACCTCTTCGGTGAATATCCTCTCTTTGAATATTTTTATCCGGAATCTGCTCTTTTTTAGTTTCCATCTTTTGATTTCTTACATAATACAATATGCGCAATTAATCTAAATTTAGATTAGTCAGTATGTTTACAGTTTCCAGTTATTAATATATGATTCACATCGATGAACCTTCGTCAGGCTATTTTAGCCACGCTGGCCTATCACGACATTTTCGACTACCCATTGACTATAGAAGAAATTCACCAATATTTAATTGGGGGAAAAGCCAGCCTAAAATCAGTAGAAAAAGTACTCAACAGGCTCACAGATGATAAAAAAATAAGTAGGAGACGAGGCTATTATTATCTTAGGAATCACATCGGTTTAGTCAATCGCAGATTACAAAGAAAAAAATATTCAAAATTCAAATTCAAAAAAGCCCTATTTTTTGCCAATCTCCTAAAAATTATCCCAACGCTTAAGCTCGTTGCTATCTCAGGCGCGCTTGCCATGGAAAACAGTCACAAAGATGACGACATCGACCTCATCTTGGTAACCTCAAAGGGCACACTTTGGACAACAAGATTCCTCGCAAATATTCTCCTATTCCCATTTAAGCGTAAGCCGCAACCCCAATTAACCATTAACCATTCACCATCTACAAATAATAAGGCCTGCCTCAATATTTTTTTGGATGAGTCAAGCCTTAAAATTTCCGATCAAAATTTGTACACGGCCCACGAAACTTGCCAGATGAAGCCGATTTGGGATAGAGACGGGACCTATAGTCGATTAGTCAGCGCTAACAATTGGGTCAAAAAATTCCTCCCGAATTGGCAGACTTGTGACTCGGAGCATGGAACACGTAATAAGAACAAAAACGTGTCTCGTGTTACCTATCACTTGTCACCAATTGAAATTTTTCTTAAAAAATTTCAATTGTGGTACATGCGCTCCAAAATCACCACTGAAAAAATAGAGGACACCCAACTCTTCTTCCACCCGCAAAATAAAGAAGAATGGGTGATGGGGGAGTATCAAAAGCGGTTAAAGATTTTAGGTCTAATTAACCGAATATAACTTTCAAAATTTAATATCCCCCAAAAGCAGCAGATGCTTGTCACCTTTAAACTGCATGAAATACTTTTTATCAGCAGTGATAAAAAGGGAATCAGTAAAAATTGCCAATAGGTGATAAGAAGCGTCGTAAAATGTCACCTGATGTAATTTTGCGAATTTTCCGATTGTTAGATTTTCAACCGTATTAAACGAATATTCTTGAAAGGCTTGTGAAAGAAGAAAATCAAATTTTTCAACAAATAGCCCGATCGGAAGTTTCCGCATAAGGATATTGCCTACCTCATAACTCCAGAAAGAGGGTAACAAAATAATTAATTCTCTTCTTGTGAACTGTCGAAAAAGAGCGAGGGCTTCTTTTATGTTTTCTTCGTTATCCTCGGGAAGAACTATTTTAATAAGTGTCGAAGCATCTAAAACAACTCTTGTCAATGACTTTGGCGGTCTTCTTTTACCCATCGAACCACTTCTTCCATACTAACCCTAGGCCCCTTTTTACGTATTCGTAAAAGCTCTTCATACATATCCTTCCCCTCTTCAGTTAACTGTTTTTCAATCGCTTCTTTAACAAAGTTACTTCTTTGACCACGAGGGATGGTCTTGCGTAATTTCGCAGCTGTCGCCCGGGGAATTATTATGTTTATTCTCTCGTAATTTTGTGTTTGCATAACAAAACCATTATTACACATCACATT
>MFBZ01000021.1:13475-15716 GCA_001776545.1 Candidatus Curtissbacteria bacterium RIFCSPLOWO2_12_FULL_41_16 | reverse complement strand
AAGGCCTGAGCTTGCCGAACGGGCACAATTTTCAAAACTGCCCCGTTCTCTTGCGCCAACTGCTGCCAGACCACAAAATTAGAATGGTGTTCGGCAACAGTCAAAACAATCTCATCGCCTTTTTCGATATTGAGTCGGCCCCATGAATAAGCAACAAGATTAATTGCCTCTGTCGCATTACGCACGAAAATGATTTCCGACGTGTCGCACACACCAACAAATCCGGCAACTTTTTCGCGAGCCTTCTCATAAACTTCTGTAGCCTCAACCGAAAGTGTATGAATACCCCGGTGCACATTGGCGTTTGAGCTTCGATAGTAATCGGCGATCGCCTCTATCACTTGCCTCGGCTTCTGAGACGTCGCCGCATTGTCAAGATAGGCCAAAGGCTTACCATTGATTTTACGAGAAAGAATTGGAAAATCACTACGAAGTCTGGATATATCCATCAGATGCCTTTTTCCTCACGCCATTCCCTAATCTGCTTAGCATGCTCAATATCATGATCCGAATAGTCCATCAACCATCTAACAGTTACTTTTTGACCATTCTCCAACAATTGACCACCTTTATTTAACTTGTCTTCTGTTTTCGAACGCAAAAAATTTAGAACTTGACGAGTAGACAACCCTAAACCAGTAAAAATGTCATTCATGCTCCATTTTTCGTAATTTTGTAAAACCTCTCGATTAAAACCATCCATATCTTCCAAACGTCTAGTATCAATAGTTTCGTCGGCAACAATTCCTTGAGCATCTTCAACAGACCTGAAGTCCCATTCAATTATATGAGCAAGAATATCCCTCACACTCCAGCCATCCAACGATTTTATTTTCATATCGCTCCTTTTCAATTTCTTAATTGAAGCAAACAATTCGTCTCGAGCTTTCCTAAACTTATCCTCAAGCTCTTGTCCAGATGGTTCCTGATTTTCAATAACTTCGCTCATGCCTCAACAAATACATCCTCATCTTCAACCGAGACCTGGTAGGTTTTGAGAGGCTCGGCAGCGGGCGGTAGAACGTTGGCGCCGGTTTTGATATTAAATTGCGAGCCATGACAGGTGCATTCAACAACTTCCCCATGCATTGCATAATTATGGTCAAGCTCGCATCCCACATGAGTACAAATGTTGCTAGTTGCGAAAATCTTGCCATCTAATTTGTACAGTGCCAGCGGTTCGCCGTTGAAATCGACCTTCTTAAGCTCACCCTCAGGAATGTCATTGATACCGGCAACTTTAACCTTGGTCATAAATAATCACCCCCTTAAGAGTTTGCTGAAAACCTTTAATGTTCGAGCTTGCCCCGCCTTTGGCGGGGCTTGTCGAGAACTTCTCGACTCCCCCGCACCATATGGTGCGGGGTCGCTCGAAGGATAAGATTGGTAGGTTTTCAGCAAGCTTAACTTAAAACTCAAAACTTTTGACTTTTGACTTACTCGCGAGTTTTAACTTCTCAAGCAGCGGATTAATGAAGCCTTGAATTAACAGCTTCTCGGATCGAGACCTGCTCAACCCCCTGCTCATTAAATAAAACAACATCTGCTCATCAACTTTACCAATCGTCGCCGCATGACCGGCTTTGACCTCCGGTTCCAAAATTTCCAGAGCCGGACTGTCATCACTCATTTTAGACTCGTCAAACAAAAGCGCATCGGATCTAAGGTAGGCATCTGCCCCCTTTGCTCCTCTTTCAATCCTGACGTTTCCTCGGAAAGCAAATGTCGACTTATCCCTCAAAACCGCCCTCACTTTAACATTCGATTTCGTATTCGGCGCCGCATGCGTGATATATGCCTCAAGCGCTCTTGATTCATCACCCTTCCCTAAAACCAATCCAACGACCTCAATCGACGCATTCTCCCCGGCCAAAACCACCTCAAGCCGATTATTTATTGTTCGGGCTTGTCGAGAACTACCTAATAAGATTAGAATTAACTTAACTTGATTTTTATCAATGATAATCATTCTATCCCTTGAATTCAGATCCTAAACTTCCAGTCTCCCATTCTTTGATCACAAATTTGAGGCTTTCTAATAGATTAAATCCAATTTCTCCCCTTACTTCCTTTATGACTTCGGCCAATTCCGGATCTATTAATTCCACCTTAATATCTTGATCAAGCTCTCCAACAATCCCCTCGTAATGACCCATTCCAAAAATTAAGACTCCCACTTCACCTTCTTTAAGTGTTTTATTGATCTTGTCAGCTACAAACTTTTCTCTTTTAATCGAAGCC
>MFBZ01000021.1:0-13454 GCA_001776545.1 Candidatus Curtissbacteria bacterium RIFCSPLOWO2_12_FULL_41_16 | reverse complement strand
GGTTCGACCTCATTAAGAAACTGCCTGATTTCTTCTTCACTAATATTTGGATCATCAGACTCGGCTGTTCCAATAAGCAAAGAATTGTATTCATCAAGATACATCATTGCCTCAGACTGCAATTCATCACTTTCAGCAACCTCCAAAGTAGCTCCTTGAAGAAGAAGAGTTTCGACTAACCACTCTTGTCGCCTTTTAGAAATCTGTTCTCCAAACTCTTCGACCAATTTTTGTTCTTCCTCCTTGCTCGGAATGAGCATTCTTCGAACTATTTCGTCTTTTCCCTGCTCATATCTTTCCGATTGACGGATTTTTTGTAGTTCTTTAATTTCATCTTCCCAATTTCTAATCGCTTTATCTGTCATACCTTCGGGATATATCCTCACTCTAGAAAAATCAGCGTCAATTCTTAAAGCTCCCGTTCCAATTATTTGCCAGACTGAATTAACACGCTGAGTTAACCTCCCCATGAATTCCTCATCAGGAGCCATTTTTTCAATCACATTCCAGAAAGGACTCTCAAGCTCTGTATGGAGTGTAGGAACAAAAATTATTCTCCTCATCCCACCGCTCCTTCCTGGCCCAGAGGCCCAATTGAACTTTGGATTACAAAATAGAACTTTGATCTTTGCATTTTGAATTTTAGATTCTGCTACTCTGTTATATAACAGGATAGCAAAGCTAGCTCCTCAACCTATGGCATCTTCCATATTCAGTTGAATTAAACGATTGAGCTCCACCGCATACTCTAAAGGCAATTCGCGGACTACGGGCTCAATAAAACCATTGACAATCAAAGACGTCGCCTCAATTTCTGATAATCCCCGGCTCATTAAGTAAAACAGTTGATCCGCATCAATTTTGGAGACAGAGGCTTCATGACTGATGCGCACATTGTCCTCCCCAACTTGCATTGTCGGATATGTGTCAGACCGCGATTTCTCATCCAAGATAAGCGCATCGCAGCGCACATTACATTTCACCCGCTCGGCTCCTTTAATGACTTTAACCAACCCTCGATATGAGGTCCGACCCGATGAATGACTAACCGATTTGGAAATAATCTCCCCACTCGTATCCGGTGCCAAAAACATCAGCTTTCCTCCAACATCTTGGTGCTGTCCATAGCCTGCCATTGACAAAGATAATATTTCTCCACGCGCTCTTTGACCTACTAAATAACAACTCGGATATTTCATACTTGTGCGACTTCCGATATTTCCGTCCACCCACTCCATCGTCCCTTCTTCCTCCACAAATGCTCTTTTGGTCACCAAGTTATAAACGTTACTCGACCAATTCTGGATTGTTGTATATCTGCAGCGGGCACCCTTTTTGACAAAGATTTCTACAACAGCAGCATGCAATGAGTCAACTGTATAGACAGGAGCCGAGCAACCTTCTATGTATGATACATAAGCCCCTTCATCAACAATAATCAAAGTCCGCTCAAACTGCCCCATGTTGGCGGCGTTGATCCGAAAGTATGCTTGAAGAGGAATATCAACAGAAACTCCTTTTGGCACGTAAATAAACGAACCTCCCGACCAAACCGCAGAATTTAGAGCGGCGAATTTGTTGTCCGCAGCCGGAACCGCCCGTCCGAAATACTGCTTGACCAACTCCGGATATTGCCGCAACCCCGAATCGAAATCCAGAAAAATTACCCCCTTGTCCTCCCACTGCTTTTTAAATGAATGGTAGATGGCCTCTGATTCATATTGAGCAGTCACCCCCGCTAAGAATTTTTTTTCTGCCTCAGGAATCCCAATGGCATCGTAAGTTTCACGAATTTCTTTAGGTAACTCATCCCAAGATTTTGCCTGTCTATCTATCGGTTTTATGTAGTAGTAAATGTCATCAAAATTAATAGCATATAAATCCGCCCCCCATTTCGGCATCTTCTTGGAAAAGAAGATCTCTAAAGCCTTAAGCCTCTGTTCCCTCATCCATCCCGGTTCATTCTTCATCGAGCTTATCTGCTCAACCACCGACTTCGAAAGCCCCTTTTTGGCCTTAAAAACATAACTCTCCGGCTTAGAGAAACCGTATTTGTAATCGGTAGGTACGATCACTCCGTTTGGCATACTGGTGGTTTCTAAACTCAACTGCAAATTAATTACAAACCCGGCTTGGAATAACCCCTCAAGCCGGTTTTGGAGAAGAATCGATATCCTTCCTCTTCAATCTGTTTTGCCAACCCCATTTTCCCCGATTTAACAATTCTTCCTCCCACCATCACATGCACAAAATCCGGCCTTAAGTATTTCAAAATACGTGCATAGTGTGTTATTAGAATCAACGACGATCCCGTATCGTTAAGCCTGAACTGCTTAATTGCACCAGCGACAATCTTTAATCCATCAACGTCAAGCCCCGAATCAATCTCATCCAGAATCGCCAGTTTGGGGTTCAAAGCCAGCATCTGCAAAATCTCACTCCTTTTCTTTTCGCCTCCGGAAAAACCTTCATTTAGAGATCTCCTCGAAAAATCCTCCGGCAACTTGAGCTCATCCATATATTTTTTGAGTTCTTCCCTAAATTCCTGTATTGCACGGGGAGCTTCGGCATGAGGCGACGTCTTCCCTAGAGTCCCGCCTTGGCGGGACCGCACCCCGAGTTTCGCAGGGGCGCTTGCGTTGGAAGACTCGCCGAACTGACGAAGCGACCTCAGCGCTGGCGTCTGAATACTCTGCTTCGCTCTCCGAAGCATATTAAACACCGAAACTCCCGGCACCTCCACAGGATGCTGAAATGCCAAAAATATCCCGAGCCTTGCCCTTTTATCTACGGGTAACTTTGAAATATCTTTCCCTTCAAATTTGAACTTTGAACTTTGAACTTTGAACTCTGCTTTCCCCATAATGGCCTGCGCCAAAGTAGTCTTCCCGCTTCCATTCGGCCCCATCAAGACATGAAGTTCGCCAGCTTTTATGGCAAGATTTATACCTTTTAGAATTTCTTTTTGGTTAACTGAGACTTTAAGATTATTAATCTGCAACATAATTGCCTAGCTTTCTCACTAGTATCCAGTGCCTCATTTTTTGTCTTCTGCTCCACTGCTTTGCCAAGGGATTTTTTCAGGATCGATTCCGTAAAAAGCAACCATTTCTTCTAAATCATTCAAAATTTCTAAAACTCTTCTGAAAATCGTAGTATTAACAGCCATTGGAGAATCTAGAGAAACTAAAATCACCGGCCATTCTCGACCTGCGTAACCAGAGGTTAATTTATTTTCAACCCAAAGTAAGGCTGAATGACTCTCTTTCGCATCTTCATAGAAACGAAAGATGCCTAAACGCAAATCGCTATTTGAAAATCTTTGAAGTACGGCAGCTCCTTTGTAATCAAAGCTTTCATCCCACTGAATTTTTCTCACTAACTCAACATGTGTAAACCCATACCTTATTTCCTGATCTTTCTCTTCTCCAATTTTTTTGAAGAGATCAACAAGAATATCACCGCGAGGCCGCAGTCTTATACTTTCAAGTTCTGCGGTTGCTTCTAATTCTTTTCTACTACTCATTTTTTAATTTTGATTTTTGCATTTTGACTTTTAAATTTTGAATTATCTAACCAAATCCGCCACTGTTTTCTTACCAAAACTTTCCTCCAAGCCCTTCCTCATTTGAATCCAAATATCTTTGGCTCCGCATTTACACTCATGATCTTTTTCAAAACACTTTCCCTCCACAAATCCTCCCTCTAAAATTTCTAAAACCTGCAAAAGGCTGATTTCTTTTGGCTTTTTTGCCAGAATATAACCCCCGGTTATTCCCTCTTTGGCCGTAATTATTCCCGCTTTTTTAAGTTCTTGAGCAACCTGCGAAAGAAATTTGGAAGAAAGTTTGTTCTTTTGGGCAATTGAGGAAATCGAGGTAAGTTTCCCGCCAGCGCGAGCTAAATTAGATAAGAGTATTAAACCGTAATCAGCTTTTTGGGAAAGCTTGAACATTCGTTAATTGTTGATTGTTTATAGTTCATCGGAAAAAACCCAATTAACGATTTACGATGAACGATAAACTGCTAGTAACTTAGTGGAAGTTTAAAGGAAAACTATTTTGAAGTCAATATCTCACCCGTAATTGAGTTTTTGATGCTGTTTTGTTATACTATAAGATATGAGTAAAGAGTCAGGGGTTATAATTGTAAGTCTCAAAGAAACTGAACAAAACACAAAATGGTTTTCCAAACGAGAACGAGACCTTAGGCGTTTAGTGCATAATTATGTTGACCAATTAAGGATAATTGAAGATAACCCCGTTGGGAAACTTCTACACATACCGCCTCCCATCGAAGAACAATTAATAAGGAGTAGCTACGCGGATGCAAACAGAGGCTTTGATAACAAATTAGCTTCTTTGGTTAATAAGTTAGTAACTACTCCAGGTGGCACTGACGCGGAAAAAGCCAGAATTGTGCGCTGGGCATGTGCTACGACTGTTAGCTCTTTAATGGTTCAAGAAACCGCTTTCCAAATTATAGGAAGAAAAAGCTTACAGCCTCAAATAATCGATTCAATTAGACTAACCGCAAGGAGAGTTATTGTCTATGGTGCAAGAAAATCAGCTGAACTTGAAGGTTCTTCGATTGAACAAGAATGGCTCGATCAAATTTGTAGAAACATTTTAGAAAACAGCGGATTGCCGTTAGAAAAATTCGTTAACGATCCACCTAAAGTTAACTTGTAAGGTTTTATACTTGGTTGGAAAATACTCTTATATTGAATAGTGACATACTTTTATCGTTGGTTCTCTAACCATTTTTCAACCTCCAATGCGGCCATGCAACCATACCCTGCTGCTGTCACTGCCTGTTTGTAATGATAATCGTGAACATCCCCGGCCACAAAAATACCCTCAACAGAAGTCATCATCCCGTAGGCTCCCGTAGATCCTGAGTCCTGAGCTTGTCGAAGGGTCGAAGGATTACCTTTAGCTTTTCGAATAACATAACCCTTTTCATCAAGTTCGACCTGTCCTTTAAAAATTTCCGTCGCGGGACTATGACCAATTGCCACAAACATACCATCAACAACAAGCTCTTGCGTGGCCCCATCATTATTATTTTTTATCTTGACCCCGCTAACCTTGTCTTTGCCTAAAACGTCAACAACTTCGCTATTTAATATAAATGAGATTTTTTTGTTTGCGCGTGCGCGCTCAATCATTATTTTAGAAGCTCTAAACTCATCGCGACGATGAATTATTGTTACCTCTGTGGCAAATTTGGTAAGCGTTAATGCCTCTTCCATGGCACTATCCCCGCCCCCGACCACTACCACCTTTTTATCTTTAAAAAACCAAGCGTCGCAGGGGGCGCAGGAGGAAACGCCTCTGCCGATCAATCTTTGTTCATTGGGAAACCCCAACCAGTTAGTTTCTGCTCCTGTCGCGATAATCACGGATTTTGATTTATAACTTTTATTACCCGCAATCACCGTGAATGGTTTTTTAGTAAAATCAACAGCAGTAACATCAACCGTTGCAATTTCCGCTCCAAATCTTTCCGCTTGATGCCTAAACTTCTCCATCAATGCCGGGCCTAAAATTCCCTCCGGAAATCCCGGATAATTTTCAACATCAGTTGTCAGCATCAACTGCCCGCCCCATCTTGCCCCCCCAAAAACCAAAGGCTTTAAATCAGCCCGGGCGTTATAAAGAGCAGCGGTTAATGCCGCGGGACCAGAACCGATGATGATTACATTTCGTAGTTGTGATTCCATATTGCTTAAATTATACCAGTAGTTTATGGACTAACAACCGACTTCAAAATTTTCAATTTACAATTTACAATTTTCAATCAATTGCAATATTTTAATTTTTAAACACTGAATCATTGAAGATTCAATGAAAATACCAAAGCGTATTTTTGATAAATCAAAAAGTAAGAATTAAAAATTGAAAATTGGGCGTTTTTAAAAACAACAAAATTTTAACAAAATTATCAGTCTATTGTAAGAAAGTGCTAAATGGAGAAAATTTTTACCCCGATTTTGGCAAATTTCGGGTAAAAATAAATCACTATTGACACCATTTAGAAGCCCTAGCATAGAATGTCATCTGTCATTATCCGCGCTATCATGGATAGAATTGCCAGTACATTATTAGTGTCCTCGGTATTTGGACTAATTTTCGCAACCAGTGCCCTTGCCCAAACAACCGCGAGTCCAACATTAAAAGTAGTTACCCCTTCCGAAGGTCAAACTATCTATGGAAACCGTATTCCAATACTCTTTTCAATAGAAAATTTTCAACTCGCTGACTTCCAAACAAATCCCAATATCGTTGGCGGGCAAGGCCACATCCACCTCTGGCTTGATGATACCAACCCCACGCGCGAGTCCGCAAAAATGTTAACTTCAGACAATTTTGCTTACTCCGATGTCGCCCATGGAAATCACTCACTGCGCGCAGAACTTGTTAATAATAATCACTCTTCTCTCGTTCCTCCGATCACAACTACCGTTAATTTTAAGAACTCGCCTATTACCACCCCTTCACCGGTGGCCACAAGTGGTTTTGACAAAAACACCGCACTTGTCATTCTCATAGTTGTCGCCTTGGTCATTTTAGCCGCCTGGTGGTACACCAAAGAGGAAGAAGAACCGCCAAAACCTGCTAAAACGACAAAGAAAACGGCTCGAAAGCGCCGAAGATAGTGTATCGTTTATCGTTCATAGTTCATCGGGCAATTAGCAATCCCGATTAACGATAAACCATTAACAATTTACGAAATTAAAAAACAGAAGCCCTTCGCGTTTGACGAGGGCTTTTGTTTTGGTAGACGTATCTGTCTGCGACCATTCGATTGCACTCACGGTCTTCGGTCGACATTAGACATGTCGATCTGCGACATGCGAGGCGCCCCAAGAAGCAGGTTTGGTGGCAACCTTGAAACCGTTTGCCCTAATCATTCCGACAATTTCGGAAATCAACTCACGTGTCGGTCCATTTGGCCCCACATCAACGTGAATTTCCAAATTCAAATTGACCAGCCCCATTTTGCCAAATTCACTAACCATCTTCTCCGCAAGCCCCAAAGAAATTAATGCTTCCTGCCAAATCCTCTGCCTCATGGAAAACAGCTTTTCTACCTTTTGCCTGCTCCAGAAATAAATACCGCCCCGACCCTTTTTGTGGACAATCAAAGCCGAAACAAAATCAGCTTCCCCGTTTTGCGCTTCCGAATCAGTACCAATTATCACCTCATAAGAAGCATCCGTATCCGTCCCCATAAACCAGACCATCTTGGCAATCGCCTGCTCCCAATCCAGCCTGCCGTAGGTAGGGCTGGTAAAAGTCTGTGGAACGGTTTTGTCGATCATTTAGCTGCTAATTTTAGCCCAAAAAGACACCAAATACAACTTGAGTGACTCGCACGAGTTAAAAAAAGACCCCTGTTGCAACGAGAGGTCTTTTAAATACCGGCCAGTACCTTAACTGAAAGGGCTTAGATCCGATATAAATTCGGATCTAATTTAATATTTACAGAGTATGAACCAACTGTCAAGCAGGAAAAGTGGTACCGGCTGGCGGACTTCGCTGACGTGCTATACTGATGTTGACATGCTCAAACCTCAGGCTTTGGCAAATAGCTTCGCAGGAACAACGATAATTCTCTACATTGTTCTATTTATTCTCAAAATCATCGCTTTCCCGTTTTTTCAGCTAATCATAAATAGTCAGTTCTTTGGAATAAACATTGCTGATGAGGTTCCTACAATGAATTTAGCAAACTTCCTGGGGGTTTTAATAGCCGTCGGGATCATTGCTTGGCTTGTCGGCTATCTAATAGCCACAATCTACAATAGACTAATTACCTGATAACCGATTCGCCAGAATATACTCCGCCACCTTTGTTCCCATAAACAAATTGCCGTTTTTGTTCTCCCCTTTTTTGCCCCCAAAAAACAGCATCAAGTCGCCCGTCATAAAAATCAACTCCTAAGTCTTTGGCGATTCTTGCCATAACCTCGTTGATTTCGTAAGGTGAAGAATCATTTAGATCTAAATCATAATTTTTTCGAATCGTTTCCCAGTCGCTTGACCGAACCTGAGCTCTGGGGATGTTAATGGTGACTTCTCCTCCGTAAACTCTTCATCCCGAAAACCATAGGAATTAATCGAGATTTGGTTTGTTACACCATCGGTGATGCTATGAGAAAACGGCATCCGGTTTATTCTCATATAAAAATAAAGAAGAAGATTTAAGCTTGGCCAAATTTTCAGGTTGAGGCAGAGTCAATCTGGCTAATAATTCAAAAAAGACAATCGCTGCCAAAACGGCAGCTGCTCCCAGGCTGATTTTTAGCCAAAAGCATTGCTTCACAAAAATCAATTTTCCACATTGTAACACATCAATTTTGTCTGTTAGAATTTCAGAAAATGCCGATTAAATTAAACCGGGTCTCCAAAAAAAGACTCAAGGAAATTTGGGCTCAGGTCCCCCCGGATTATTATGACCAAGGTATTGCCAAAAATTATCTTCAAAAACTTTGGCACACCCATAAACTTTCCCAGATCTTCAAACTTTTACCGGAAAAAAATAGTAAGCTCTCTATTTTAGATATCGGTTGCTCGTCTGCGGTTTTAACAGCCGAAGTTGCCAAATATCTTCCGCAAGCCATAATTACCGGACTTGATAGCTATAAGGATGCCATTATCTTTGCCCGGGAAAAATACCCCCATATCAATTTTATAGTGGCCGACGCCCATAAACTGCCTTTTAAAAATAAATCTTATGATATCATTATCTGCACTGAAACGCTTGAACATCTTCTCGATCCAAAACAGGCGCTAATGGAAGCGAAGCGGGTTTTAAAAAGTGGCGGAAAAGCCATAATTTCTATGGACTCTGACAGCCTTCTTTTTAGAATAATCTGGTATTTCTGGACAAAAACGAAGGGCAAGGTTTGGAAAGATGCTCATCTTCGCAAATTCAACACTAAAATCCTTGAAGATCTAATTATCGAGGCCGGTTTTAAAATCAGGGAAAAAACAATCTCGCATGTCGGCATGGCGGTTACTTTCCTGGCTGTTCCTAACTTAGCTCGAAAATAATCAGCCGGTTAACTTTTGTATGTGTCAGAAAGCAAATGTTTTTTAAGCCCCATAAAACTTTTGATAACCAATAAATGGCCGCGATAAGCAATTGCCCCTTCCTTTTCTAATTTTTTCATTTCAATACTTGCGGTTTCGCGGGTTATCCCGACTAAAGAGGCAATATCACTATGTATCAATGGCGCTTGAATAACCGTAGTCCGGCCCTTTTTTTTGCCAAAACGTTCTGCGCAAATTAAAAGAATTGAGGCTACCTTATTGATTGCGTTACCGAATACCAAATATTCCATCCTCGTTAAAAGACCGCCAAAACGCGTAAGCATCATGCTTGTCAACTCAAAAAGCGCCCTCTTGTCAGATTGAACAAACTCTAGGAATTTCTCTCGTGGAGAGCGCCATAGTACGACCGGCGTCATTGCTTCCAGAAAATACGTATTTGGAGTAGCGTTTATTGCCCACATTATCGGAAAAAAATCACCCTGTTTAAAAATGATTAGCGTTAACTCTTCGCCGTCCCTGGAGATGGAATAAAGCCGAATGAATCCTTTTTTCAGGTATAACACTCCGGCTGGAGGATCGCCGGCTCTCAAAATTGTCTCGCCCTTTTTGTAATGCAGGGGTTTAAATTTGGCAAAAAAAAGATCAAGTCTGGGAACTGAGGAACCCATAACCGGACCAATTGTATCACAGTACGAGAAAATTGTAATCAATTTCACAAAAATACTGTAATATTTCTCATTGAAAAATATTAGTTTTCCCTGTATAAAAATAGTCCTTTTATTAGATGTGTAATCAAGCTTACATAACTTAAGTGATTAAAATCACTGCATAAAAATTTAAACCGAATTATCCTTTTATCAAAAATCTGCCTATCTTGACGACTGGAGGGAGGTGAACCAATGAAATACCCGGCACAAAGCGACCTCTGGCGGCTCGATCACGTTATCAGGGCTAAACCAGTTACAAACGGGAGTGGACAATCCAGAGTTCTGGGCCGTTTTCGACAAATTTTCCCCATAACACTTTTCCCTGGGGAGTTAATTGTCGAAGAGTTAAGAATAGTCTACGTACAGAAAAACGGACCTTGGGCGAACAACGTCATTTCGATAATGTCAACAGATATCGCTTGTGTCAATGCGTCGTCTGGTCCTTTTTTTGGACTCGTGCATATCCAAAGCTTAACAGGTGGCCCCGAAATCCTTATAGAGCACCTTCTGAGACAAAATGTTTATAAAATTCGCAGTCTTGTCGAGGGAATTGCGCTTGCGGCCAGGGAAGGACTAAAAATTGAAGCTGCAAATCTTGAGGAAGAAAAACAAAATTTGCTAAGAGCAGGTAGCATAGTCACGGGCTAACTTGAGCTCAACTTAAAGGGCTTCTTTTTGTTTAAAACGTTGTTACCTTGACAACGGGTACTGTTTTTGAAAAAAAATTATTTCACTTTTCCCTGCGAAAACTTCTCTACTTCTCTCACTTTATCGACTACTGCCGCCGCCGAGATTCCTTCATAATTTAACAGTTCTTCAGACTTCCCGGACATAGGCATTTTTGAAACAGCAAGCTTATAAATTGAAACTTTTGCAAAATTAGCAAAAACCGCTAAAACTGCGTCTCCCAATCCGCCTTCAAAATAATGATCTTCGACAGTAATAATCGTCTTATTTGTCTCATTTGCCGCCTCGCACAAGGCCTTTTCGTCAATTGGTTTAATGCTGTATGCATCAATTACCCTCACGTTGATTTTCTCTCTTTTAAGTTCCTCGGTCGCTTTAAGAACCTCAGCTAAAGCCACGCCGCAACTAACAATTGTCAGCTTATCATTTTTTGAAAAACGAACCAGTTTACTCCCCCCAATTTTGAAAACTTCTTTTGAATCATATATCACCGGCGTTGCCCCTCTGGCGGTTCTGATATAGAAAAGTCCGGAAGTTTCAGCCGCAACTTCAACCAATTTCGCACAACTAACCGCATCGGAAGGCGAAAAAACCACACTTCCAAAAACCGCCCGAAACATAGCCAGGTCCTCAAGTCCCATTTGGCTTGGTCCATCCTCACCGATTGAAACTCCGCTGTGACTTCCCACAAACTTAATATTCGCATCAGAATAGGCGCTCATTCTAATTTGATCAAATGCCCGGGTTAAAAATGACGCGAAAGTTGAAACAAATGGAACCTTACCCCGCCTCCAAAGCCCGAGTGCCACCCCGACCATATTCTGTTCGGCAATAAACATCTCAAAAAACCTCTCCGGAAATTTCTCCTTGAAGAGTTCACTAAACGTTGAGTTTTTGACTTCGGCATCAAGAGCGACAATTTGTGGATTGACTTCTCCGATTCTGACAAGCGCCTCCCCATAAGCCCTACGGGTCGGCACAAGATCTCCAAATTTGTAGGGAAGAATACCACGGGTAGTATAAATACCACTGGTATCATGAGCTTTGCGAGGGGTGGCGGCAGCGGAGGGAGTCCCAACCTCTAACTTTGAACTTTGAACTTTGAACTTTGAACTTATTAAGGCGGGACCCCGAGCAACTGGTTTTTTAATTTCGCCCCTCACTGATTTATCAACCTCCCCAAGCTCCAAAACTGCTTTTACAAAGTCTTCCCCGGAAAGCGCCTTCCCGTGCCACCCTTCTTTATCCTCCAAAAAACTCACCCCTTTGCCCTTAATCGTTTTGGCAATCACAATCTGTGGGCAGGTAGCATCCTTGGGCAGTGAGTCAAAAACCTTAGCTAGCTCACCAATATCATGTCCATCAACCACCTGCGCTTGCCAACCAAAAGACTCAACTCTCTTCTTATAAGTTTCCGTATCCCAGCCAATCATCGTCTCCCCGGACTGACCTAAGCGATTAACATCAACAATCCCCACCAAATTCCCTACCTTATAATAAGAAGCCAGCTGAATTGCTTCCCAAACCGAACCTTCGGAAGTCTCACTGTCTCCCATTAAAACGTAAACTTTAGGCAACCAGTTATCAGTTCTCTGTCTATCTGTCCTATTTTCCAATCCCGGTTTGTAGGGTTCTTTCAAACCGGGTTTGTTTTTTGTCGGTTGATCTCCAAACCGGGTTTGTAGGGAACTTTCAAACCTGGTTTGAGAATCTGACAACTCATTCGAGTCTGAGCCTGAGGGCTTCGGCCGTGAGCTCAGCCGAATCGGCTCACCCCCCAGAGTCGAAGACTGAGAACCGAGAACCGAGAACCGCATTGCCAACGCCATTCCAAGGCCGATTGACAAACCCTGCCCCAAAGAGCCTGTTGCCACTTCCACATATTTAAATCGCAGCGTGGGGTGACCTTCCAGGGGACTGCCGAATTGCCGGTAAGTTTCCAGATCTTTCTCGGACAAAACTCCGGCCGCGGCCCAAAGCGCATATAAAAGTGGCGACGCGTGGCCTTTGGAAAAAATTACTCTGTCGTTACTTGGATTTTCTGGCTCTTTAAGATCAAACCTTAATTTATTAAAAAAAAGGGTAACCATAATATCGGTTGCCGAAAGAGAAGAAGTCGGATGTCCGGAGCCGGCCGTGGTCGTCATCCGCAAAATGTAATAACGCACTAATTTTGCCAACTCCCCTAATTTCCTGGTATCCGCCATAATCTTCTAAAAATTATATCAGGAAAAACAACCAACCACATCCTGGCTCCTTTGAAGAAAATTGCCAGCAATGTTAAAATTAGCTGCATTAAGCTGGATGATCCCCTGTAGCTCAATGGCCTGCCCGCAGACGCTCCCGCCCACGGCTACGCAGTTGCTGGCGGGTGCAGACGGGTAGAGCGATATAATTGGAACAAAGTGAAGAAATTTTTCTATACTTATGTTCTAAAAAGCTTAAAAGATGGGAAGAAAATATTTAAAAGAAAGAATTGATTAACGATCCCCTGTAGCTCAATGGTAGAGCGTCCGACTGTTAATCGGCAGGTTGTAGGTTCGAATCCTACCGGGGGAGCCAGAGTTCTTGGTAATCTTTTGAAATCGCTTGACAAACTTCCTCATTAGTAATAATATACCCCATAGTTCATTCCTGCCTAACTACTGCCCTACCAACCATCATGTTAGTCTTTTTTTTAGCTTTTTTAATCTTTGCTTTTGCTACAGCTACCCCAAGCTTTGCCGCGTCTTATAACACTGCCGGAGGTATCGTCATTGACAAAGCAGCAAATCAATCCATTGCCAATTCTCCAGTTTTAGTTGCCTGCGAAGAAGAACCCAAGTTGTGTGCAGAACCGGAGGGACCCGGCAATTCCCAAAATGCACCGGTTGGTCCGCCCAATGGCGGCCCCGGCCCACACGGGCGTTGACAACTATGAAAAACTTGCTTATGATTGCTATCGATTCAAATACAACCCACCTTCACATAAAGCTATGGTGGGCAAAAGGAGGTGAGA
>MFBZ01000020.1 GCA_001776545.1 Candidatus Curtissbacteria bacterium RIFCSPLOWO2_12_FULL_41_16 | reverse complement strand
AATAAGCAAAGCTTTTCTTCGAATAAGCAAAGCTTTTCTTCGAATAAGCAAAGCTTTTCTTCGAATAAGCAAAGCTTTTCTTCGAAGAAATTACAAAATCGGTCTCCATTGACCATTTTTTAAAATTGAAATGACTTTTCCGTCTAAAACTACATCTTCGGTGAAGTGAATAATTTCATAACTTGGATTTTCCGGTTTGAGGTATAAGTATGGCGGCTTATCCTCGGATACAAAGCGCTTTATAGTTACGTCATCTCCAATTCTCGCAAGTACAATATCTCCAGAAACAAACTCTTTATGTCTTTTAACCAACACTAAATCTCCATCGTCTATTCCCGCATTTATCATAGAGTCGCCTGAGACTTTAAGTAAAAACACCTCTTCCTCAAGCTTGGCCACATTTGAAGAAAGGGGCTGCCATTCTCCTTCGATTTGAATCGCCTCCATCGGTGAACCAGCATGGCTTAATCCCAAAAATGGAACTAAAGGCGGATTGTCAAGAATCTCATATCCTAAAGGCAAAATTGCAATGCTTCTTGCGACAGATTCGTTTCTTTTGATTGCCTTCTTTTCTTCAAGTTTATTGAGGAGATCTAAAACTGATTGATTGGAAGAAACACCAAGCCTATTTTTCATTTCTTCAAATGTAGGGGGGTAACCTGAGTTTTTAATGTAGTTATATATTATGGACAGCATTTGCTTTTGTCTTGGTGTAATGGGTAGATTCATTGAATTTATATTACCCGACTATATGTTCTGGAGTCAAGGGGGAATTAAATAAGCGGGATTCGGATTAAGTGCGGGTTGAGTTCAGTTTGGATAAATAACTTTGCCGGTAGGTTTACCTACAAATTTACCGTCTTGAAAAACTGTTTTTCCACGAATGACAACTTTTTTTATCTCTCCCCTGCCTTCGAGTCCCGCAAATGGAGTCCAGTCACACTTAGTAAATAGTTTTTTATTTGAGATTTTGTAAGTTTTGGAAAAATCAATAAGAATAAAGGTTTTAGGTTGAGCCGGTAATTTAAAAATTCGGCGGGGATTTGTGGTTGTCATCTCGATAAGTCTTTCAATTGTCAGGCGACCGCAAGCTACGGCCTGAAGCATCAACGGTAGGGAGGTCTCCAGTCCTGGTACTCCAAATTTTGGGCTGACTTGATCATACTTCTCAGTAAGAGTATGGGGCGCATGATCCGTGGCAATCATATCTATTTTATCCAGATTTTCCCAAAGCTGACATGAATCACGTTTTGACAAAAGCGGCGGCTTCATGATTCCTAACGGACCCAGCCGTTTAACGTCTTCTTTATTAAGAAAAAGATGATGAGGACAAACTTCCGAAGTTATTTTGAGGCCTTCTTTTTTGGCTTTTTCTATTGATTTCATTTGATCAGTAGTGACGTGACATACATGGATAGATTTTCGGTACTTTTGGGCGAGTTTTATAGCAACTTCAACTGTTACGCCTTGGGCATGGACCATAATGGGAAGTGGGCTTTGCCAGGATTTGAAGATTAACTCACGCTCCTTTAATTTTTCGATAAGAAGTGGACCGGTGGTCTGATTCATATAGACTTTAAGACCAAAAACCCTTTTGGCAATTTTTGTAAAATATTGGGTTGAATTGCCTGTTGCGCCAAAGTTGAATCCTAAATCGCACCAGATGCGTCCTTTGGTTAGTTTGATCTTGTCATCCAAGGACCAAGGCGTGACAGTCGGCGGAACATTATTGGGCATGTCCAAAATTTGGGTGTAACCTCCGGCTACAGCGGCGCGCGTCCCGGTCTCAAAATTTTCTTTTTGGGTAGCACCTGGCTCGCGAAGATGGACATGGACATCGACAAGCCCCGGTAATTTAATAAGTTTGTTACTTTTCATTTTTTTTGATTTTAACATGCAAATTGCGCTATGTATAATGTAGGCGTGAAACAATATACATATAAACACTTAGCTTGTGGTGGTACGTTTGATTATTTGCATCGCGGACATCGCAGGTTTTTGGAGTTTGCTTTTTTACGGGCAGCTCGCGTCTCTGTCGGGATAACAACCGATCAAATGGTCCACAAAAACGGCAAAAATGATACCAGAGATTTAAAGATTCGTCTTGGTGAACTTGAGACTTTTCTTAAACAAGGGGGATATCTTGCCCGTGCCAAAATTGTTTTATTAAATGATATTTTCGGTTCAACGCTTTCAGATAAAACTGTCGATAGTCTTCTGCTAACCACTGAAACATTTGCCGGTGGACGTCTCGTCAATAAAAAACGTCAAAGAGCAGGTCTTTTGCCGCTTCCTATAATCGTCTGCCCAATGGCTGTGGCAGATGATGGCAAAATAATTTCCACAGGCCGAATTAAAGAAGGAATTATCAACCGTGAGGGTTTCAGTTTTTATAAATTCTTATCACAAACAGGCCAATTTAATCTCCCTCAAAAACTTCGCTTGGAGCTTGCCAGGCCACACGGTCAGCTGTTTTCAAGCACAGATGAGATCGAATTCCGCCAATTAGATTCTACGGTTATTACTGTTGGTGACCAAACAACCAGTAATTTTATCAAAGCGGGAATCTTGCTAAATCTGGCAATTGTTGATTTCAAAATTGCCAGGAAAAAACAATTCAGAACCCTCAGTGAGCTTGGATTTAGCCGTAAAATTACCGCAATAACTGTTATAAATAGAGCCGGTTGTATCAAAAGATCTTTGATCCTGGCAATCATCAAAATTTTCCAGGAGAACTTGGTAAAACCCGCAGCGATCAGAGTACTTGGAGAGGAAGATTTGGCAGTTTTACCTGTCGTGCTTTTGGCACCGGTTGGATCGTCGGTTTTTTACGGTCAGCCTGACCAGGGAGTAGTTTGCGTAAAAGTCACAGAAGAAAAAAAGGCAGAATTTTTAAAAATTTTAGGGCAATTTAAAATTATTATATAATAAATCATTCAGCTTATGTTCAAAATCAATCTTTCTTTTGCCGCCCCGCTTTCGGTTTTTATCTTTGCAGTTTTTGCGGGCTTTATCACTTATCGGGCGGGATGGTTCAACATCGACAAACACTTCTCACTTCTCGCACAAAGTTTTATTAATGGTGATCTTTTCCTGTCACCAAATAATTTGCCGAATGGTGATTTTGTTGATTTTAAAGGTAAGCAATATTTGTTTTTTGGACCGATACCTTCAATTCTTTTGATGCCGGCAGTTGCAGCTTGGGGAAAGAATTTCCCACAAATAACATTATCAATTATTTCTTTGGTTATAACTTATGTTGCAATCTTTATGCTGACCAGAAAATTTAAATTTAGCGGGATTGATGCTTTTTGGCTTTCAAACTTCTTTGTCTTTGGGACTGTTTTATATTTTGTGGGACTGGTAAATATCTCGGCTTATATCGTGCAGGCTGTCGGGACGGCATTTGTAGTTTTATCACTTTTGGAATATTTCTCAAAAAGAAGGTGGCTTGTTATTGGGGTTTTGGTGGCAACTGCCGGGGCCACTAGAATTACATTATTTGGTATGACACTATTTTTTCTGCTAGAAATTTTTCGAAATAGAACAAAACTCAACTTTCAAAAAAGCCTTGTTTTGTTACTTTTACCAATATTTTTCTCAATAACAATATCGGGACTTTACAATTTTCGCAGGTTTGGTTCAGTTTTTGATACAGGCTACACGCGCAACGTCTCGGTTTTGGACAAGAATTATTACAATTACAAACTCGGATGGTTCAGCCCTGTGCACATTCCCGCAAATTTATACGCTCTTTTGGTGATGCCCCCGGAACCGGTCAAAAAAGAATTTTACCAATTTATTTTAGACTTTCCGTACTTTCGGGCAAACCAATTCGGTATGGCAATTTGGTTTACTTCGCCATTATTCTTTTATCTTTTTATGGCAAAGATTAAACCCTACACATTCTCAGCCATAATTACAATTGCCATTCTTTTGTTTCCATCTTTGGTCTATTTTGGAATGGGCGCATCTCAATTCGGATACAGATACAGCTTAGATTTCCTGCCTTTGTTGTTTTTGATGCTTTTGTCGGCCTTTGGGAGAGGACTGACATCAACTGCTAAAGTTCTTATAACTGCAGGCATTATCTTTGACTCTTTTTATATGGCAAGTATTTGGAATTCATATCCCCTACTTGATTTCTTCAACTATTTGCATTAGCAAAGCGGATTTTTATATTTTTTTATTTTTTTAATATCCTAAATTTAATCAAACCGGCCTGGTGCAAAAGGTAAGTAAAAACGGTCCATAGAGTTAAGATGCCATATTTGGCCGAGCGGCGGAAGTTGATGGAGGAAGCTTCGGGGAAATATTTGCAAGGAACGGGAATCTCGGAAATATTAAAACCGTAAGATAAGGCTGAAATTAATATTTGTTGATCAAAAACAAAATCATTTGAGAATTGGCTATAAGGAATAGTCTTAAAGACCTTTACTGAAAAAGCTCTAAAACCAGTATGATACTCCGAAAGGTTTAAACCCATTGCCAGATTTTCAACTAAAGTTAAGATACGGTTGGCAAAATATTTCCAGAGTGGCATTCCTCCTGCCAATACTTGTTTTCTTGTTTGGATTCGTGACCCAAGCATAATATCGGTTCGACCATTAACAATTGGTTCGCATAAAACACCAACAAGTCTTGCATCATATTGATAGTCGGGGTGGACCATAACAACAATGTCAGGTTTGCGCTTTAGTGCTTGGTCATAGCAAGTTTTTTGATTACCACCGTAACCTTTATTTTCCCGATGGGTATAAACGGTGATACCGATTTCTCTGGCGCGTTCTGCTGTTTTATCATGCGAGGCATCGTCAACAAGAATAACTTCCTGGATTAAATCTTTGGGTAAATCATCGTAAGTTTTTTTTACTGTCGTTTGGGCATTATAAGCCGGCATGACAACAATGATTTTGGGGGCAAGTTTTGGATTCCAAAGGATATTATGGTTTTGCAAATTTTTTTAAGACCTCCCGATCTGGTAGCTGGTGGTTGGTTTCTGGCTGCTGGTAATTAAGAATAAGTTTTGGCAATTTTAATATTGCCCAGAAAAAACCGGCAAAAAATGCAAAATCAAAGATCACTAACGACTTGGCAAAATGATAAGGAAGCCAGAGCAAATGCCGGGTAAGCATTAAGTAGTCAGATATGTTTTTCCAAACAAAGAGGAATTGGTTTTTGTAGGCAACAGTTTTGATGAAAAACTTTGAGTATTTTTTGCGGATTATTCCTTCTTTATGAAAGTGATCAACGCGGGCTTTCGGCTCAAACAGACAAGCAAGACCGGATTTTTGAGCTCGATAGCATAAATCGATATCCTCCCAATAAAACGGTGCAAAAATGGGATCAAGTCCCCCAAGTTCTAAAAATTTTCGCCTGTCAAAAAGGCCGGAACCGCCGGAAACCCAAAGGGTTTCTCCGGGTTCTGGCAAAACCGCAAAATGCCTGACAAAACCTTTATCAAAAACTGCGCCTCCCCTACCCCTGACAACTACCTTGCTATCCTCATGGGAAAGATCGGCAAGGCCAACCGCAAAGACCGGCTGCCTTTTTAATTTATTTTCAAAGCGGGCAAGAGCGGGTTTTAAAAAATCAGTTCTTGGAGAAACATCCGAATTTAAAAGAAGAACCAAATTGCCGCCCGCTTTATTTACGGCAATGTTTATCGAACAAGCAAAACCTGAATTTTTCTTATTTACAATTAACTTTATCTGACCGAAGTTTTTCCGAATAAAATCTACCGACTCGTCAGTTGAAGCATCATCGATAACAATAATTTGACAGTTGGAGCAGTTTTTAATAACACTCGGCAGGTTTTTTCCAAGGAGATGTTTGCCGTTGTAATTTGGAATTATTACCGATATTTTCTTTTCCATAAAAATATTGATATTAAAATCGCTCCGAACAGCCCTAGGATCGAAAGATAAAGACCATTATAAAAAGATTTTGGTCTAAACTGAAATTTAACCTCGTGCCGGCCTTCGGGGATGATGACTGATTGAAACATATAGTCTACTTCGTGAATATCGGTTTTTTTGCCATCAATATATGCTTGCCACCCGGGATAAAATACATTTGAAATAATTAGTGGCGATTCTTTGTCGGTGACTGTTTTTAGCACCAATACTTGGTCGGTGTACTTTTCAAAATTAACTTTCGCCAAAATATTTTGCTTTTCAAAACTGAATTTGTAAGACGTGGCAGAAGTTGACAGATTAAAACTATCATCCAAAATTTTGGCGAGTTCCTCCTTGTCGCTTGCTGCTTTAACTATCTCTTCGGCAAAAAAAGCACGAGGCAAAACTCGTAGATTCTCGTAAACTTTTGTTTCCCCCTCTTCAAAAACTTTAATTAAATTCGGACTTTCGATTTCATCAAAGCTTAAAATATATTTAACATTCAAAAGATCTACCAGTTTTGAGTCGTACTTTTGGGGCGTAATTATCCGGTTGAAAGAACCGCTGGCGACTTTAGGATTGCTTGTTTGCCAGACAGAGACCAATTGGCCATACTTTTGCAAGTATAGAGGGTCATAGCCGTCGGCGGACTCAATTTGGTAAACACCGGAGATATTGGGGTGCATCAGGCGGCGGTCAGTTGAAAGTATTCTAAAGGGTTTTTCTTGACTGGCCAAATAGGCTGTCGTTTCTGTTTTGGGAAAAATTTGAGATAGTTTTGAAAAAGGAGTGAATTTATATCCAAATCTGTACAAATCGGCTAAAGTAATTAGGAATATTGCAAGTATAATAATTTTCTTGGAGATTTTGGCAAATCGCAAAACCATCAGAAATAAAAAGGTCAACGAGAAGGTAATTGGCAAAACCAAATTCCGCAAAGCAACACTTCTGGCGTCAATATTACCCGCAAGCGGGAAGGAGTCTTTTTGGAGGAAGGTGTAAAGTGCCAAGGCAAGTAAAACTATAAGAACAATAATCGCAGGAAAAAATATTTTAAATTTTAATTTTTCTTTTAAGAAATAATCAAAACCATAGGCCGCTAAAACGGTCAGGGAAAAGACGAAAAGGAGAATGATTCGGGACGGTTGCATCGAAGATACAAGTGGTACGTGGGTAACATAGGGGATTTTTGAAATTGGATTTGCAAGCGCAAGCATTAAGGACACTGCTGCCAGAATTACAAAAAAAAATGTTTTACTTTCCTTTTTAAGAAATGACACAAGAACAAAAACAAAAGGAACTATTCCAATAAAACTAACAAATTCCGCATAGTTCCAGATTCCCCAATAATTATATTTTGCAGGATTGCCAAAGAAGTCAGGAGCAACTAACTGAATTAGGTGCTGGGGTGGTAGAAACCAATCGGGTCTTTGCGGGTAATATCCTTGGTCGATGTTTCTTGCTGAATATTTAATAAATTCCAGTGAAGGAACAAGTTGTACTCCAGCTATTAAAACCGCAAGTATAAACGCGGCAAAAATGACCAGAGATCCTCTTAAATTTCTTGATTTGAGAAGGAGAAAGAGAAAATAAAAAAACGCGCAAGAACTAACATAAAAGGCTGTTTGCCAGTGTCCGGATAAAAGGGATTGCACGAGGGTAAATACTAGAATCAAAAACCACAAGCCGGAAACCTTGGCTTTTAGTTTATTTATAGAAAGTAGGGTAAGCGGCAACCACATTGCCGAGGCAATAACTGTACCCCAAGTAAGCCAAGCAATAAAAAATCCCGTAAAAGGCAAAATAACCGCTCCAAAAACCGATGCAATGCTGGCAAGCTTTAAGTCTTTTAAAAAGAGAAACATAAAAAGACTTGTCAAAATTGAGGTTAAAATCACCTGGATACCCCAGGCGATTTTAAATGGGAAGATAAAAAACAAAATGTTAGTTACTTGAAACGGAGCTGATTGAATATTGGCAAGAAGCGGTTGGCCAGAAAAACTATAAGGATTCCATAGTGGTAAATTGCCTTCCTTAATGTTGTCGATGGTAAGAGCCCGCCAAGAATATGTTTGAAGAACCGGGTCGGTAATTAATGGGTTTTTAACCGGAAACCGCCCCGGAGTGTAGCCAGTGTATGAATTATCCCTGAACGGGTGGTAGAGCCCTAAAAGACTATCCGCCGGGATCGGTATCTTACCTTTTAAAAGATGGGGGAAGAAAAAAAGAAACGTTAAAATGCAAGTTAAAACCAGACCAAAGATCAGGTTAAAAGATGATTTTTTCATATTCACGGAAAAAAACCTCTTGAGAAAATCTTTTACTGTTTTTGACGGCTGCCCGAGAGAGACTTCGGAGTTGACCTTTATTATTTATGAGCGATAAAGATGTTTCATAAAGCTCGGACTTGGTCATCCAAAGCAGACCGTTTTTGCCGTCTTGGACTATTTCCTTCTGACCTCCTTTGCCAATAACCACAGGCACCGCTCCAGCAGCGCAAGCCTCGACCGTCGAAATACCGAAGTGTTCCATCATCTGTGGGTTTTTATTTTCATCCTCACCAAAACCAGTCGCATGCCAATATATTGAAGCCTGGGAATAAAGCTTTCTTAACTTATCCACCTTTAAGTTTTCAATGATTTTGATCGCATGACCACGGGCCTGTTTTTTTAAGCTCCTAATATATTTGGAGTCCTCTTTTTTAGCTTGTCCGACAAGAACAAGTTTCCACCCGGGAGCCTTCTTGGCAACTTCTTTAAAAACTTCAATTAAAACCTCCTGATTTTTGGGATGGAGTTGTTTACGGCTAAATCTCCCTACTGAAAGTATTAATTTTTCTTTTTGGCCTGGTGTTATTGATTTAACATCCACCGGCGGATAAATAACACGTGAGTCGACTTTAAAGCTTTTATCGATAAAACTTTTTGTAAAATGAGAATTACAAATCACATACCGATACCGTTTGAGCTTGATTTTTGCGGCTAAGTTTACTTGTGGAAAATTAAACGGAACTTGAAAGTGAAGAATATTTTTTGAAGCGAAAGTTAGAGGGATACTGCCGTCTGAAAGTACGAATATCAAATTATAGCCGAAAGTCAAAAAGGTTTTTTCAAAAAGGTTTTTTTTGAAAATATTTTTAGTAAATCTTATTTTAGTCAGGTCAATTTTGAGAAAACGCGCAAGCGATGGCTTTATATTCGGATCGTCCCAAAAAATATCAACGAGGTGATTTTTAGAAAGGTGAGAAGCTAAAGTAAGTATGTACCTTTCTCCCCCACCGAAAGTATCCAAATACGGACTATAAAACCCGAATTTCATTTTTTCCCTTTCTCGACTACCAGATAGGCCCTATTGACAGAATCAGAAAATCCTTTGTTTGACAAAAAAAGGTAAAGAAGAGGGTTGGTTACAAAATTGAAAATAAGCTTTAGACAGTAAATTATTTTTCTTAAAAATTTAATCTTCGGATCAAACATTAAAAAACGGAACAATAGTTTGTTGATCATGATATTACCGGAATAGAAAAGTCGCGCATGAAAGCCATGCATGATGGTTTGAATTTCTGAAACTGTGGGCAGGCTGTATTTAATATGTTCGTTAAGATAAGTAATATCTTCCCCCAAATTTAAGAGCCAATCTCTAGTTTCTTTTTCATATTGGTTATGTCTTATTGTACCAACCGGGAAGGATATTATGACTTTTTTTGAAGCAACGGCTAGTAAATTTTTAATAAATTTAGACCTGTCATTTTTAGGGAGGTGTTCCAAAACGTCAATTGCGCAAACTGTGTCAAAAGAATTCGAAGCGAACGGTAATTTATCTTTTTTTATAATAACATCGCTTTCCTCAATACTTCTTGCGATATTGGCGACAACAATTTTTTTGGGATTGCAAAATTTTGAAAGAAGGTTAAGTTCACCGCCGACATCGAGCACGGTTTCTCTGCTTTTGATGAAGCTGGCGATCTTTCTATGGCGTTCGTAGGTGTCGTAAAAAAGCAAATTTTTATTTTCCTTTAACCTGTCGAGATTTCTTTTCTGAGCCATTCTGTAACTCCCAAAGATAAACTAAAATGATACATCTGTGAAGCGCTTGATAGATAGATTCAATTAAACCAATTTGACCGTCTAAAAATCCTAGTTTCCCAAAAAAGCGACTTGTGAATTCAGAAACCAGCGATTTTGCGACTCTTAAAATGTTAATGGTGGGGTTTTTTCGCCCGGAATAAAAAAGTCTGGCCTCGATTTGAGCCCATTTTGTAGTTTTTGCAAGCATTGAGCTGATGTTTTGCGCGGTGAAGTGGACAATCGGGGCAGTGAAATATCCAAATTCGCCCTGAACGATTGGACTCTCGTGAACCGAACCCTGCCAGCCTAAAAGTTTGTCTTTTTGAAAAAGTCTTGGTGCTAAATCCGGCCACCAACCCCCATGCTTTAGCCATTTGCCTAGAATTATGTTTTTTCTGGCAAAAAAATAGGCGGCATATTTCTTGGTTTTTAGCGCTTTTTTGATCTCCTGGACGTTGTCGCTGTTTAATCTTTCGTCCGCATCGATATAGAGGAGCCACTTGCCTTTTGCAGACTCGGCGAGTAATTGGCGATTTTTAGCGAAATCTTCAGAACTTGCGCTGACAACCTTGTTGGCATAAATTTTGGCAATATCAACGGTTTGATCGGTTGAAGCTTGATCCAGAACTATAATCTCGTCAACGAAGTTTAACTGTTTTAAACAATCCTTTAACATTTTTTCTTCATTGTGAGTTAAAATCAGCGCGGAAATTTTCATTTTAAAAAGCTGCCTTTGCCAAAATTGGTTGTTAAAAAATCCCAAAAGGCCCTTCTCTTGACGGGATCTTTAAGTTGACGGATGCTTTGTCTGACAACTGCCAATTTGGTTTTTAGTCTGGCGTATTTTATGGCAAAAAGCAATCTATTCCTGGTAATGAAATAATCTTGCAGCCGGGAGCCTGACCCCCCGGCTGTTGCGGCATTTTTGTGCCAGAGGATTGCTTTTGGTTCAAAAATTATTTTAAAACCCGCTTTTTTTGCGCGTACACAAAAATCCATATCCTCTAAGTATAAAAAATATTTCTCGTCAAAAAAACCTATTTTTTCAAAGACGTGGCTTTTGACCAACATACAAGCTCCGGTCGCCAAATCGATTGGGTGTCTTTTGGCGAATTGGCCTTTGTCTTTTTGGTCAACGCCAATGTGTCGGCCGATGATATTGTCCCAGTCAATTTTGCCACCCGCGTACCAAATTATCGATCCCCTCTCTTGTTTTTTGTATCTCTCTTTGTGGAATTCGAATCCGGGAGCAAAATAGACCTTGGGACAGACGATATCTCCGTTTTTTGTGGCTTTTAACAAATTTACAAGAAGTAAATGATCAACAATGGTATCATTATTTAAAACAAGAATATAATTTGCTTGCCTTTTAAGGGCATGCCTGATTCCAAGATTGTTGCCGCCCGTATAGCCAAGGTTTTCTTCTGATCGGATAAAATGTACGTCTTTTATTTTTGAAAACGCTTCATGTGAGCCATCATTCGAATTATTATCCACCAGAATTATTTCAACTTGATAATTATCCTTTTTAAGTCTTCTTAGGGAGTCAAGACATTCAAGAGTTGCCCGAATGCCATTATAATTCAGAACAATAATTGCTATTTTCAGTTGATCCATGGCTGCAACTTTCTGACAATTAAGGCGGGTGACAGGAATTTGGAAAAAGATTGAAATTGGAAATTATAAATACCGGGACTAAAACCTTTAAAACCTACAAGCTTGGTGTCGGATATCGAAAATCCGAAAATCAAATCATGGCCCATTTTGGAATACTTAAAGTAATCCAGGGGTTTGGCTAAAATCGCCAGGATTTCTTGCATCAGTTGTAAATAAACAACTTTATCCTGGACAGTATTTAAGTGTTGATCGCCTGTCATGAGTATATATTGCCCGTTGACCTTTACGCCATGGGCGTTAATCTGTGCTTCTCTATTATCCAGTTTCAAAGTCAGACGGTCAAAATTTTCAAAAATACTCAAGTTTTTGGCCTGGCCAAGTATGATCTGGTTTTGGGGATTGATACCGTCTATCTGGGCGGGAATTTTTCTATCCAAGTAGTGATTCGTATCGCTGTACAGATAATCACGTATTGGATAATTTGTGTAGTAACGCAAATCCCCTAATATATAATTATTGCCTTTTTTGAAAATGGCAGCCCTGAATTTAGGAGACATATACCAAAAATCATCTTTCTTGGTCACAAAATGGGATGGGGAAATTCCGGGATATTTGCGCCGATACCAATCGGCGAATTCTTCCATTGTGACAACTTGCAGCTTGTCGAGGTTTCTTAAGGAATCGATTTTTTCAAGCTGTTTTTGAAATTCCTCGGCAAAAATCACAGCCTCCTGCCCCGCTTCTAAGCCAATTGTAATTTGAATAAAATCGGATTTGGGATTTTCTAGATAATGCCAGAGAAGTTTATCGAAGAAAGAAGAATCAAAGCCGTTTCTTATGTAATCGTTTGCTTGAAGGCTATATCTTGAGTCTTTAATTGTCTTTCCGAACCCCGCAACCGGATCACGCTGGGCCCATTGAATGTTGACGATAGGAATTTTTGATGTTTGATTTGGGGCGGGTTCCAGAGAATTGTATTTTGATGGATAGTAGGGAAAGCTCCAATATTTACCCCATATTGATGCGGCATCGGTATCGTACTGATCAGATACAACAAGAACGCCTTTTACGCCTAATTTTGCAAGAAATGCTTGAGATCTTGCATCAATATACCAAGCTCCGGCTACTTGAGGGAAAGTCCCAAAAACTTCTTGGTATTTTTTGAAATAAGTTTTAATTAACTTTCGGCGGTCTTGGATAGAGTATCCGGAGAGAAAAACTTTGTCCGGTCGATAATAATCACCATCGGCAATTTTGTAAGAAACACCGGCAGCAGTTGCCCAATTTTCGCTTACTTCCAAAAAAGCTCCGACTTTTTGATTTTTGTTCGATTTTCTTAGAAGAGCTAAGATTTCAGGATCTTCCAGGGTATCGTATTCTAAAAGCCATGTTGCCGGAAGATTCCTGGTTTGAATAGCATCCAGCTGTTGTTTTAAGTTGTTAATTGATCTGCCTTGCCAGTAATCCCTGTTTCTTATGGGGTTGACGATGGTGATAAAACGGTTTTGAAGCTGAGCTGTTCGCTCTTTTTTTGAAAGTTTTACCAGGCGAATGTTGCCTTTTATTTCCCAAACACCAGAGATATTGGCCGGTTGAAAACTGGCTATTTCGAAAAGAGGATTTGCCGGAACCGAAACTGCCGGGTCTCTGGTTATAACATAAAGGCTATCGGGCGTGTCGTAGTGTTCAACGTCTTGGGGTATTTTCCCGTAAATTTTTACAAGGTACCGATATGGACCGGCTCTGGAATCGCCGTCTAAGGTGGATGCGATGTTGAAAGCGCCGCTTTCGGAATCAAAAGCTATAATTTTTGAAATTTGCCTGATTTCTTTTAAGGTGAGATCTTCCGGCATGGTGTAGGCGGACGACGAGAAAAGAGTATTCCTGGGGATCAGCAAACCTGATATAAAAATTAGCAAAAAATAAGGGACGATTCTATTGATCTTTGCGGTCAAATAAATGGCCAGTCCTAACATGATAAATACCAGTGGATAGGCGGCGCCAAGATAATGAGGTTGTATTTTTCCGAAATATAAAGAGGCGGCTAAAATATTTAGTAAGATTAAAATTATGGAAAAATAAATCATAGGTTTTAGGCTTTTTTTTATGGCATTTATTATTATGACTATTGCTAAAAACGCTAATATTAAAAAAGCATAGCCGGAAAAATTAAATCCAAGCGAATCTTGTTCCATAATCCGAAAAGCAGAAATTGCATTTTCTTTAAAAAAATTGGGGGGGCTGCTTGATGTCTGGGAAAGAATAGAGATTTGTTTAAGCGCTTGGTTAATTAAAAAAAATTTATGTCTTACCTCAAAAAGAACAATGGGGGAAATCGCTACAAAAAAACCTAGCCCCAAAAACACATTTTTTTTGATTATTTGGGATTTTTGGTAAAGAAAGATATAGACCAAAAGAGGAACTGCGAAAATTGCTCCGAGATAGTGAAAATTTAAATTTAGTCCGATTAAAAATCCGAGAGCAAAGTAAATGAAAATTTGAGACTTAATTTTTGTCTTATTGGATTCGTGTAGCTTTATTAATAAAAAGAAAGCCGCAGCAATTGTCGCAGGCACAAAATAAGCCTGAGACGGCGGCCCTAGAGAATTAACCCAATAAGGAGAAACCGCGCTGATTATAGCCGCAAAGATTGCGGCTTTGCTGTTGAAAAGTTTTTTGGTAGCCAGATAGATAAAAAGGGTCGTGATGATTCTTGCAAAAATGGCGGAGAGTGAAATGCCTATCGGATCGAAATTAGCCAAAAAAAGGAACGGCGCCATAAAATAATAATAAAGGGGCCCGACATAAAGAGTGGTTCCTCCAAAACGGCTAATTTGGGGACCAAGTAGTGTAAAATTCCCATGAAGAATTTGCCAGATTTTTTCAATGTCGTATCCCTGATCGCCGCCAAATGTGGTAAGTGCTTCAAGTCGCCAAATTCTTAAAATTACCTCACCGATTACAATGGCTATTATTGCCCAGTGATGTTTAAAGATTTTTCTAATCACTTTGTGAAATTATATACCAGTAATTGACAGCTTCCAAAGTTTTCCATAAACTAATAAGACTAATGAAAAGTTGGGTCTGGTCTCTCGGAATTATTTTGCTAATTGCAGTAGTTGGTATTTTTTGGTCTTTTGGAATCAGCAAAGAAGACAGTTTCAGCAAAACACCAATTGCAACTTCTAATCAAGTGAGAAACAATGAAGCGACAAAAACAAGTATGAAAAAGACTTACAGCCAGCCACCACCAGTTCTTACTACAGAACAAATAAAGGGTAAAAAGGCTCGGGTTAAAACGGCAAGGGGTGATATCATTTTTGAACTTTTTACAGACAGCCCAATGGCAGCTTCTAATTTTATTTTCTTGTCGCAAGATGGTTTCTATGATGGACTGACTTTTCACCGAAGGGAAGAAGGGTTTGTGATTCAAGGAGGCGATCCAAATGGCAATGGGGCGGGCGGGCCTGGTTACAATTTTGCTGATGAGGAGGTGACGCGGGATTATAAGAGAGGAATTGTAGCAATGGCGAACGCAGGACCAAACACTAACGGCAGTCAATTTTTCATCATGCTTGCCGATACGACGACTTTGCCAAAGAATTACACAATTTTCGGGCAGGTTGTAGGGGGCATGGATGTGGTTGATAAAATTCAGGTTGGAGATGTGATGGAAAAAATTACGCTAGAGTAAATCTCTAGCAAATAACTTTTCTTATAGCGTAAGTCTCACAACTAATGCCGCAAGAGCTTTTGCCCCTCTTTCGAGGTCTTGCGCGGTGGAATATTCTTGGGGCACATGGCTGGCGCCACTGTTTCTGCTTGGAATAAAAAACATGACGGTTGGGATACCGGCTCTGGCGGCATTTTGCGAGTCATGGCCAGCGGGACTAAATGTGATCTCGTATTGACCCAGATTATGATTTTGGATTACTGCTTCTGCTTTCCTAACCAGCTCCTGATCCATGGTTGTCGGATCGTTGCTTCCTGACAATTTGTTGATGGTATAGTCAACATTTGTTTTGTTAACTGTTTCGATTTTTGCGAGCACTTCATGCCAAACATGGTTTCTTACAAGCTCGTCAGTTCCCCTGACGTCAACACCTAAAATGATCTGTCCCTCTTGACTTTGCGTCAAGGTGGTCACCGTACCTACAATAGTTTCCTTTTGATAATCTCTGTATTTGCCAGAAACCGAATTGACTATCCTAATTATTTGACCAGCAAGTTTGCATCTTGCCAAAATGCTAGCCGGATCAAAGAAATAATCAGGGGGGTTGGCTTTTACTTCTTCGATAGATATTGCCTGTTGGCTAAACTTCGTGGGGGGCCTGGCATATTGTTTGTTTCTTAGCTGGCCATAGTTTTTAAGTATCGCTTTGGCTTTTTCAATCCTGGTGGCGGATCCGGAAAGAACCACAAGGCAGCTTGCATGGCCCGGAATTTTGTTTAGCGCTTGCGATTCAACCAAGAGTTTGTCAACTGCTACCTGGACATCGAGTTCCCCTGCCAAAAGTGTTGTTTTTATTAAAAAGTCTGCTAGTGGCAACAGGCCGTCGGCTCGATATTGCCGACCCATGGGTGTTGCTCCCGAATGGCCCGCCTGGCCTTTAACTTTTACCTCAAAATAAACACCATCTTTACCAACATTGGTTTTGTTGATTGGCTCACCGATTATTATTTCGCGGCGATCAGGTGCCGCGATTGCTTTAACTACCCCTAAACCTTTCCCGCTTTCTTCGAGATAGGCATTTTGAGAAATGTGAAGTTCAATTGCTGCATGAATCTGGTCTTTGGTAAATCTTGGGGTCTTTACATCATTAAGATTAAATCCCCAAGCGCAAAGAGCTTCACCTAAAGAACAATCGCCGGGCCTTTTAGCGGCCAGCTCTTTATCCGTCAAACCATGAAAAAGCGCCCGGCTTCCGGCAAGCCCATTATTAAACCGCGAAGATTCCTCGGCAGTTGCCGCTAAGACAACAATGGTTCGCGCAAATTTTATTTTGTTTTCACAAAGTAAACGGACAACTTCTATGGCGCCAATGGTGCCTAAAGCGCCATCGTACATGCCGCCTTTGGGAACGGAATCAAAATGAGAAAGCAGCATTACGGCCGGTAACTCTGGACTTTGGCCATAGCATACGCCGATTAAGCCAAATGGATGATGCTCCACATCCATTCCTGATTCTTTCATCAAGCGATCAAGATAGCTGCGTGCCGCTAAGTCTTCTTTTGTGAATGCCAGCCGGGTAACCTCAACGTATTTACCGACTTCTTTGACAAGACCACCGATCTCGGCAAGTTCCAGTAACCTTTTTTCAAGATTCTCTCCGCTAATTTGTTCAAGAAGACGTTTTTCCGTTAAAAAAGATTCATGAAGACCCTTGGGTTCCGCCTCTTGCATGGAGGAAATTATATCATCTCAATTTTCTTCTGATTTTATAGTAAATTTTTTTGGCGGGGTTCTCGGAAATCAAGGTTTCATAGATCCAGTAGCGAATGTCGCGGGATGCTCGCAAAAATTCTTTGATTACTGCATTTAAGAACTCCGTGGGAGATACTTCATGTTTACCTTTTTGGGGTTCAACCTCTAAAGCACTTTTTTCGCTCTCGGGGGTTGAACCCCTATTGTAAAAAAGATCTTTAAAATTTTCTTTTCTTTCCCAGACTTTGGCAAAAAAGACAAGAGCGTAGAAAGCTTGGAAAAGTGAAAGAACTAAACCATGGAGGCCGTCTTTATAGCCACATTCTGCAAAGAAAGTTTTGACAAAGTCGCTTGTAGGCCAGCGGATGGCATCATACCAGTTAATAGATTTACCGGATTTGAGAAAGTTCTCCGTCTCTGACTCGGTATAGGTTTTGTTAAGTTTATTGATAAATTGGGAAACAGTTTGATAGTTATAATGAATCATCGAATTTTCTAACTTGCCGACTTCTCCATCGACTTTTATTTTCTCGTGGACGTGTTTTTCCGGGAATTTTCCTTTACCTTTTTTGAAAAGGCGAAGATTATAATCCGGCCACCAGATTGAATGCTTAATCCATTTGCCAAAAATGATATTTTTTCTGGAAATTTCGTATCCCGAATACTGATTAACGTCGATTTTTTTGCGGATTTCCGCAGATAATTCAGGGGTGAGACGCTCATCGGCGTCGAGCGACAAGATCCAGTCCCCTGCCGCTTTGCTAAAACCATAGTTTTTGTTTCTATTCAGCATCACCGGATCATTAACTCTTGTAAAAATTTTGTCAGTATATTTTTTGGCAATTTGAGGAGTTTTATCTGTTGAAGAATTATCAACAAAAATTATCTCATCTGCTAAATCTTTAACAGAAGAGAGACAATCTTCTATCATTTTCTCTTCGTTGTAGGCTGAGATGACAACACTTAATTTCATGACTTTGAAAAAAACGACGTTAATATAATTCTAGCATCTTCAATTAAGTGTTTTTTGAAGATTGCAAAGGAAACAATGATATAGACCGTTGCTCCTATAGCAACGGTTATTATCAATCCAAATATATTTTGAACGTATGTGCTTTGGATAGCACGAACAATGATAAACATAATTACAGAAACAAGAAGTGGGCCAAAAATATTTCTGCTTACGGAAACTGAAATTTCCTTTTTAACAAAATAAATTGTAACAAGAGAAGTCGTGGCGACGATTGCCGAAGCAATACCGACACCGATAAATCCAAACTTTAAAACAAGCGGATACGTTAGAATCCAAGTTGCTGTTGTCCAGAAGATCATAAGGTTTAAAACTATTTTAGGTCTGCCTGTGGCAAAGAGAGCGTTCGTAAAAGTAGTTGAAATCGCTGAAAAAATGCTGTTTATGACAAATAGATAAAGCAGCGGTAAGGCTTGTTCCCATTTTTGGTATTTGGGGATAACTTCGATTAATTTGGGTGCAATGGCGGCAATTCCGAAGACAGAAGGATAAACCAAGTAAGTAACGAAAAAGAGCGATTTTTCGATTGCTTTACCTAATTCTTGTTTGTGCTCTTGAAGCCGAGAGTAGGCTGGAAAAGTGACTTTGTTGACACTGTCCATAAAGAAGCGCAGGGGCAAAAAAGCAAATTTTTGTGACCAACCGATGTAACCGACTTGGGCGAATGTGAGGATTTTACTTAAAAAGACTATTAAAAGATCGTCCTTAAGAAGAGCGATGATGCTGTTGAGCTGAAATGGTACACCGAATAAGGTTAATTTTTTAGCAATAAGTCTGTTGAAGGCTATTGATGGCATCCATGGAGAGAGAACGTAGATAATTGATAAGCCGATTACGCCTCTTGCTAAAACCGCCCAGGTGAAACTGGCAATTCCAAATCCTGAAATGGCTAAAACAACCGCTGTTGAGTAAAAAACGATATTTTCGGTCACCTGAGGAATGACTAAGCGAGTGAAGCTAAGCTTGCGCTCTAAAAGAATCGATGGGATGGTTTTGAGTGATGATAAGAGAAGAGAGAAAATAAGTACTCTAATTAGTAATAGTCCTTGGCTGTCAAGATTATAAAAACTGGCGATTTTGCTTGAAAAAATTAAGCCGATTGAAACGAGTGTTAAGACAATGGCCTGTTGGATGGTGAAAGTCGTGGCCAAGTCTTTTTGAGACAACTCTTCCCTTTTTTGGATCAAAGCGGCGGCCAGGCCGACATCAGAAAAATACACAAAAATATTTATGAGTGCGGATACAAAAATGTAGATGCCATAGGTTGATTCATCTAAAATTATGGTGAGAACAAAAACTGCAATGAATGTAAAAATTTGGATGAAAAGGGTACGCAGAGTAAAAGTGACAACTCCAGATACGGCTCTTTTTTTGATTAGTTCTATGTCTAATTGGTTACTTGGGTTTGACATTCTCAATTGTTCGAGTTTATCGAGAACTTCCCTAAATTCAAATATTGAGTTCTCGACTTCGGCCCGTCAAACGTGTCTTCGCTCGAAGAGTAAATATGATCATAATGATTATTGTGAAGACTGAAATTGAATTAGCGGTTGTTCCTATTGGTGTGTTTTTAAATTCTATTTTAACTTGATGAAGTCCTTTAGAAACTGTAAAGGTAATTAACTTTAAGCGATTATTGTCGTTGATTGTTGATTTGTTTCCGTCGATGTTTAGTTGCCATCCAGGAAAGTTGAAAATATTGGCTTTGATTTGAGTCTGATCTTTTGCATTAACAGAAAAAGTTACTTTATGAGGAGCTGACTTTAGATTTTCAATGTTACTTTGACCGCTTATTATTTCTATTTTTTGCTTGGGAATGTCTTTTCTCTCGATAGCGGCTATGTTTGTACCAAGATCACTTTTGAAAAGTTTGGTGCCTTGAGGTAGATATTCAAACGATGATGATGAAATATCCCAGTTAATAACTTCATTTGACGTGGCGATTTCATCCGTAATATTTTCTCGGTAAGTTTGCGGCTTGAATAATTTAAGATTAGGGATAACAAGTAAAATTATTAAGAAAAAGCCAACAAACAATTTTAAAATTGGTACTCTTAAAAAGTAAATTAAAGCTCCGACCGCTATTGAGCTAAAAATGGCGGTAAATAACAAAAATCGCCAGGGAAATTGCAGATATGCAAGGGGCGGCAACAGAGTCCAAATGAATTTTGAGTAAAACGTAGTCATAAAGGCGGAAAAGATGAAAAGCGCGAAATTGACAATTGACCCTCCTACGCTAAAGCTTCGGAGGGCAAGCAATTTATTTTTAATACCTTTATTGTAGACCAAGTGAGCTATGGCTAAAATGAAGGTAGCTACCGCTGCCAAAATATGCAGTTTGCCTATTTTGAAGGAAATGCCGTCAGCCAAACCAGCTGCCGATCCTCCGAATCCCCAGGGCCAGTTCCAAAGTTGAGCAGGATAAACAAAATGAATGTTGTAGTTTGCGAGATTTACCAAAAGAAGATTATCGACAATAGTAAATTTTTTTTCGGCGAGTGCAGGAAGCCAGAAAAAGGCGGAGAGGCCGAGCGCCAGAAAAATAGTAAATAGTAAATAGTAAATAGTAAATAGTTTTTTCTTTGAAATAAGAATTAAAAATAAGAGATAGAGCGGCAAAATCAACATAAATGACAGAAAGATGAGATTGTGAGTAATCATAAGTAATGCCAGAAAAATGGCGGATAGATGAATGTGGATTGGTTTTTTAGTGACAGTTAATTTGTAAAAAGACCAAATGATGAGCGGTAACCAGACAAAAGAAAACGATTCGGCAAGTGCTCCCCGGACATAGACATCTAAAGCTCTATAGGGAACAAACATATAAAAAAGTGCCGATACGATTGCCGCAGATCTTCCCCAAAATTCGCGAGTTAAAACATACATTGCGATCCCAGACAATAAAATACTTGCGCCAAAAACTATTTTTACAGAGTCAATAAAACCAAAGCCTGCGGTGTGAAATATCTCTCCTAATATGTAAACCAATGGCGGATAGAAGACAAAAAGCGGATAACCAAATCCAAAACCTAAGCCATCTACCCAACGGACTGGAAATTGTCCTGTTTTAATGGCTTGGTCAAAAACAAAAAGTCTGGCGATTTGCTGATCGTCATGGATAGTGTAAAAACCAGGTACAAAAAGAGGCAGAGAAAGCGCAAGTGTGGCTGTCGCGATAACTAAAATTGCAATCAAATCTTTTTTCACTTAGGGATGTAAATATAGACAGGGCCAGTTATCGACCCATTTTTATATGCTTTTAGCAAACTTTCTTTATTATAGTAGATTGAGAGCGAAGGATCATTATAAATTGCTCTTATGGCATGTTGATCTAAAAGGGCTTGTCTTTGCCATTTGGCGGAAAGAGGATATAAAACAACTGAATTTGACTCTAACCGCGGGAATTGCTGTTTCGTGTCGAAACTGAACTCTTGGGCAGTCCTTTGAGCTTCGACCATCCACGAATTTATCTTATAAAAATTGAGGGTACTTATTGAGGTTGCCAACCATATTAAAAGAACAGGTACCACTAAAATGGTTCTCTTGCTTTGAACAACAAGATAAGAGATCAAAATATAGATTCCGAGTGCAGGAAGTGTTAGGTACATCGAGAAGGTGTGATTAGGAATGATAAGAACTGGCAGGACTGCGATGGCAAACCAAATTATTGCAAAACCAATCAAGCGAAAATTAATTGGTGGCCCATTTTTAATTATTATTTTGATCGGGATAATAACTGCCGATACTAAAACTAAAAACGCACCTAAGAAAGTTTTGAAGATGAGCGGCCAAAATTCTGAAAGAAATTGTGGGTTGAATACAAGAAGATTTGTAACAACCTGTTTTTTAAATTCTTCAGGAATGTTGAGTGCCCAGAGAATGTACCAAAATAAAGCTTTGGTTGAATCCAAATCAAACTTGATGGCATATTCCGTGATTTGGGGAACTTTAATGAAAAGAAATCTAGCGATTAGATAAAAGGCTGAGATTAAAATAAAGGGAGAAAAAATTTTGATGGATTTTACAATGGTGTTTTTTAAAACGTAAAAATAATAAAAACCCAAAATGGCAGGCCAAGTTATTGAAAACTCAAAGGAGCCAACTGTCAGAAGATAAAAGATAAAAGATAAAAGATAGAATTTTGCCTTTTGTTTTTTTAAATATTTTAAAAAAATAAAAGAGGTCAAAAGCCAAAAAAATGTACCAATGATATTGTAGGCGGCGGCGATCCATGAAAGAGCCATGAAGTGAATTGAGGATGTAAGCCAGAAGAAAGAAGTCAATAGGCCAATTTTAAAATTCTTGGTGATTGCAGTCGCCAGCTTTATTATTAAAAAACCGGAAAACATGAAGAAAACAAAACTGATAAGCCTGAACCCCATAGGATTAAGGCCGAAAAAATAGTTTGAGAAGAAAAAATAATTCTGCAGGCTTATTGGTCGATAAGCAATGATATCATTTCTAAATTTAAAAAATTCTAGATATTCATGTAAATTGTGCGCTTTTGAAATGTTAATTTCAAAAAAATCATCCTGGAAGAAAAAATAATTAAGACTGGAATGATAAAGTGCTAAAGAAATCAAAAATGCAGCTAATAACAATAAGGCGGGAAGTTTCTTTGAAAATAGATCCATCATTCCAGTGTGGGTGCGATCACAAAAATTGGCAGACTAGCAGGAAAATCAATTTCTTGTTGATGAGTCAGATAATAACTTTTAATGGTTGAGTCGTTATAGAAAACCTGCATGGCGTCATCACCATTTAAAACTTGCTTTACGTTGTCTTCGGTTTCTACTAGAGTAAACTTATTTTTTTGAGAAAAGACGAGATCTGCGGGTTTGAAAATAAAAATGGAGCCAGCCGATGGATCTTTAACCTTCATTCTCGTATATTCCACATATGCTCTTGAAATAGCTTGTTCATTTGATATCCAGTGGTTTTTCCGACTAAAAGATATGGTCAACAATGAGGAAAGGAGCCAGCTTATGGCAAAAACTGCAATTATCAGGTTTGCGAAGATTTTAAGTTTATCCAAGCCCACTGCCAAGATGTACAAGATGCCAAGTGAGGCGATTACCAAATACATTGGGTATGCATGATTCGGCAGGAAAATTACAGGCGTAATCCCTGCTAAAAACCAACCAAATCCCCTGAATAATTTTTCAAAAGAAGTTCTTGATTTAAAAATTACTACTACAAAAATCAAGATTAAGAGTAAAGGAAGGATTAACAATCTTGCAAATGGCAAGACAACAGCCAGAGATGCAGCTGGGTTTGCAAAAAAGAAAATTGTTGCCATTTTTTCTGGAAAATTAAAAATCCAAAGAAAATACCAAGCCAGATTAGTTAAAATTTTTGGTTGCAAACTGATTTCATATTGACCGGTTGCTGGGATCGGGACAACTACAAATCTGGCCAGCAAATAGACTGCAGCAACTAACCCAAAGGGTAGTAATCTTTTGAAATTCGTTCGGGCTTTTCCTCCAACTATTAAAGCTATTGGTAAGATGGTCAGTGTGAACTCACTGGTGGCAAGGCTGGCCAAAAATAAAATAAAAGAGCCAATGATTCTTTCTTTTAAAAATAAAGTCAGAGCAGCCAGAATAAAAGTTGGCCCCAGAACATAAGAGGTTGTTGCCAACCATGATAACGGCACAAAATGGAAAGCGGCAGTACCATATAAAAATGACGAAAGAAGAGAAATTTTCTGGCTTAATTTGAGTTGGCGAAATAAAACATAGATCAAAATAATGTTGGCTAAATGAGATAGAAAGACAACCAGATGGAATCCTGAAGGATTAAAGTCAAAAAGAAGTCTACTATATTTAAAAAAGAGGGGCATAGAAATTGGACGCCAGTAAATTACATCTGGTCTGAAACTAAAAAAGGAGGCTAAATTGCCAGTTTGTACCCAGTTTAAAACAAACCAGTCATCCTGGAAGAAATAATAGTTGAAGCTTGGATAAAATAATAATGTAGTGACAACGAAAATTAGAGGGAAGATTAAAAGTGTCAGCTTTTCAATCTTTAATTTGTAATTTTTAATTTTCAATGAATTTTTAGTGTTTTAAAATTTTTAATTATTGATTCTAAATTTAAAATACCAAAGAGTATTTTCGATAAATCGAAAAGTGAAAATTTCAAATTACTTTTGGGTATCCCGTAAGTTTTTTTCCTATCGCCCAAAAATACCATTTTAAGTATTTTGGGATCCATTTTCTCATATAAAATCTTGACTCTTTGGCAAGATAAGTCCAAATCGTCGGAACTTCGGTTACTTTATACCCGCCAAAGTGGGCTTTGACTGTCAGCTCTAAAGCTAGTTCAAAGCCGCCATTTGATTCGATTTTCGTTTTATCTAAAAATTTCCTTGAGTAGAGACGGAAGGAATTGGTGGCATCGTAAGTAGGCAAACCAACAAGATAATGCAGGCTGATCCCAGCAACTCTTGACATTATTTGTTTAACAAGTGGCCCACCGATTTGACGGCCACCTTTCATGTATCTTGATGCTGCAGCCAGATCATAGCCTTGATCAAACTTTTCTACCATTTTGTTTAAAACTTTAGGGTCGTCAGTTAAATCTGCCATCATCACACAGACCGCTTCGCCGCGAGCTTTTTTAAGACCGGTTTTAAGCGCGTTGAGGGCTCCCCTGCCATAAATATTTTTAACGAGTTTGACATTCGGAAACTTTTTTTGAAGTTTTAAAACTTGGGGCACTGTTGTGTCTTCATCCATATCATAGATTATGAGTAACTCATGGGGAATTTTGACAGAAGATTCGACGCTTCTTGTGGTTTTGTCAATAACTTCACCTTCGTTATAAACGGGCATGACGATCGATAACTTCATGAAATGATTGTAGCTGAGAACTACTTAATCAGTCAAAGATTAACCATGTAGGAGCTTTACCCACTCTTTAATCAGAAATTCAGGCTCATACCACTTTTACGCTATTGCGCATTTTTGTAATAGATTGTTTAATTTATTTATGAAGACTAAATACCCAACAACTAAAGAGATTATTTATCTTTTGGGAATGGGCTTTTTGCTTACTGCTGGTATTGTGATACCGAGAGCTCTATTTGTTGCTAAAGAGATTATCAAAGCAAAGGATGAAAGTGACCGGCGAAGGGCAGAGAAAGAATGGAGAAAATTCAATTTGCCCCATTTAAGAAGAAATTTAAAAAGACTTAGAGATCAAAAAGTCGTAGAGTTTATAAAGAAAAATGGCGAGGAGATTATTAAATTAACGACTAAAGGCCAGACAAAATTCCTGAAGTTTCAATTAAAGGAATTATCATTAAGAACTCCAAAGTGGGATGGTAAATGGCGGATAGTATTGTATGATATTTCTAAATTCCGTAAAAACCAACAGGAACAGTTTAGACGCTTGATTCGCGAGATGAACTTTTTCCCTCTGCAGAAAAGTGTTTATTTAACTCCGTATCCCTGTTCTGAACAGATCGCATATTTAAGAGAATATTTTGGTATTAGTGATGAAGTAATGATTATACGGGCGGATAATTTGGAAAACGAACAAATTTACAAGGAATATTTTGGACTTTGAGCCTCTACCAAAAATACGCAATTGCGTATTTTTGGAATACTGCAGTGGTATTAGCTAAGACCCAACGACTCCGTATCTGACTATCGTTTCTTCTTTATTAACATAAATATTGGCGATCCAAATCTTGCCGATTTCAGCTGTATTTTTAACCTGAACACCGCCATCTGCCATCGCTGGGTAATTCCCAATCTTGAGCATTCTTAAGGTTTTGTTCTTAGGAAGATTGGGTGGCATGAATTTTGACTCCTTGGCAATCTCCTCGTAAGTGGCATACTTTGTGACTATGGGCAAGTTTTGCTCTTTTACTCTGTTTACTTCAATTTCTATCTCTTCTTTTTTTGAATGATCAATTATGCCTTTATAATGAATAAAGGCTTTCTTTGCCATGGCTTGCACCTAAAGGTCTGAGACTGGTAAACATGCCCGAGATAACGTCATGAAGTAAATGACCAGCAGAATGTAGCTTCATATGTTTGTAGCGCTAATGCCAATCCAAAATCGCATGGACAGTCTTTCCAACTTTTAATGTACCTTTTGCCTGATGAGTAATTTCATCATTAGATAATCTTACAAATTCAACGCTTATAGCCCCCAATTTTCCTCGGTCCGAAGGCTGTCCTCCACCTTCTGGATAAAAAATAGTTTGATCAAGAACAATATTAGTTAAACTCCCTTTCGGCTCGATTGATAAAACTTTTGAATCTATTCCCCTCAAATAAGCGTCTTCATAATAAAGAGGTTTAGTTTTCATATCAAACATCGCGCCATTTGGATTCAAAAATGTCACCTAAGCCCTCAATTGGGGTTTTGGCCAAATGACTCTCCAGGGATTTGATAGTAAAAATAATCTTGTTTGTTTTGAAAATATTCCAAACATCACAAACGACACAATTTTTAGAGACCAATTTGCGGACATGCGCAATATCTAATTTTTTGTAGAACTCGTGATTGGTTGCCAAGAAGATAAGATCCGCATCTTTGGTGATTTCTTCTAAATTGTTTTGATAGCCTGGAACATATGGATCGTGCAAGAAAACCTTGGCCCTTTCTCTTTCCAGTGCTTTTTTAACCTTAAAAGCCAGCGACTCGCGAATGTCGTCAATTTCAGCTTTAAATGCCAATCCCAGAATAACTGTTTTTTTTCCTTCAAGCCTGATCCTTTCCCTGACTTTTTTTATTAGAAAAAGCGGAATGGATTCATTAATCTTCCAACTGTTTACGATAAGGTCCGGGAAAGGAACATCTCCCACCAGGAAAAATCCGTCTTTAAAAAGACATGGGCCTCCGGTCAATCCAGGTAAAGCAAGGCCTCCTCGTTTATAGTTTCGATTTACAAGATCAACAATTTGGTAAATATCCCTGTGATAATTACCTGCTAAAATCATAAACTCGTTGGCAATGGCAAAGTTGATATAACGATACATATTGGTAAAAAGCTTAGCAAGTTCCGCAGAAACACTATCGGTGAGGTTGACTTCAATATTAAGACTCCCAAAAAACTCGGCAGCTTTTTGAGTACTTAATCTTTCGACTCCTCCAACGATTTGCGGGATTTCGGCAAGTTCCGCCAAAGATCTGCCTTCAGCGATTCTCTCCGGACAAAAAGCCAGGAAGAAATCGCTACCAATTTTGAATCCCGCCTCCGTAAGATACGATCTGACGTATTCGGTAGTACCCGGAGAAACGGTTGAGCGCAATATCAAAAGTTGTCCTTTTTTAAAATGAGGTTTGGCGGTATCAAGAGCCTTATCTATCTGCACTAAAGAAGGATTCATGTTTTCATCAACGGGGGTACCCAGGGTTAAAATAATGACTTTAGCGCGGGCGATAGTGGAAAAATCCGTGGAGAAGAAAAGTGATTGGCCAAGATATTTTTGTAGTAAAGGCTCTGCCCCTTCTTCTAAAAAAGGCATCCGGGCCTTGTTGATAAAATCGACCTTCGCTTGATCGGTATCGATGCCGTAAACAAGATGACCCATGGTTGAAAGAAATATTGAAAGCGGCAATCCGACTCTGCCTGTTCCGACAACGGTAATGGTTAGTTTTCGATTTTTCCCTGGAGTTTTTGTTCTTTTAACCAATTAATAACCTCCTTTAGTCCTTCTTTTAATTTAACTTTTGGTTCCCAGCCAAGTAGTCTCTTTGCTTTTGATACGGCCGGAACACGCCTTTTAATGTCATACTTAAAGCCTGGGATAAATTTCGCTTTAAATGGTTTTTTAACTTCCATTATTTCCCAGATTTTTTTTGCTAAATCAATCATTTTAATTTCTGAATCTTGCCCAATATTAAAATCCTGGTTTTTGGCCTTGGGGTTAAGAGCAACTGTGGTGATACCACCCGCAACGTCTGAAACATGGGTAAAGCAGCGAGTCTGATTACCATCGCCTAACAGTTCGAGCGGGTACTGTCCGTTAAGAATTTTTCTGACCAGATCCGGTATCACATGGGCATAACCGATTTCTCTTTCGGGAAATTCATTGATGCCATAGGCATTAAAAGGGCGACAGATCGAAAAAGGGAGTTTATACTCGTCCCAAAAGGCATGACAGTACCATTCACCGCTGAGTTTTGCGAAACCATAAGAAGTGATGGGCGGCGGGATAACTCTGACGTCTTCCTCTTTGGATGGAAAAGTGCTCGCTGATTCAAAAACCATTGAAGATGAAATATAAACGAATCTTTTGATACCGTTTTTGACTGCAGCTTCAAAGGTGCTGCTGTAGATTTTGTTATTTTCCGAAAGAATTGTAGCCGGGTATTTGTGAAAGTAACCAATACCGCCGATTTTGGCAGCAGCGGCAATAACAATATCAACACTTTCAAAAACTTTTTGGGTTTTTTGATAATCGGTTAAGTCTACCCTTACAAATTCTGCCCGCCTGTCGACTTGGATATCCTTTTTAGAAAGATCGTCAGCAACGCGAACATAATAACCGGCGTCTAAAAGTTGCCTAACAATTTCGGAACCAATAAATCCGGCTCCGCCGGTTACTAAGAACTTAATCTTACTCAATTGTCCCCCAGCATATAAATCATCTTTCTGATCACTCCGTTTTGCGCTTTTTTCGCTATTATGGACGTTTTTACAAAAGCCCATAACGGCTACAAAAGACTAAAAGCCGGCGTCACCTGTTACTAAGAATTTTGCTTTCGCCATAAATAATAAAAGTAGCCTCCACCAGTAAACAAAGCTGCCAGTGATATCGCTTCGCTTATTAGATGGATAGGAGACCTACCATAGCTGATTATAACTGTGCGATTCCCTTCTGGCAATTGAAATGTGATAAGGCCATATTGATTGTCGTATTTGATTGGCGCTTCTAGTCCATAAGCTTTTACTTGGTGTCCTGGAAAATAAATAGTATTAACCACTACTTGGATATTCTCTTTTGCGCTAATAATAGCTTGGTATTTTGATGCTTGTATATTTTCTCGTATAATTTGGCCATCACCGATAATTTCGATCTTCTTGTAAGCCCTGTTCTGTTTTTTTTCTTTAACCCATAAGGGCAAATATTCGTCACGGACAGTGGTGGTGTCCTCGTTGGTGGAGTAAAAACTATCTCCCCTGGCAACAAAGACGGCTGGCTTGGTATAGAGTATGGTAGAGACGAAGGCGGCAATAACAACGAGTACCGCAAGAAGACTTTTCTTTTCAGATATGTTGACTTGATAAGCTGCCAGGAAGGCGGCGATAAATACAACTGCTGACAGCAATCTCCAGGGAAACTGGATAATATCAGCAGACGGTATAGCCTGCCAGACAGGTAGCGAGGTTTTGGTCATTAAGACCGCCGACAGGACGACGGCTAACAAACAATAGATGATCAGCCTGTCTTTAATTTTTCGGGTGACAACCAGAAATAGGGTGATTGCAAAAATGCCGACGGTGACAATCCCCAGCTGAGGCGAGAGTCCGTCAGGACTGTTGGGATTAGGACCATAGCCCCATGATGGGATGATTAATTTATGAAGGCTGACTAAGTGGTCTTGCAGCTCTGAGATTCTGATCTGTGAGAGCTTTACATAGCGTAAATCGTGAAGAGCGGGAATTATAAAGAAGGATGACATCGCGATACCAAGGACATAAGCTGATAAAAACATCCTGAGTTTTTTGGTCACAAGATAGCTGAAAAATACAAAAAACGGGATGAAGACTGCTGCCGTGACATTGTGGGACAGGATAAGACCGGCAGTAGCAAACGCAAGAATTGGCAGGAAAATCTTTTGACCTTTTTTGATTTTAAAAATGCTTCCGAGAATTAATGGTACAAACATAAAAGCAACGCCTTCGCCAAGACTGCCTCTGACGTAAAGATCAAGGAAACGATAGGGAACGAATAAATATAGCGCGGCTCCGGCAAAACCGGCTCTTTTGTCAAAAACCTGGGATAGTGCCCAGTACATGGTAACCACAGAGGACACTGTCGAGAAGACGAATATTATTTTGACACTATCTACGAAGCCAAATCCAAGGGCTTTGGGGATTTCTGCAAAATAAAATGGCAGCGGATAGAGGAAGTTTAAAACAGGATAACCGTAATTATTGTTCAGGCGGTCAACAAATCTGACCGGAAACTGACCGGCTGACAAAGTTTGGTGAAATGCCGAAAACCGGATAACCATCCATTCCCCGTCGTGACTTTCAAAATATCCTTTTTTAAAAAACGGCCAGAGAGCGATTATGGATAATAGAATCAAGATGATTAGATGGTTTTTCATAACTAATTTAGACCTTGTTTAAAAGTTATTAAAATTTTCTTTTAATAATCAAGTAAACACTAAAGACTAGAAGTCCAATGAAAGATAATGATGATGTATAAACGCCAATATTAAAAGATTTGGGTTGATATTTAAAAATAATTAGGTGCTTGCCTTTTGGGACTGGTGTTGATCTTAAAGCATAGTGGGCTCTCAAAAGTTGCCAGGGTTTACCGTCAAGATAGACTTGCCAGTCAGGATCAAAGGCATCTGAGATAAATAAAAGCGAGTTATAATCATAATTTGTGGTAATTTTGATTTCATTTGGTTCGTATTTGACCAGTTGCGGTTCGAAGATTTCTTCCTCGACGGGTGAGATTTTAATCGGTGGTTCTTTTTCGAGAATGAGTGTTTGAAGACTAAAATTTTGGTCGTATATTTTTTCGATAATCTCCTTATCGCTTTTGGCAACATAATATTTTGTCGTTTGAAAAACTCTTGGTAATGTCGGTTGGCGCATGTAAACTTGAAATTTGTCGTACTGCCAAAATCCCCGGACATTGTCGCCTGGAAACCGTTCGTAATGCCAGTCTGCACCAGTTTTTGGGTTATCCTCTTTATCTAACAGGTATTTGACTCCTAAAAGCTCAAAAAGCCTTCGGCGATACCCGTTTTCTTCATTAGAGAATACACCATCTGACCTTAAATATGATTCGGGAACTTTCCCCAAAAAGCCAGATGCCAGAAGCTGGGCATATCTTTGCAGTCTTAAAGTATCATAACCTTCAGCGCCATAAACTTTATAATGTGTCGGGGAGTTGAAATCTATGTGAGCAGTGCCCCCGCCATAGAATCTGTCTATGCCCGCAGCGTGCTGCAACCAGTAAAAAAGCGGATGATCCGGAAATATAAATTTCTTTGGTGCAACTGGTAAAAACTTATTAGTATAGTAGATTCCTCCGACGACTATCACTGTTAAAATACTTACAACAAAAAGGGTTTTTAGCCAATAAGCCGACAGTTTAGTCTTTAGTTTAATGATTTGAATCATTGAACCGAGTAAAGGTATTGAGATAAACATTAAAGTTGGCAGGATGAGATTTCTACGCGTGACCGAAAGATTAATCTTCCATGTGTCCTGCGGTTTTAGGAAGAAATGCCCAAAAATTGCGAATAACCAAAGAATTCCGTATATTACTAAGAATGGAATTAAAAAAGTGAAAAATTTTTTTAAATACTTTTTATTGTGAATATTTTGAATAAAATCTTCAAAACCAAAGGCGGAGAGAATTATCAGAAGAAATATTGAAATTGAAATAAACCTTGAAGGAGTAGTCGAATCCAGAAGTGGAATCTGAAAAGTTTTAATAAACCAAGTTATCGGCCCGCGAACGGCGGATAAAATAAAAATAACGGAGACAAAAGTTGCAAATTTTACAAACGAATTTTTCCAAAATCTAAAAATTCCCCAGATTGCAAAAACTAAGGGAATCACGCCGAAATAAGGGGTGAAATCGCCATAAGTCTGGCTCCAGAAATTACCTGTAGCCGGGTGGCCAAAAAAATCGCTGGCAAAAAAAGTTACCAAATTTTTGTATGGCATGATACTTTTTTCAAAAACTTCTTTAGAAAAGGGTAGGGAAATCGGCGAGTTTTGATAAAACTGATAAACAGGAATTAACTGAATCGCCGTGACAAAAATAGTGGTTGCCACCACTAAAAAATAGCGGGCGGCCAAGACAAGTTTTTGGTTTTTGGATTCCCAGGTTTTGTAAACCCAAAATAAAAAGGTGACCATGTATAAATAAATAGCCGTTTGAGGATGTCCGGCGAGAATAGAAAACGAAAGGGAGAGAATCAAAATTAAAATATATCTGAATCCACCTGAAAGCTCGCGATTTTCAAAAAAGTTATTAATTGCCCAAAAGGCCAGTGGCAGCCAAATATAGGCGTGGGAGATATTACCATTTTCCATCCAGGTTACAAGATAGCTTGAGAACATAAAGGCAACTGCGGCAAAAACTGAAGGGACGGATGAGATTTTGAAGCTTCTGAGGGCCATATACATAAAAATTCCGCCTAAAAACGGTTGAGTAACAATCAAAAGAATCCAGGCATTTTTGGGGTCTGTCAGGAAATAAAAGACGTTGAGAGGATAGTAAACGCTAGACTGAAAGTTAGCCAAAAGAGGCTGGCCGGAAAATGTGTACGGATTCCAAAGCGGGAATTGGCCACTTCTAAAACTTTCGGCGGCAAATTCTTTCCAGAGATAAATCTGACGGATGCTGTCTGCCCCTAACATTTCCTTGTGGGTGGTCCATGGGTTATAACCTTCCCAACCGCCGGAATACCAAGGAAAATAAAAAGAAACTAAAAGATCTGCGGGAATCGGATAAAGCCCTTTAAGAAAAATCTTGAAGAAAATTAAACAAGTAACCAGAAAAATAAAAACGACTGGTGCGAGGTTTTGTCTTTTAATCATTTTTTCTGAAACTTTAGGTTGGGAGCAATAATAATAAGTGCAATAATCAGTGAAATTACCATAAGACTCATCATAAAACCGCCAGTTCCCTTTTGGGACCAATCTCCATAATAAAGATATGGAATGTACCTAAGACTTGCGCCAAGGCAGATAATAGTGGCTGCAACAATAAAGTAAGCTCTTGGGACAAGAGCAATAAAAGGGATCGTCCAAAACAAATACCATGGCTGGAATTGAACTTGGGTTGCGCCTGAGGATACAAAAGGAACTGTGATTCGAAATGAAGAGAATAAATAAGTAAAGGCCGCCATTGCAGCTAAATTGGTCCAAATTAGCCATTTAAATTTTTCCAATTTATTGCTATTGCCAAATTTTGGATAAAGGGAAGTCAACAATAACCAGGGTAAGTTGAGAACGGGTATATATTTGATCAAAGTACCAGCCAGTAGTGCCACATAAGACCAAACTGTTTTTCTGCAAACGAAAAAATAGACTGAGCTAATTAAAAAAGTAGCTAGAACAACATCATTGTGGGCATTGACAATTCCTTCAATTAAAAACAAGGGATTGATAGCATAAAAAGCGGTTCCAAAAAGAACTGATTTTGGGTTAATTTTTTGCAAAATTTTAAAAACCAAATAAGCATTAATCAGGTGAAAAATACTGATAAAGATCTTAAAGGTTAAAAAATTCAGAATAAATTTGCCAAAACCCAGTATTGCCGGAATTAGTGACATACTAAGCCAAAGAGGTCCATATGGGGAATATCGATGCACCCAACGCATAAACCTTAACCACTCATCTTGGGGAAAATCCAATGGTTTGACGGTGTAGGGATTTGCGTGATAGACAAGAATAATTTTGGCGTCAAAAAGATAATTAAAAAGATCCGAAGACAGGAAAGGATAAGCGAAAATCAGTATTAAGGTATTGACGACTGTTGAAATCTTCAAATAAGTGGTGCCGATTTTTAATTTATAAAAAAGCCACAAATTAAAAATGAAAAACGAAAAAGCAAAAATTATAAAAAAAACATAAATCGATGTAGCGACAGGCCTGTGAAAATAACCAAGTTGTTGCATAAAATTAACAAAGTTTATAACAATAGGATTTTGGGAAAGAGTAAGGTTCAGATCTACGTAAGCGTAGGAGAAAACGCTTAGAAGTCCATAGAAGATGATGTTTTCGGCAAGAAGAGTTTTCTCAAGGCGAGACATGTTTCGTATTATTTTACAGAAACGATATGGACAAAGCCAGTAACCTTTACGCTAATTTTTTTGTCCGGAAATGACTTATGGTATTTATAGCTGGTAAATTGCGTAGGATCACTAAATTCCAAAATATAGAGATTTTTACCACCCTCTTGGGGTTCTTTTTCTTTGATCTTAAAAAGATAACTGTAGCCGGTATTTATGCCGGGCGGCATATCATAATAAACATTGAATGATTCCCCTGCCGAATCATTGATAATATAGTTTACGACTTCTTTTTTAATCCGGTAATTAATGGGTGTCTTATAATTTACTGCCGTATTTATATTTGTAAATAGAAAAACAATTGTAAATAAAACAAAAATAACTAGACTTTGTCTTAGTGCGAACGCAACAAGAATAATAAATGCAAGGAGTGTTTGTTGAAAGTAGTAATCCGGAATATGCCCTTTATAAAATACAAGTCCTAAAACTGTAGTTGCAATCCAGATAGGTAAAAATAATAAAAATCTTTCTTTAGTCTTTAACAAGGCATAAAAACCGAAAATTATAAGAAATATTGTTGCTAGGATAAAGATTAAATTTACTGACTGAAAAAGATAATTAGAATAAAAAGGAATTGCGACTCTTTTTAAGAGAAAAACGGATCTCTCAAGATAATCTGATGTTGTTGGGCTTTCTGTTATAAAATTTTGCAAGCCCTTCAAAATAATATTATCATGGCGGGAATTAAAGATCATAAGGGGAATATAATTGACTAGAAAAGTGAAGGGAGCAACAAAAAACAATGGGAGGCTCTTATTCCTTCTCATTAAACCAGAGAGGGAAAACGCAGCGGTTGAAAGGATAAAAATCGGATTGAAGTTGACTGTAATGATGCCGGCAAGAAAAACCCCAGCAAGAAAATATTTGTCTTCCCCTGAAAAATATTTCCATAGAAAAAATAAAAGACCGATTGATGATAAGAATAAGAAGGAGTTACCGTTGATACCTATCTCATGTGAGATAGCCGCAAATGAAAACGCATAGATTGAGCTGGCGATAAGGGCGGTTTTTGCGTCAAATATTTTTTTTAATACCAAGAATAATAGGCCGATGGATAGTAAACCAAGGATAATCGAGAAATAAGGAATACAATCCGGAGCAAGATTACACAAACCGTAAGGAATGAATTGAACCCAGTTGTAGAGTGGCCCAATAAAAAAACCGGGGAAAGAAAGTTCTTGGCCAATTAAAGTAATTTTGTGATTGACAAAAAAATCGTAGGCTGTTGCTGCCGGTACTTGTTGATCAAAGTCGAACGGGAAGGCGGCCTCTATTTTAGAGATCCTTAACGATAAAGCAATTATAATGATTAGCGCCAGTTTGGCAAATTTGCGGAAATTATCGGTAAACGCCGGCAAAATCATTTAAACGGACCCTGATAACATCACGGAACATTCGCAGGGAGTCTTTTACGGGGTTGACCCTGGTGGATGCTACGTGGTGCCAAATTATGGGAACTTCTTTTATTTTATATCCTGACTTTTTGGCGATGAATAAAAGCTCGACATCAAATGCCGTAACTCGCGCTCCTTTGACTTTTTCCCCTTGACCATAAACTCTTAGTTTGCCGAAGAGTTCCCCGGCAACTTGGCTTTTAAAGCATTTGAAACCGGCTTGAGTGTCCCAAATTCCGCGAACAGCAATGGTTTGGACAACTAAGTTAAATACCAATCCCATCAAATGTCTGTAAAATGGCTCTTTCTCGCGCCTGGCGCCGGGTAATTGCCTTGAGCCGATAACGATGTCATATTCGGGAAAAAACGGTAAGAGCTTTTCTATTTCAGATATGGGAGTAGCCTGATCAAAGTCTGTAAAGAGGATCAGTTCTCCATTGGCTCCGGCAACTCCGGTTTTGACGGTTTCCGCTTTGCCTTGGTGTGGATTTTTAATGACGCGGACATTTTTGTGAGAGGCTGCAAAATCATCGGCTAAACGCGCCGTTTGATCATCTGAACCGTCATCGACGATGATTACTTCATAAGAGTAATTCTGTTTTCCAAGATAAGTAAGTACTTGGGCTAAGACTCCTTTTTCAAAATTGGGTTCCTCATTGTAAGCGGGAATAATTACGGAAAGATAAGGAAGTCTCCCTTCAGTCAATTTCCTTGCGGTCCTCGTCCCTCGGTAAACTCGGGATTGCGGGCCTAAAGGGTTGTCCATCATGGAAACTATTATGGAGGTTAGATTTAGGATTTGTCAAAGAGGTACGCAAGGATTGCCATTCTAGTATAAAGACCGTTTGCGGCTTCCTCAAAGTAAATCGCCCGTCTATCACTATCCACTTCTTGGGTTATTTCATTTACCCTTGGCAAGGGATGCATGATTACTGCTTTTGACCTCAAGTATTTTAGAATACTTCCGTCTATGATATATTTGCCGAAATATTTTTGATAATCACGAGTATTTTTAAAACGCTCCTTTTGGATTCTGGTCTGATAAATTACATCTGCCAACTCTACTTTCTTAAAATTTTCTGTCTCTTCAAAGTGTACCCTTCTTTGCTTTAAGTACTCTTTTAAAGATTTGGGGGCAGCGAGAGCCTTTGGCGAGATAAAAATAATCTTAACTTTTGGGTAATGGGCAAGAAGCGGACAAAGGGAATGGATCGTTCGGCCATTTTTAAGATCGCCAACCATGGCAATGGTAAAGTCTGCCCTATTAAATCTGGAAAAAATCGTGTAAAGATCAAGTATTGCCTGGGTTGGGTGTTCACCCTTACCATCCCCGGCATTAATCACTGGAACCTTTGAATATCTTGAGGCAACTTCAGACGCTCCCTCATTAAAATGTCTGATAACTATAACATCGCAATAAGAATTAACAACTCGGATTGTATCTTCCAATGTTTCTCCTTTGGCAGCGGAAGAAAATTCGGCAGCGTTTTCGGTTGTAATTACCTTTCCGCCAAGACGAAGCATAGCCGACTCAAATGAAAGTCTAGTTCTTGTGGATGGTTCATAAAAAAGAGTCGCCATAATTTTGCCAGAAAGATGGTTATTGTTATATTTTTGGGATTTGATTTTATCAGTGAGGTTAAAAATTTGCTCGAGGGTTTTTTTATCAAATTGCCGGGCGGAAATTATATGCCGAAGTTTCATCTTCTGGGATCATATATCAAATCAGTTGCCAGATTCAAGTCGCACGATAATTAAAGAGATTTCTTTGTAAAATATAAGCAATTTGAATTATAGTCCACATTACTGCCAGAGGATGGAAAGAGCCGCAGGCGAATATGAGATTCCGAGAATGAAAACCATTGGTGTCATCGGTGGACTTGGACCGCAGGCGACAATGGATTTTGAAGAACAAATTCATCAAGCATCTCAAGAAATGATTCCTCAATATGTTAATCGAGGTTATCCGCCCATGATCGTTCATTATTTCCGCCATGCCCCAATGATTTTAAATGAAGACGGATCTCCTCAAATACCACTGAAACCAGATCTGAGACTTTTGGGTGCAGCAAGGCAATTAGGAACTAATGTTGATTTTTTGGTAATCACTTCAAACACCCCACACTTTTTTCAAAAGCAACTAGAAGAGGTTTCAGGCCGCAAAATGTTGAGTATTGTTGACGTAGCTCTGGATGAGGTCAAAAGACGTAATCTTAAAAAAGTCGGCGTACTGGCGGTTGGTGTCACATTAGAACATAAGCTTTACCAATATTCCACCTCGGAGGTGAAATAGGTATAACACCTAGGTATCCGAGTCAATTACTAGGTGTTTTATCTTATCAAGCTCTCTCTGGTAATTTGCCTGGTCAAAGACGAAACCCTTGTAATTTTGTTTGTCCTTGAAAAATGAAAGGATTGTTTCACTGTTGGAAATTCCATCTTTTGAATCACCAAGATGTTCGAACAACGATGACCATTGGTAGTTTTCTAAATCTGATAAGTTTTTTACTATAAAAGAAGAGTGGGGGTTAAGGTGAATATAACGAGAGACATGAAGAAATTGTTCATCAGTTTCGATTCTGACTGCTTTAAACTGATTAAGAAACAATTGGCCGGTTCTTTCATGCTTGACATTAAAATAACGCGTGAAACTATTTTGAAAATTGCTCATAAAGCGAGATATGCCACCATCTTGTACTTGTTTTATAAGAAAATGGAAATGATTGGGCATAAGACAAAAAGAAAGAAACTCAACCAAGAACTTTTCTTCTCGTTTTACATCTGAAAAAAATTTTCCTTTTTCTTCTCCAGAGAGGATTAAAAAACGGGAGAGCTTAACTGGTTGAGAGGAGAATCGATAGAACTTAATAGTAATTAGAGCTCGCTTGTATTCTCCAACACTTGTAAATGTTGGACGATGATCGATACCCCTGTTAAAGACATGGTAAATCTCGCCTGTTACCAAAGGTAATAATCTACCCGGCATGTGTCAGTTTTACTAAAATTTTTCCTAGGTGTCAAGGATAATCCACCTCCCAGGTGGAATTGGTTGGGTTAATTTGTGATTTATATCAGATTCCTTTAACTGCCGGTTTGCCGGATGGACTTGGAACACCGGGCCAGTGGGTGAGACGAAAGACCCTGATGCCAATGTTGGGCAGCTCCCACTCCCCTTTTATTTCAGAGCGCCCGAAGCCGGCAATTTCCCAAGTTGGATGGCCGAGGGGCGCACATTTCTTGGATTCGCAGACAACTAATAGCTGGTCCGTAACCATAGTTTCCAACTCCGTTGGTTTATGTCCGGCAATTTCCAGAAAATAGCGGTAGGCATGATCGCTATTGTGATCGGTGATCAGCGCAAAATTGAAAGGGTTACCTTCCGATTTTTCTACCACAAAATTGGCAACGTCCTCAGTTTGTTTGATGAGTTGATTTGGAGGGAACCTGTAAAAACCGTTGGCGATAAAGTAAATAAGTGCGGCAGTCGTAAATATGATGCTTGCAATTTTTAAAATATTTTTCTGCCAGACAACCGAGAATACGAGACCTGTCAGCAAAAATGGGGCGGGAAACATAAAGCCAAAATAATAATCAAATAATTGACCAGAATAAAAACGGAGGCTTAGCAAGCCTACCAAAAACCAGATAACGCCGATTGAAAAGATTAGTCTGTTTTTTTTATTTTGCCAATTTTTGGCAAGACCGTATATCCCTCCAAGGGACAAAACCCAAAAAAAGATTTTAGTTATTATTGTCTCTTTTAATTTTGTGATTTCCTCAAGAAGGATATTGCCCATATTTGAGGTTAACCAAAGATAGTTGTAGGTTTTAAAACCATGTGTTGAGCCGCGAGTGGTAAATTCATAGATTGTCTTAAAGTTCGGAAAATGGTGTTTAATTTCAAAAATCAAAAAGGGAGAAAAGGAGAGAAGCGAGCCTGCCGTGATTAGAAGTAAGGCTTTTGGTAAATGCCGGAAGTTTGTATTTAAAACTATGATTAAAAATGAAATCGGAACCAACATAATCGCCAAATAATGAAGCTGGATGACGACACCGAAGCACAAACCCGCAAGGACAAAAAAGAGCGGATTTTTGCGGCTGATTGCCAAATAGAGGCTGTAGATTAAAAGAAGAGCAAAAAAGGGCAATGGATTGGGGTTCCAAGAAGACCTGGAATATCTGACAATAAGAGGGGCGGTAGCGTATAGGAGACTTGCCAAAAATGCCGGATATAGGCCTGCCGTATCTTTTAGAAATTTGTATAAAAGGAAAACCGTACCGACGCCAAAGAGAGCTACCATGTATGAAGGTCCGACCGGATCAAGACGCCATATTGCTAAAAAGGGAGCGGCAAGCCAGTAGTAAATAGGTCCTAAATAAAAACCGCCGACTGAAGCGGTTGGCCCAAGAAAAGGAACCTTGCCGTCCATTATCATTCTTTTGGCAACCAACATATCCCTGCCTTCATCTCCAAGAAAAACAACATAATCCTTTATTTGCCAGAAACGGAAAAAGGCAGCTGTTAAAAGGAGAATTAAAAGCAGATAAAACTCAATCTTTTGAGTTTTTAGCCATTTGATAAGATCCATGGGAAAATTAGGCTTGAACTTTTGCCGGTGCCAGGTGCTCTCTAGCTTTCCAAATCCAAAGGATGTTGACAAAGTAATTAAAAAATAGTCCGATAATAACCCCTATTGCCAAACCGATCTGTTCGTGAAGATTAAACACTCTTACTGAAATTAAGATTGAAGCTAATTGGATTATAGGACTGCCAATTGAGGATAAATTGAATTTGGCAAATCTTAAAAAAACTGATCCTTCGTGGGATCTGCTTTTAAAAGTCCAGTTATCGTGGAAGATAAAATTGAAAATAATTGAGAGTTCGATAGAAATGATTGAGGAGACAAAAAGCCGATCTAAATTTAGAAACAACAATTTCGACGCTTGTTCAAAGGTCGGGATGTTTGAAAGAAGAGGTTTGTCAAAAACGGTAAACGAGTAAATTTGGCCTCTGTTTAATAAACCCAGGACGATCGCATTTGAAAAATAGCTGCTGGTGCCTACGGTCAAAAATTTAAGAAAAGTCTTAGACCTTACCAGCCGGGCCTTGAGACCGAATTTAAGAACATCAATGGTATAAGCGACGATTTTAGCCTTTGAATAACCTTTTTTTCTGTCCGTAAAAATGACCGGCACTTCGCAAATTTTGGCATCAGCTGCGATCGCAGCATACAGGAAAGCCGGCTGAATGATATAAGTTTTTGATCTCCAGGGGATTTTCGAGAGATTAATTTTTTCAAAAAGTTTTTTAGTAAAAACTCTGTATGAAGTGGTATATTCAGAAATTCCAAATGTACCCCAAGCCAATTTACAATAGAGGGCCGAGCCCCTGGTGAAAAGCCGCCTGTGCCATCCCAAGAGATTTTTGCCCCCGGGCATTAATCTTGAACCATTGACCAGATCATACCCTTTTTTGATATATTCGACCATCACGGGGAGAGTTGCCGGGTCATGAGAAAGATCACCATCCATCTGAGCCAAGATGTCGGCTTTGAACTTATCAACGGCATATCGATGGCCTTTAATAAGACCAACCCCAAGGCCCCTTTCTTTTACATCCAGATAGTGGACATGGGGATTGATTTGCGAAATTTTTTTAACAATATCGGCTGTACCATCCAATGAATGACTATCGGAGATTAAAACGTGCAAATCCATCCCCTTTAAATTTTTCTGCTGGGCCAATACCTTTTTGATGATCTCTTCAATGTTCTCTTTCTCGTTATAGGTGGGGATATTGACAACAAGTCTCATTGGGAGTTTTTCGAAAGTAAGGCAATATCTGCCTTAACCATCATTTCGACAAGCTTGCTAAATGTGATTTTCGGTCTCCAGCCTAAAACTCTTTTTGCGCGAGTGGCATCGCCAACTAAAAAATCCACCTCAGCCGGCCTGAAAAATTCTTTGGAAACTTTGACGTATTTTTTCCAGTTAGTAATTCCAATAACTTTAAAGGCTTCTTCGACAAATTCCGCTACGGAATGATTAACGCCTGTTGCGATAACATAATCATCAGGCTTGTCCTGCTGGAGCATCAACCACATCCCCTGCACGTAATCTCCGGAAAACCCCCAGTCGCGTTTTGCTTCGAGATTGCCGAGAACAATATGGCCGACCTGCCCTAAATGGATCCTGGCGACGTTATGGCTGATTTTACGGGTAACAAACTCAAGACCGCGACGGGGTGATTCATGATTGAAAAGGATACCGGAAACTGTAAAAAGACCATAAGATTCCCTGTAATTGATTGTAATCCAGTGGCCGTAAACCTTGGCCACGCCGTAAGGGCTGCGGGGGTGAAAAGGGGTTTTTTCATTTTGGGGAGACTCTTTCACTTTGCCAAACATTTCAGACGATGATGCCTGATAAAATTTGGCATCCGGTTTGACTTGTCTTACCGCTTCCAGCATTCTGGTTACTCCAAGAGCCGTAAATTCACCGGTTAAAACCGGCTGAGACCAGCTAGTTGCCACAAAACTTTGGGCGGCTAAGTTATAAATTTCGTCCGGCCTTGCGAGGGAAACAGCTGAAGTTAGCGACTGCTGGTCTAAAATGTCGCCGGGGATCAGTTCAATTTTGTCCTCAATATGCTTAATCCTTTCGTAATTTGGAGTTGATGTTCTTCTGGTCAGACCGAAAACTTTATACCCTTTTGAAAGCAGGAATTCGGCCAAGTACGATCCGTCTTGTCCGGTAACGCCGGTGATGAGAGCTCTTTTTTGGGCCATTCCAGTAATTTTCAATTTCTAATTTTTACTTTTTAATTTATCAAAAATACGCTTTGGTATTTTCATTGAATTTTCAACATTTTAAATTTCAAATAAAAAATTATCTTAACTTTTTTCGTTCGTATTCAATTGTATCAGATAAGGTTTTTAAAAGCGGGATCCTGGGCTTCCAGCTGGTGGCTTTTTGAAACTTTGATGGATCGCAATAAATCATTTTGATATCGACAGGCGGAATTCTGGACTTATCAACTTTCACTGTTATTCTAACTCGCGCCAGACTAAGCAACATCTCTAAAAGATCGGCGATTTTAACCGGGATGCCTGTCCCAATATTATAAACTTCTCCCGGTAGACATTTCTCTAAAGCCAACAAATAAGCTTTGACCATATCTCTGGCGTCTGTAAATTCACGCACTTTTGAAAGATCACCAACTATAATTGTTTGGCCACCTTTTGACTCCATCTCTGCAATCTGAGCAGCAAAAGCGGAAACCACAAAGCTTGCAGATTGTCTTGGTCCGATGTGGTTGAATGGCCTAACGCGCACTATCTGAAGTTTATGGTGTAAGAAAAATTGTAAACCCAACATATCCTGAGCGACCTTAGAAACCGCGTATGGAGAAATCGGCGATAAAGGGGTGACCTCTTTTGCCGGTAAATATTTGGGGTCAATATCACCGTATTCGTCAGCAGATCCGACAACCAGGATTTTCGCTTTTGATTTACTTTTGGCCAAAGCTTCCAGAAGATTAAGCTGGCCGAAGATATTATTTTCCAGGGTTTGGCGAGGATTTTGAAAGCTGGCGGCCGGAGAAGAAAAGGCGGCCAGGTGAAAAACGTAATCCGGCCGGATCAACCTTAGTTCTCGCCTAAGCCGGGACTGATTAAGCAGATCGCAATCAATTAGTTTAATATTATCTTTGATACCGGCGACATTTTGTGTTGAATGGCCCGGGTGGTAAAAGCCAAAAATCTCAAAATTTTTAGAAAGTAAATATTCTGCCAGGTGGCTGCCGGCAAAGCCGGCAATGCCGGTGATTAATGCTTTTTTCATCGGCCGATTCCGTAGTATTTAAACCCTAAACCTTTAACTTTCTCAGGGTCAAAAATATTGCGGCCATCGATAATTATTGGCCTTTTAAGGAGTTTTTTTATTACCGAAAGGTCCATTTCCCGAAACTCGGACCATTCGGTGACAACAAGCATGGCATCTTGACCTTCGATGGCCTTGTAGACGTTTGGCGCGTATTTGATTTTAGGAAAAATTTTTCGAGCATTTGCCATGGCCTGCGGATCATAAGCGGTAACCTCCGCGCCCAGATCAACCAGATGATTGATGACCTTGACAGACGGAGCATCCCGTATATCATCAGTATTTGGCTTAAAAGCCAAACCCAAAACTGCAACTTTTTTACCCGCCAGTCCTCGCTTTAAATGCCCATTGCCTAAAGCCGTCCGCACCTTGCCGATAAAGGCCTCGATCTGACCGTTATTGACGGCATCAACGGAGCGCAAAAGGTCAAAGTCGTATCCAAAATGGTTTGCCAGATGAATAAATGCCAAAACATCTTTGGGAAGACACGAACCTCCATAGCCAACACCAGGATAAAGGAAGGAGTGGCCGATTCGGCGGTCAGCGCCTACTCCTGCCAGCACTTTCTTAACGTCTGCCCCCATTTTTTCGCACAAAGCGGCCAATGCGTTGGCAAAAGAAACTTTGGTTGCCAAGAGAGCATTTGCCGCATATTTTATAAGCTGGGCGGAACGAACATCACAAATGATTCTTTCGCCGGAAATCGGCGCATGAAGTTCTAATAAAACTTTTTGGGCTTTCTTAGAAGTCGCACCGATAACGATCCTGTCCGGATGCAAAGTATCCTCAATAGCCGTTCCTTCTCTTAAGAACTCCGGACAAGCGCCAAATTCGAATTTAGTTTTGGCGTATTTTTTAACTGTAGCCTCAAGATCATCTTCGAAACCTATCGGAATTGTACTTTTAATGGCAATTAAAGTATAGCCGGAAAGGTTTTTGGCAGTTTCCTCCACTGCCGCAAAAAGATAAGAAAGGTCTGCCTCGCCGTTATTTTTGGGGGGTGTGCCCACGCAGATAAAAACCGCTTGTGATTTAGGTACTGCTTCTGAATAGTTTGTGGTAAAAAAAAGTCTTTTTGCGGCTTGATTTCTGACAACATACTCTGTCAGGGACGGTTCAAAAAACGGAACTTTGCCTTTTTTTAATCCCTCTACTTTTTCCCTGACAATGTCAACACAAAAAACCCTATTGCCGAGATCGGCAAAAACAGCGGCTGTCACCAAACCAACATAACCTGCACCGACAATAGTAAGAGTCATGATAATTTAAATTAACAATTCAAAATTTAAGTAATTCTAGCCAAAAACGACCAATTAAATCAATCGACCTTTTGATTGTTCATAAATTATTTTTATTCCTCTTTTCCAGTCGGTTGGTTCAAAGCCAAGAGCTTTAATTTTATCAACTTTGAGACTGGTGTTTTTCGGTCTGGGTACGGCTTGCGCGGTTTTTAAAAATTCCGCTTGCGATCCTTTGCGGAGACGGCCAGGATCTTCACCAAAAACCCCGAGAACTTCTTTGGCAAAATCATATTGTGTGGTAGCCGTTGGGCTTGCCAGATGAAAAATACCTGTCTGATTTTCCGCAAGAAGAAGACTTAATGCGGGTGAAAGATCATCAATAAAAGTCGGAGTAATTGTCTGGTCGGTAAACATCGGATAAAGCCTATTTCCCCGATATAGTCTTAAAACTCTTTTGGCAATATCGTCTTTTTTGCCAAATCTTCCTCTGTACGGATAAGAGATTCTGAGGATTATAAATTTAGAAAGTGCTTTTGTGATAATCTTTTCCGCTTCTTTTTTAGTTATGCCATACCAGGAAATTTTATCAAGATCAGGGCCCATGGGATCATTTTCACTGTATGGCCCGCCAGTCCCGTCAAAGACAAAGTCGGTTGAAATAAAAATTAATTTTCTTTGATATTTAAGGCATGCGCCTACAACATTTTTGACCCCTTCGACGTTAATTTGCCAACAAGCGCCGTTTTTATCATTTCTTTGTTCTTCGGCCCCGTCTACATCGGTAAAGGCAGAAAATAAAACGAGCCACTCGAACTTTTGATTTTTAAAAGACGACGTTAGCGAATCAACTCGCGTAATATCTACAGAAACATGGTCATGAAGGTCGGCTTTGACCAGATTGAAATCGGCAGTGGCAAGTTCGCAAAAACGCGAGCCGACCATAGATTTCGAACCAACCACTAAGAGTTTCATAATTTGAAATCATCCCTGACTTTATTCCAATCAAGCTGGCTGTTTTGAACTCTCCCTTCGTCTTGAGGATTATAAAGCCGGGTTGGAAAGTTTATAAGATAACCGGGTTCGGTGGAAATTACCATAAAGCCATGGTATGTTTTTTGCGGAATAACAATTATGAACATTTCATCCTCGTTTTGCGGCCCCATAACAAATAAGTTAAACTTGCCGCAGCTTTGTGACTCAACCCTGGGATCAAAAACGGCCGTGACAATCCGGCCCGAAACACATATAAAACGGTCTTCTTGATTTTTGTGGACATGCCATTTGTCTTCGTCGCGGGCAACGCCCTGCGGGGTAATTGACAAGTATTGCATGGCAAAAGGGAGATTTTGACTGTCAAAAACGTCATTCCAGTCTTTACGTAAAGTCTCAACCAGTGACCCTGATTCGTCTTTATTGATGACCAATTTTCTTAAGACTACGCCCTCAATAAGATTATGTTGATTTTTGAAGGTGATGTATTGATAGTTCATTGAATAATTTTAAATTTGAAATTTGAAATTATCTTTTAACATACTGCTCTTCATAATATTCTTCAAATTTCCTGTCCTTTAACTTTTTCCACCACTTTGTGTTTTGTTGATACCATTTAATGGTCAGCTCAAGAGCCATGTCAAAATCATATTTAGCATGCCAACCAAGTTCTTTTTTAATACGGGTAGCATCCATGGCATAACGCCGATCATGCCCCGGACGGTCTTTGACGTATTCGATCATCGACTCGCCTTTGGCCAAAATCGCCAATATTTTTTTAATAACCTCGATGTTCGCGATATCGTTGTCTTGACCAATACAATAAGTTTCGCCTATTTTGCCTTTTTGTAAAACAAGATCAATGGCGCTCGCGTGGTCTTCTACATAGAGCCAGTCGCGAACGTATAAACCGTCACCGTAAACGGGTACTTTTTTGCCTTCAAGTAAATTGGTGATCGAAAGTGAAATTAATTTTTCAGGAAATTGATAGGGCCCGAAATTATTGGAACAATTGCTAATGGTGACGGGCAGATTGTAGGTGGCAAAATAAGCACGAACAAGATGATCGGAGGCGGCCTTAGTAGCGGCATAAGGACTTCTGGGATTATAGTTCGTTTCCTCGCTAAACTTTTGCCTGGATGCCAAATCAAGCGCGCCGAAAACTTCATCGGTTGAGACATGATGGAAATGTTTGATCTTTGCTTTTGCCGCGGCGTCAAGTAAAACCTGAGTGCCGACCACGTTGGTTATGACAAATGGTGCCGGATCAAGAATGGACCTGTCAACATGAGTCTCGGCGGCAAAATTGATAACTATATCTATACCTTTCATTGCTTGAGTGACATCCTTGGAACTGGCGATATCACCTTTTACGAAAGTATAGTTTTCATTATTCCGGATATTTTTCAAATTTTCCAGATTGCCCGCGTAGGTTAGTTTATCGAAGTTGACTATTTGATCAGACGAATGATTTTGAAGCCAATAATGTATAAAGTTGGAGCCAATGAAACCGGCGCCACCCGTGACAAGAATTCTCATTTTTCTTTGCTGATTTCTTTAGCAACCAGAACGTTGGCGCGCAAGAGTTCATCAAAAGACGTTCCCGCGTCCACCCACCAGGAAGTTAATATTTTACAAATCATTGTTCCTTCCTTAACGTAAAAATTGTTAAGGTCGGTAACTTCGAGTTCGCCTCTTGTGGAGGGTTTTAACTTTCTAATTAAATTAAAAACTCTATGGTCGTACATATAAATTCCTGTTTGGCCGATGTCGGATTTCGGTTTTTCCGGTTTTTCTTCTATTGAGATAACTTTACTGTTTTTAACCTCGATTACCCCATATTGCTTACTTTTGGTTGCCATGCGTTTACCATAAACAACCGCGCCTTTTTCCTTTTTTTCAAACTCCTCAACATCTCTCTTGAGAGATTGGTTGAATATGTTATCCCCGAGGATAACGAGAATTTTTTCATTATCCGCAAATTCGCCGGCAAGCCCGATTGCCTGAGCAATGCCACCGGCTTCTTCCTGAATCTCGTAGGAAAGCCTTAGCCCAAAATCTTTACCGGACCGCAGGAGATTAATAAAGCTGCCAGAATGATTTGGACCGGTAATTACTAAAACATCACTAATGCCGGCACGAGACATAGCCTCCAGAGGATAAAAAATCATTGGCTTGTTGTAAATGGGCAAAAGGTGCTTATTGGTAACCCAGGTGAGGGGTCTAAGGCGCGTGGCGTTACCGCCGGCTAAAATTACACCTTTCATGCGTCGAAATGGCTCGTGCTTTTGATAGTCTGCCAACCGGCAGACTCTGAACGCACTCGCACTTCTCCTTTCCAAATTTCTTCGAAATTTGGGATCGAAATTGAAGCGACAGATCTAAATTTAGCTAAAAACACTGGGTTAATTATATCAACAGCGAGATTCTGGAGGCAAACTTTTCTATAATCATCAAGGGTTTGATCGAAGTCGAGAGGCGGGTGTCTTATGACCTCTGACACAGATTAACATTATTTAATCGAACAAATCCGCTTATTTTCATTGATCGGTATCTTCTTGACAGAATTCCGGTTACTCTATTAATCTAGATAATTAGAGTGACACAGATTTCGCGAAGGATTTTACTTAAACAGGTAGAACAGCAGATGTTTGAAACTCTTTGGGAGGCGATTTCGCAAGTTCGCGATAAGGATGATGTCCAGATTTTCTTAAACGATTTACTTTCGCCTATCGAACGCGTGATGATCGCTAAAAGACTAGCTATTGCAGCTCTACTGTTAAAAGGCAATAGTTATGAGACAATAAAAGATTTTCTAAAGGTGTCGACTGAGACGGTGGCAAAGATTTCGCTAATACTGAAAATGAATAAGGGCTATCAATTGGCCATAAACAAATTGATCAGGACCGAAGCTGGAAAACAATTTTGGCAAGAAATAGAAAATCTACTCTACAGATTGAGTTCACCCGGAAAGGTATTTTTGCCAGAAGAAGCTGTGAAATATAAACTCGGTCATAAAAAGAAAACGTTAGTCTGACCTTACTCTATTGATCTAGATCATTAGAGTAAAATTATAAGGTACAGTTTTAGTTAATTAATATGTATGGATTAATAAGTTTGTATGATTAATAAGTATGCTTATATGCGGATATGTGATATAGATTTCTATGGAGTGTAGCGGAAGGATCGGGCGATTTGGTCAAGGTAAAAATTGGATTGAATTTACTAGATCTTCAAATTCTTTTTCAAATTGTGATGGGTCGGGGTGTTTTTCGATATCTAAAATTTTGTCACCTTTGCGGAAAAAATATTGGGTTCGTTGATTTTCGTCATATGATTCAAGTGTATATTTGAGAAATTCCCCACCAGGTGTTTGCCTTACGTCTTTTGAGATAATCTTATTTTTAACTTTGCCTTGCCCACAAGCGGGATCAATCAAATCTTCCTCTAGTGTCTGGAAGCAGCCAGAAAATTCTTTAATCATAATCTCTACCTGGTTATTTTGAAGGTCTATATTTCTATGAAGGCTACTTTCAAAATTTGAAATTAGTACAAATGGATATTCTTCCTCTATATACCATCCATTCTGATACCGAAATGAAATTTTGAGATCTTGGCTGGTATATGATTTTAGTTGGTCTTCCCTAATAATCTTTTTTTGTTCGGACGGCTGAACAGTTGGGACGGGATTTTGTTTTAACTGCATAAAGGTTCCTTTGTTTATTTTGAAGTAAAATAATATGCCTATTGTTAAGACTGCAATGATTATCAGAATTATTGAGGTATTTCCCTTTTTATTCATTATTTTTTATCTCTCTGATCATGAGGGACGACTACTTGTACCTGCGAATCTTTTTTATTCCCCGCTAAGTCTTCCGCAACTACTTTAATTATATACACTCTTCCATCCAGATCACTACCATCTCTTCCAGCTTCAAGTTTGACTATTTGTCCAAAATCGGTGATTGCCGGTTCAATCTGATCATACTCATCTTCTACAGTAAATTGGGTGTCTTTTAGATAATCATCTTTGACGCTACCTCTTATTTGAACATTCACCATTTTACCATTGGGAGGCCAGATGTATTTTGGGTCTGCGTCAATGTAAACTTCCGGCGGAGTCGCATCATACTGAAAATTAAATGATGCGGAGCCAATATTGCCAGCTTTGTCAGCACAGGTTCCTGACACTTGAGCGTTGATGTCGTCGGGACCACTGTAAATAATCGGGTTGACACAGGAATCTATTCCGGAGCCCGTATCAAATCCTGTAAAGGAAATCGTAACCGGATGGTTGTACCAGTTATTATTGTCCGATAGACGATCTGTGCTGGCGCCAACTATTGGGGCAGTTTTGTCGATACTAAATTCAATCGTTTTACGGTCTTCTTTGTTTTCCGCTTTATCGAATGATTGATAGATGATTTTATATGATCCTTCCTGTTCAAAAATTAAAGGTTCTTCATATTCAAACCAGTCATTGTCATTTAATGTGTAAAGAGTGTATTGAAGCCCGATTCCCCCATCGTTATCCTTCCCATTCAACTTGACTATAACATTTGATCTGTACCAGTTGTCCTGGCCTTCATCGCTGTTGATTATGACTTCTGTTGTCGGCGCTACCAGGTCTTTCGCCTCACCCATTAAAGCAAACTGCGAAAAATGAAGCGTTTCTCCTGAGGCAATATTGTTGATTTTATCCAGAATTGTAGGGATTGGATCCCATTGTTGGGTTTCTTCATTGAAAGAATAAAGTTTGAGGCTATCTTCGTTAATGTTTGATAAATCTGCGTTGGAATAATCATAGGATATTTGGACGGGTTTGGTGAACTGCGTAACCTTTTGGCCAAGATTATCGGTAAAATCAAGAAAGAATGACGGGATAATACTTTTTATGGAATCGGAGATTGATTCAAATGGACCCCATTTATTAGTTAGTTTGGAAAGAGCAGTGACGGTGTCTGGTGGAACGGTTACTTCAAGGTTGTTGAGGGTAAAACTACCCCCTCCTTGGTTAATGGCAATAGTTTGAGGAGCAGCTCTGGCAATAAACAGGTTATAACTTGGAGCGCCATTTTTATCGGCTGGCCACGGGTCTGGATCAGTACCTTCCCATCCTAGCGGATCGTTTACTCCATATGGATAGTCATCGTCAAATGACCTGTTGCCATTCATGTTTTTAACAACAGAAAAATGGATATGAGGACCAGTGGTATTGCCGGTCATACCTACTTTGCCGATAGGCTGGCCTTTATTTACATGTATTTTTTGGCCTTCGGCTGAAACTATCAAGCCATCACTTGCTAGATGTTCATACCATGTTTGATAACCATTTTCATGATCTATCTTAATAACATTGCCCGCTCCATTGCTGTTTTGCCAGGATTTAAATGTTGCCCAACCAGAAGCGGCTGCTAAGACAGGCGTGTCCAGAACAATACCATTTTTTGATGCATAATCATAACCGTTATGTGAGCGATAAAAATCGTCAATTTCTTTACCCCTAAAGTAAAAGACTTTTTCGACACAACAAGCTACATTCTGCAAGGGATATTTGTGATCAAACCATGAATGTGGGTTTAAGGCGGCTTGCTCAAAACTCAACCCCTTCCCCTCATAATCCCACGGCAGGTCCAAAAAGGGGGTTGGGGTCGGAGATGGGGTGGGTGAAGGCGATGGTGATGGGGAGGGGCTTGGTGAAGGAGCTGAACCGGAAGCATCTACTGTAATTCCGACAAAGAAAAGGCCGGGGTTGTCGATGTGCTGGTCGGAGACCGTTATTTGGGATAAGGTTTTGCCCTGCATATTTTGGGGGACATTAATTTTAAGCATATCGAGTATGGCCGGACCCCTCCCGTGTGGAGTTGCTCCGTTAAAAACTGGCTGTGAGTTGGGGTCTGTCACCCAATTGACGGTGATTAGGGAATCGTTGGCCTGGCGCCATTCTCTGATATTTTGTCCAACAACCAGATCTATGGTCTGATTTGACCCGTCCGTAAAATCAAATACGATTTCTCCCAATTTTTCCCCATCAAAATAATAGGCTGTGTTGAAAGAGTTAATTAGGAAATAGGCTGATTTTGGTGTCTGTACATTGGCTTCAAAAGTAAATGTTCCTAAACCCGGAGAATTAGGGTTTGAGGCTACCATGTTGTATATGGGGGGAATTGTAAATGGAATATCCAAGAAGGTAACATTGCCTGTTGGAAAATCATAGTATAGTTCGGCAAGGGACCTGGCGGCAATAGGTGCCAAAGATATTGGGACGAAATTATTACTTTGGGCATTAGCGTTTTTGACAAGTGATAGACCTATTAGGATAGTTAAAGTTAGATAGGCAATTTTCAACGTATATTTTACAAACCATATGAAAAATTTTGAGTCAAGATGTCGAAAAACAATCAGACGGTTCATGGGCGGTCAGTTTCCGGGAGTTGGGGGGTTGCGTTCTTCAAAATCAGAAGCGGCATCGGTGTCAAAGCCGGGAACTAATCTTTCAAATGAAGCACCAAGCGTAACAAGCGGGACGGAAGGGTCAAAAATAGAAGTGTCACCACCATAACTTAGCTGATCGACTGTCGACCCGGACGCATCCCTAAGGATTAATCTGTCACCGGCATTATCCAACCCATCACCGATTTGCTTACCAAGTGGAATTTTGAGGGCATCCGGATCTTCATTCCAGAACCGCCAAGTTGAATTATCGCGCGAAATTAAGGCAAATTGATTTGGTTTTAATTTGCGGTTGCCGGGAATTTTTCGCGAAATACCGGAGCTATCGGTAATGGTCCAGTTTTTAAGAGAAACTTCCTGATCCGTGGGATTGAAAAGCTCGATCCATTCGTGATTTTGGACGGGTTTTTTGAGACAGCCGGCAGAATTGTTTTGATTGACATTATTGTTGATATTGATATTGACATTAGCATTACCCGATTTGATTTTGGAATTGCCGCCGGTATTTCCCGATGAGGAGTTGTTGCCGGTATTGACGTTGATTCCTACATTATTATTGACTTGGGCGTTGTTGTTTTGAATAATCGTACAACTGTTCTCGATGTCAATAACCGCGCTATTAACCGAGCCGGCGCCATTGCCTTGGATGATAATTGATGCACCCTGCCCGACTCCCCTGTCTTTTGGTGAATCTACGCCATGGCCTGAATCGACCTCGTAATAAACTTCGTTAATAACGATATTGTTGCTGATTACAACTCCGATTATGATGTCAAAGATTACGCTTTTTGCCTGAAATTCGTTGCCGGCAGATTCCGGGAAAGTGACTTTAAAATTGTAAGTTGTTGTGTCACCTGGATTCAGAATCGAAAGTAAAATGCCGTTCGGATCTAAACTGTCATCAAAAAAGTCCTGCACTGTTTTTGCTCCGCCCGCACTCGTGCCGCCGTAAAGATCAACTACACCATTGGAGATTACCATATCAAGTACTGTTTCCAGTTTCGGATCACTTTCACCTTCAGGACCGGTTCGGACACCATTAACTGAAACAAATCTGGCAACGGTGCCACCATTGGTGACAAAGACATCTCGGTCTTCCATGTCACCGGGCAACATGTTATTGACCACAAAAATGGGACTGCCGTCCGGTACCCCATCCCAGACAACATCCAAATCACCATTTGCCCCGATAGTGGAATTCTCAAGAAAATTAGGCGAGGCGAGATTAAAGATTAAGGCAGTAACGATTCCTATTACAAAAATCTTTACTATTCTGAATTTTAATTTAGTTTTCATAACCTGTTTCTTTTCTGAGGTCCGACCTCCAAAAGATTTAAGTTTTTTCAGAGGTCGGACCTCCACAAAATCAAGTTCCTGGCGTCGGTGTTGTTCTATCTACAAAATCGGCGGCTGTGTTAGTATCAATTCCATCAGGATTACGTTCCCAAGAATGATCTGAGTGTACTGGGGTAAGTGTGAAAAAGTATGGATCATCACCATAACTCATCTGGTCCACTGTGGATCCATCGCATCCGCCACTTTTGAGAGTTAACCTATCTCCGTTATTCCTTAATCCGTTACCAATTTTGCTGTCTGAGTTGGCGACAAAAAGAATGCCTGATGGTATTGTCCAAACGCTCCTCAATTCTACTTCGGTAGCTGGTGAGAGAATAGCGAAACTATTCGCTGGGATGGAAGGACTTCCCGGCAAAACATCACACTCATGATTGTCAGTTATTGACCAACCAGCCAAACTTATTGCTTGGGAGGTGGGGTTATAAAGTTCTACCCACTCTGATTTTTCTTCTGTATGTCCTGGTAATCTATGAGGATCTTCAGGATTATAATAGACCTCGTTAATCACAACGTGAGGGAAAGTTTCTGATGCTTGGAAGGTGTTGCCTGTTGAAGTTTCGGTATCGGAGAAAAAGGAGAAGGTGTTGCCGATTAGTAAAAAGGCTGCCATAATAGGGAAAATGGACCGGCAGATAATTGACGTATTGTTCGAACTTGTTGAGAACTTGCCACTAAAATTATAGTAATTTTTAAGGTGACTTCTCGACTTCGCTCGAAGAATAATATAGAAAAGGCTCCTGAAACTGGCGTTGGGGTGCGGAAGACCCATGGGTTTGCCGTAGTGTTCGTAAAGGCTTTTTACTTTTTTCAAGTCTGTCCTTATGTCATGCTGAACTCTTCTGATGTCATCCTGAACAAGATTTGCGATCTGGATTCCCGCTTTCGCGGGAATGACAGCAGAAGATTTTTTGCCTTTTCTTACTTCCTTTATAATATTGTTAATTTCCAACAAAATTACCAAAATCGCCGGGCCAATCGCCAACGCCAAAAAGCCATCCCTAGTTTTGGTAAAAGCAAGCAGTTTACCCACTCCCCTTATGGAAATGTCTGCCCTGCCGATTACGTTTTCTTTAGGGACTAAAGAAAAATCTGCTTCTTCATTGGTATCGCCTTTTGTTTGGTAGAGTATTTGGTCGTTTTGGATTTTTTGGCCGGTTATTCTGTGAGTGACGATGACAGAAGATTTTAGCGGATCTTTGAAAGCAATTA
>MFBZ01000019.1 GCA_001776545.1 Candidatus Curtissbacteria bacterium RIFCSPLOWO2_12_FULL_41_16 | reverse complement strand
TTCATCCGCGTATTCCAATTCCGCCCCAATGGGGATTCCCCGGGCAATACGTGTGGTTTTGATGCCCAGTGGCTTAACCAACCTTTGAATATACATGGCCGTCGCCTCACCCTCCATTGATGGATTGGTTGCCAGAATAAGCTCTTTTAGGGTCGGACCCTCTTCCGGCTTACCGGAATAATACTTTTGAATTCTCTTTAGAAGATCATTAATTCTTAAATCCTCCGGCCCGATATTCTCAAGTGGCGCGATAACGCCATGCAGAACATGGTAAAACCCGCTAAAGCTTCCCGACTTTTCAATCGCCCAAACATCAAGGGGGTCTTCAACTACACAAATTATTGACCTGTCGCGATTCGGGTCGTCGCAGACTTCGCAAGGATCTGTCTCCGTAATATTTTGGCAGATGGAACAAATTTTAGTTTTAGTCTTAAGATCCCGGGCGCTATCTGCTAACTTTTCTGAAAGAGAATCCGGCGCATGTAAAAGATAATAAGTTAAACGCGCCGCGGTTTTTGGCCCGATTCCCGGCAATGCCTCAAACACCTCAATTAAACTGGCAACACTTTTGGGGACTTTCATATTTCTTAATTCTCGCTTGTTACAAGCATACTTGTACTGCTTTCTGAAGTATAGCAATCAAGACGTGAATTTTGTAGTTTAGGCGATAACTTTTAGGAGTGTCTAGGATAAAGAATTGTCTCTGTTGGTAAATTTGGGTCAATTAGCTTAAGAGGGACCCCTGGCCAGCCGACCCTTACCGGAGAGCGTTTTCCGCCTGTCCCCCTCGGTTTCTTGTTTTTGACTTTTTTGGGTACTTCTAGCGAGGCTACGCCAGAAAAATTCTCCGTTGAGATGGGAACGTAAGTGGCTATAACACCTTCTGTCTTTTGATCTAAATCCGCCAGTTGTTCGTCCTGTCCTGAATCTTTAACATTCTCTTCCCCTAAAACGTATAAGCGGTATTTGGTATCCAGATGCAAATAATTCCCACTTTCATCTTGTCTGACGAAGTGCTCGTGTCCATAAACTATTTCGTCTGGCTGAAGCTTGCCAATGAGTCGCCGCAAATTCCCTTCTGTTACCTGCCCCTCAATAGTTGACGGCTTCCTGTGCATTCTGTAGGCGGGAACAGCGTGCGCAACCATAATAACGGTGCGGTTAACTAAACGAGCCTCCTCAACTTGCCTTCGGTAGGTTTCCAACCTTTCCGGAGTTATCAAGCTACCTTCTTCCCCAATCCATTTGGCTACAGCATCAAAAGGAACAAGGACATGCAACGCGTCAGTGGTTTCAACAAAACCAACAGTAGCATAGTACTCTATGCCTTTTTCTTGAAAGTATTTTCGATCTTGAAATCTTCTTCGTTGTTCAACCAGAGGCACGGGGTCTTCCGTCCCCTTTTCAAAGTCAAAGGGAAGTCTGGGGTCCCAATTGCCCCGAATGACATGAACTTTTGCTTTGGTTGTTAATCTAATTTCGGCTACCATCCGAGCAAATCGTTCATAATATGACTCAACATCGGAAGCGAGGGTTGTTATTATTTGGTCAGAAAGGTCGGAAACATAATGACCGTAGTGTTTATGCTTTACTGCCCAAAGAATTTTTTGAAGAATCTCTTCGTCTGCGAGTCTTTCAGCTTGCTCACGCGCCTCTTGATCACTAAGCCTTCCATGGTTTTCTAAAACTAATTCGTAAGCGTGGAGGTTAAGGTAACCTTCTTTTAACTCATGAAGGATTGTTTTTTCGTCTACATCTGCTTTTTTAAGTTGTTGATATCGATTCCAGAGCTTGTTGTCCTTGGGACTATCTGACCCTTGATAAAACAGTCGTTGAAGTCGAGCTAGGCTAGCAGATCCTCCAATATCGCCAATGAAAAAAATATGGTCAAAGCCTTCGGTTAGCAAGGTTTTGCGAAGTTTTGCGAAGGTTTCGTCATCTAAACCATGAAGATCGCCTACATAACCATATCTTGTCGTGTATCTTTCTTGGATTTCCAGCGCTTTTAGGGCATTATCTGCACGAGCCTGTCGTAATTCCTTAATGACAATAAAGGGATGAGTCACGTGCCTATCAGCTTGGAGATTAATCTCCCTACGAAGAGCCATAGCCCTTTGCATTGGGGAAGGCTCAAAGGCGGGATGAATGTAAGAAGAACCCCTCTCTGGTGTTGACATAAAAGGAAATTATAGGCTATGGGGTATGCTTTCGTCAAATTATAAGGTAAGATCGGTTTTTCTCTAGGGTTTTGAGACAACTGGTCCAGAGCGTGCAGTAAATAGTAAGTTAAACGCGCGGCCGTCTTCGGCCCGATCCCCGGCAAAGCCTCAAAGGCTTCTATCAAACTGGCCACGCTTTTGGGAACTTTCACAAAATTTTGAATCCCATTTGACGAAAATCGTGTAAGTCAAATGTAAAGACTTTATTTATGCCCATATTTTTCATCAAAACGTATGACGTACAATCTGTAAAGCTCCACTTCTTATCACGATTATACTTTTTAAAAATCTGCCAAGCATCAATTTCGTCTTGATGATCAAGATTTTTAACTTCAAACTCAGGTTTTTCTTCAAAAACCCTTTTCCCAAATCGAAAAGATGAATTAAAACCTTCTCTTGCTAACAGCAATGTCAGTGTTTCACTTACAATATAATTTGATGTCAAAAGCAGGTGAGGAATTTTGTGAAGATCTCTCAGAATATTTATAGCTTGACTGTGATATTGGTCTTTTCTATTATAGACGGCTACGAAAGCAGAAGTATCAATAAAAACTGTGTCTATCACTATTTTTTCAAACCGTATAAAACTTCATCGACAGTAACTGAGGAATCCGGTGGACCTTCAAAGCCCAACCTCTCTGCTTCTCTTGCCATTTCCAACAGATACTCAGCTCCACTCATCTTAGGCTTCAGCTTTGTTTTCTTTTTCTTAAAAGTTTTACTTTCCTCTTGATTCAACCCAACTCTAATAAACTCTCTAACAACCTGAGCAAAGGTTTTATCTGCTACCTTAGCTTTCTCTTTTAACTTCCTATATTCGTATTCTGGTAAATAAATTTGGGTTCTTAACATCTTAAAACCATTATATATCAGCGGGTCGCCTTGCGACATTTCATCGTCGCAATGGCGCTCCTCTGATATATATTATAGCATTTTATCTTCTATAATATATACAGCATGCTGTATATTGTCAATTAAATTGACCCGGCAATGCCTCAAACACCTCAATTAAACTGGCCACGCTTTTAGGAATTTTCATACTCTAAAGAAGTATATCAGCCCAAGGTGAAGTTTTGAAGTTTGATCTAAAGTTTTCTGGCAACAACAACTAGGGTATTTCTTGGAAGCGGATAGCTATAATCGAGATCTCTTCCTTGAAGCATAGAGGCCAAAGCTTTACGAGTGATATCTTTAGCTAAAACATAGTCAATCCCCGGGAATGTGTGATCCAACCAACTTCTGTCCTCAGCAATTAAATGGTAACTTTCAGCAGTACATGGCATCGTCATCAACTCTGAAGAACTAGCTGGAAATTCAATTTCAAATCCCGCTTCTCCTATCCGCTCCAGATACTCCTTGACACTCCACATAACTAAACCCTCGCTCTTTAACCGCTCCACAAGACTACGGGTATCAACACCGCTTCTTTTCGCTCCTGAAAAAACAGCCCTAGTCAGTCCATTATTGAATAGTAAAACGTCTTTATTTGGAATCCACTCATCAATAAAGGTCGTACTAATAATTAATCTTCCAATCCCAGGCTCTAATGAATCATAAGCGTCTCTTATTAATTCAATCCTTTCCGCCTCCGGCACAAGATGAATCATGTTAATCAGAGTAATAAGAGCGCAATCTTTTTCACTCACAACAACCTTATTGGCTGATTCTTTAAAGAACTTATAAGAGGCAACTCTGCCGTCTAATTCTTCACAAATTCTTGTGAATCCTTCTTCCGGATGGGGTTCTGACGTTACTAGGGCCAGAGTTTTACAAACGCCTGGCGGTAATTTATCAAGAAAGAAGTTCGTTGATCCGGCACGTCCAACACCCACATCATGGTATTTTGAACCCGGAGCAAGAGAAAAAAATTCTGGATGCTCTCTGTAAACTAATTCTATAGGGGCCAACCCGACAGGGACTCCAGTTTCCGGGTCAATTTGTTCTGAGAAACTATAGGAGGTTTTTTGATCTGGTTCGGCAGGACAATTTTGTGCCTCTACCATTAAATAATTTTAGCTTCCTCCGCCGCCGCCGCCGAACATGCCTTTTAAGCCTTCAAAACCAACCATTCCTTGCATTTTTTTGGCGGCTTGTTTTTGGCTTTCCTTGACAGCTTCATTAACGGCTTCGGCAATATCCTCGTCGCTTTTACCGTTTGACTCGATCGACACAAACCTCTGCGCCAAAGTCACTCGAACCTTTACTCCGCGTTTTTCTATCTCAACGACTTCCTCATCCAAAGCTTTTTGAATATGCATCGCCTCATCCCGCATACGCTTTAGTTCTTTGAGTTGTTGAAGCTTGTCAAACATAGCAATTTACTTGTCCTCCGAAGCTTAATGCGAAGGAGGATCAAACATACTAACTACAAATAGTAAATTGTAAATTGACAATTGTCAATTGTCATCCGTTCGACAAGCTCAGGATGACCCTGAGTTTTCCGAAGGGTCATCTATTTCTCACATCTTGCCATCGAAAATTATCTTAGCTAAAATAACAGCACCCCAATGAATATTGTTGTTTCTGGCCTGCATCTTAAAAATTTCCCCGAGCTGGAAGATTACGCCCGAAAAAAAGTTGCCAAATTTGCCAAATTTTATCCTAAAATTTTGAAAGTTGACGTCAGATTAATCGCCAAAGAGGCTCATCGCGACCAAGACCAAGACTACATCTGCGAAATTCAAGTGACCATTCCAGGAAATACGTTAGAAATAAACGATAACGAGCGCTCGATGGACAAAGCAATCGACAAAGCGGTTGAACGCATGCAAAGACTTTTAACTCGCACCAAAGAAAAGAAAATCAGTAAAATGCACAAAATAGGAATTTTGAATAAAATAAAAAGCCGCTTCTTCTAACTCCAATCCTTTTAGGGTCGGACCCTCAAAAAGGTTACTCTTATAGTCTATTGGAGGGTCCGACCCTTTAAAAATCCACAGATTTATCTTTAAGTTGTGTCGACTTTGCTCTGGTTTGTCTATAGGGGCCAAGTCGCACAACTCTTGTCCCGGAAAGTCCCACCCTGTCAAGCTCAGTTCTTACCTTATCCTCACTTGCCCACTGATCATACCCCAGACAAATGACATCAGGCGCATAATTTTTAATGTGATGTTTGAAAAAATCGTCCTTCTCCGTGCCCAAAACCACTCTGTTGACAATTTTCAGATTTTTAACGAGTTTCAGTCTTTCACCTTGGGAAAACAGCGGCTTTTTGCCCTTTATTTTTTCGACATTTTTGTCCGTTCCCACCGAAACAATCAAGAAATCACCATACTTTTTTGCCTGACGGAAAAAATCCAAATGCCCCGGGTGTAAACCATCAAAAGCCCCAAAAACCATCACCTTTTTCATTGATTATTTTCCAAGAAAAGCGTGCCTTTCGGCTAGACCAATTAGTCTAAAAAGTCTAGTCCCGCTAAGGTTTTCTTCAAGTCTTGGCCCAATTTCTGACCAAGGAATAGCTCTCGGGTGAAGAATACCCTTTTTTAAGGCTATCGAAAACATTTCTAACAAAGCCAGACACCTGTCTTTATCATAAAAATCTCTGATCGCCCCTCCTTTAGTTTCCTGGCGGATAGGCTTAATCAAATTTTGCCTGTCAGCGCCACTAATTAACTGATCAACAGGAATTCTCTCTCTCCGATAAACCTGTCTGAACAAGCAAAGCGTCTGTTGTTTTGTCAAATAACCATTGGCAAATTCATCTAAATTTTGCCCTTCAAAATAAGCTAAATTTGCGGACAATGGCTTTTCTAAAAAGGCAGGAGTCTCAGGAGCTTGACTCATCTCAAAAGCTCCCTTCCAAAACATGTTCTTCGGGTATCTCGTCCTTTGTTCTCTCCAGAGTTATCCATATCCCCCCATAGCTAGAGTATTTGTCCTTATCCCTCAAGGTTAAACTCCAAGTATTTTTCGAACCTCTCATATAGTCGACTGGTACAATATTATCCCCGTTTGCCAACCAAACTTGGTAATAAGTGTTTTTTGGGTCGGGTAACGTAGCTTTAACTGAAAGAATATAAACCCCTCCACCGAAAGATCGAGTTGCGGTTGCCTCTCCCTCGCCGTCATACTTAACGTCGCGAAACCTGGCCTGCTGGTTTGTCAGATTGATCCCTTCGCCGGTTATCCTCGTGTTATCAACACGAACAGGTTTTAACCCCCGTGGAGCTTCTGTTAACGCTATTGAAGAACCACCACTACTAATCCCGCCGAACTGATTTTTTACAAAAAACCCGAAAAAACCAATTAATACAAGAATTATCAAAAATCGCAATATATTTTTAATCCGCGAGTTTCCTCGTTTTTCAGACAAACCTCGTGCCAAATCGCGCATAGTAAAACAAGCTTATCATAAGTTACTAGCTTCAATCCACTCAAGAACTCGGAAATCAAACTGCAGAAAAATGAGAAGGTTCGGCAGTCAACGGTTTAAATTTAGCCTTTCTTGACCTCTTTAACTTAGTATTTTCCCAAAATAAACTATAAATTACCGGTATCAAAAGTACCAATGGATACTTTAACCAATTGCGAAAATCAGAAAAATATAGGTGAATCTGAAAGTAATACGGACCGATAATTTCCAAAAAGTCCAGCACCACAACTACTAAAAACCAAAGTATGGAGACCTTGAGCCCCGTTGCAAAAGTCGCCTCATCTTTTTTGAAATAAAAAATCGTTAACCAAAAAATAATAATTGGCAAAACCAAATAAAACCAGGGCAAAATTACAAAGCCGGAAATTATAATTGCGCCAAACCACAGGCAAACCGAATACCAGGCAATTCTCCAGTCGAATTTAATCGAGTAGCTGATTTTTTTGATTTTTTTTGAATAAATCATTTAATAAACTTCTCGCTAAAATTTTCCCCCAATTTTTAAGTACGCTTTTTTTTATATGAAGTCAATTAGGAGCAATTGGATCAAATTACGTCAAGAAAAGCCCGAAACACATTGCGAAAACTTCTTCGTGGTTTTAAAACAGCTTCTAGAGGTCACCTAAAGACTTACTAACTTCATCGATTCCTTGATCTAAGTCCTCAAGATTTGTACTTTCAAGATCTTTCTCGATAAACGGTAATTCGTCGGAACTGCTTTGCTTTTGAAGATTTTTAACTTGTTGATCTTCAATTACATCAGGGATTTGAGGAACTGGAATCCCCTGCTTGCCGATATTCAAAATTCCGAAAGCAAAAAAGGCAACAACACCAATTACTGCCACAATAATGATTAACATTAGACCTGAGAAACCCCTCTCAACTGTGAGCTGTACCGCCCCTGGCGAGCCTCGCTCGCCTCGCTGCGAAGCGGGCCTTTGGCGGGAACTGCCAACTGTTAACTTCTTAATCTGCCTCATTTGTCGCCTCCTTTAAATTTGCAACTGCTTTAAGCTCCCGAATAGCAGCAACCAATCCCTTATGATAACTAAAAAGCGCTTTTTTGGCGGCTTTTACTGCGTCCACTGATTGATGGACGGCATCTTTAACAGTTGTTGATGCCGGGTCAATAGCGGCAATTTTTGCTTGGGCATCGTCTATGGCAACTTTGGCCTGGGCACCTAATTTCTCGGCCTCGGTTAATCCTGCTTCTGCTTTTGCAGTGTTTACGCCTTTTGCTTTCAACTTATCGATCCGGGAAGCAATTCTATCTGCAATTTTGTCTAATCTCTGAAGAGCCGCAGTATACCTTTTTAAGATTTTACCAAAGACACTCTTGATCCTCTCGACTACTTTCTTCCTTGCTTGGGCCTGTCTGGTAGCTACACGTTCTTTATTTTCCGCGCTTCTTGTCCCGATCCTTTCTTTTAATTGTTCCACTTTTTCTAATTGCTTTTCTGTAAATTGCTCACGCTTGTTGCGAAGTTCCAAAAGTTTCTGTTGGAAATTCATCCTAGTAGGGTCGGCAGACCTATCTATAGGTTGAGCTATGATAACGTTTGTGGAAAAAATCAGAAGAAAAATTGCCAAAAACGGAGTCAGGAAAATTTTCCTCATTAAATTAATAATAACAGTCTAATCCTCACCCGTCAATTATCAGCGAGCCAAAACCGCGATTGTGATTACCGTCTTTTTTCCATCCGCAGCGGTATTCACAATCACCGAACCCCTGTATGCCGAATTCTTAACCTCAAAAACATAATTTGTTTCCGATTGCCTGTGTTGGCTGCTCTCCCAACCGAGTTTTTTTAAAGACTGATCGTAAAATTTGACAACTTTATCAAGATCATCATCGGAAATAAAAGAGGCTCCAAAAGCCCCATTATTTCCGTAAGACTCCAAAACACGAGCTTTGGGCATTAGGGGTAAAGACGGAAACCCCTTTACTACCCCGCCTTTAACAAATTCATCGGAACCCTTTTGATTGCCAGAAGGAGCAACCGATGGCATGCACCCCGATAAAATCACAGGAATAATTAATAATCCGGCAAAAATCCATTTTGGAATTTGAAATTTTTTATGGGTCATTTCGAAAATATCTCTTGAGCGATTTTTGCCAGTTCTTCGCTGGGTGGCTCAACAACATCGGAAAGTTCAACTTGCCGGGTGGGCTTTGATTCCTTTTGGGCAAGTACAAACTTCAGCCTGATTATCTTACCGACAATCTCACTTAAAATTCCTTCTAACATGACTCTGATCTTCTGTTCCTCAAGCTTATCCTTATGGAATCTGTAAAAAACTTCCAAAGTCAAATCCGTTCCGTCAAACGCCAAGACTTTAGTCGATCGAAGGAGTGCCACCACGTGTACATTCTGACCCTTGACTTTATTCAAAAATTCTCCCCAACCCTGCTCAATCTGCGCAAGCAAATTAGCAGGCTTCTTTGAACCATTTGTAGTTTTTTCCTCCCGGTGACTTATCGTCTTTTTTGAACTCCTTGCCTGTCCCGCATAACCTTCTTGGTCCTCAAGACTCTTTAAACGGGGCGGGGCTCCTTTCGCTTCGCCAGTATCCCCATTATTTTCGATCTCATCAACACCTATTTGGACACGCGCAACTGATTCGGCAACCTGCCTTCCCTGCCCTGCCGGTCTTCGACCTCCTCGAGTCTGAGCGACTCCTCTCGGCCATGAGCTCGTCGTTCGAGACCCTGAAGGGTCCTCAGACCCTGAACGGGAGGCCGAATGGTCGGAGTCGAAGACCTGAGGCTCAGACCCGGAGGGCAGTTGGACGGCAGGCAGGTATTTACAAACCGCCAATATCAAAGGAATTTGCGCCAGTGGATATAGTTTAATCTCGCTCTCTGCAATCAGAAACAGTTTCATCAAAGTCACAAGGTCATTATATTCAAACCTTTGGGCAAGCTCCCTTGCCATTTTAATTTGAGTAGCATCTCCCCCGTCTCTCTCCTGAATGCCGATTTTGCAAAACAACAGCTTTTTCAAAAAAAGAATTAGTTCGCGGGTAAAGAATGGAATGTCTGTACCGGCTTCAGCAAGCTTATCGACTGCCTCGGCTGCCTTTCTCAAATTGTAACTCGCTAAATTCTCTACAAATTCAAAAAGGTGGTTCCAGTCAAAAAGTAAGGCCACTTCGCTAACATCCGCCGGTTGGATAGTTTTATCTAAACTTGCTACCTGATCCAAAATGGAAATTGCGTCGCGATATGAACCATCGGAAGCTTCAGCTATTGCCGAAATAGCTTCTCTTTCTATTTTTATCGACTCGCTCTTTACAATTTTTTCAATCGCCGAAATCAAATCATCTTTTGTCGCTCTTGAAAAATTAAATCGTTGAAGCCTTGAAATTATCGTTGCCGGCAACTTCCCGGCATCCGTGGTACACAAAATAAAGATTGCGTGAGACGGCGGCTCTTCTAAAGTTTTTAAAAGGGCGTTAAAAGCCTCTGTTGTTAGCATATGGGCCTCATCAATAATATAAACTTTAAATCGTCCGGCAAGAGGTGAAAGTTTAATCTTTTCGCGCAGGTCTCGAATTTCGTCTATGCCTCGATTTGAAGCAGCGTCGATTTCTATAAGGTCAAGGTACGATCCGTCCTTTATCGCCAGACAAGATTGACACTTACCACAAGGCTCCCCGAAAAACACCTGACCCGCTTCGCGAGGCGAGCCTTTGACATTTGACATTTGATCTCTCTTTGTCAATTGCCTGCTTTGGCAATTAACTGCTTTTGCGAAAATCCGGGCGGTTGAAGTTTTTCCTGTCCCCTTGGGTCCGGCAAATAAGTACCCATGACTGATCCTGCCGGACTCAAGCTGGCCAAGTAATGTTTTCTTAACATGTTCTTGGTCAATTACGTCTGCCAGTTTTTGCGGCCGGTATTTGCGGTAAAAAACAGTCATAATATATTTTAATTTTATTCGGGGTCCCTATCCGTCAGCTGACGGATGGGGTGATCTCATTCATGATGTTCCCCTAATAAATGTTCCACCCCATGGGAAGTTAAAAGATAAAGCTCCTCGTCTACCATAACATTATCCCTGCCGGCAGCCAATAAGACCTCTGGCCAGCTCAAAACGACATCGCCAAACCGCAAGATCCCGTCTGGAAGATTGATAAAACCCTGCCTGCCGGCAGGCAGGCGTCCTGAAATAGAAGTATTTGATACATCCTCAAATGGGAAAGATAAAACCTCATGGCAAGCGCTATCTCCAAAAAACTTATTTGCAAGTTCCTTCATTTTTCGGCGTCCAACGACAGCGACCGAAACCTCCGCGTCAATATTTTCAATCTCGTTCTTTTTAAAAGTATCAATCACTGCACGCCTTATTATTTTCCGGTTGACTGGATATCGCGTGTCGGTGTGGACAAAAACCTTAACCATTTGTAGATAATCTTGATTTGACAATTTCAGAGACTACCGCTCCGTCCGCTTTGCCCTTGACTTTTGGCATCACCGCTGCCATTACCTTACTCAGATCCCCAATTCCCACTGCCCCAAATTGGGCAATAACCTCATCAACAATCTTTTCAATCTCCTGCGCGGGAAGTTGCGCAGGCTGATATTTTCGCAGGATGGCCATCTCTGTCTTTTCTTTTTCGGCAAGATCGACCCTACCACCCGCCTCATATGCCACAATCGACTCTTGATGACGCTTAACTCCTTTCGCAATTTCCGAAATTACCTCATCATCGGCCAAATCTTTGCCTTTGGCAATTTTGGCGTTATGAAGGCCCGAGAGCAAAAATCGAAGTGTCGAAACGGCAACCGCATCTCGTGCCTTAATTGCCGAGTTTAAATCTTGACTTATCTGCTCAAGCAAGCTACTCATATCATTCGAATAAATTCGGGTTAACAATTCGGATCAATTCGCATTTTAAAACTTACTTCTAATATATTTTTTGCGCGCCATCTGAATTTTTTGCTGCCTCTTTAAAGAGGGTTTTAAATAGTGTTCTCTTTTTTTAATTTCGGCAAGAATCCCCTCATTTTGAACCTTTTTATTAAATTTACGAATCAAAGATTCAACGGATTCTCCCGGTTGCGAAACGACCTTTGCCATCTTTAAAACACCCCCTTTGTAACCGCCGACCAGGCACTCCTTGCAGCATGTATGAATAATACTGAAAAGCTGCAAGGTAAACCAAGGCGGGCTTCCTCACATTTTAAATTTAAAATTTTAAATTTACTTAAAGTTTTGACCATTGAACCTTCCCTCCCGCCAACAAGTGCATATGCAAATGCGGCACGTGCTGAAACCTGCCTGCGTTAAAAGCTAACCTGAAGGCCTCAAGTTTTTTCTCTTCGACAATTTTTTGAGCAACACTAAACATTTCTATTATATCCCTACTGTCTTTTTCGCCTATTGTCAAAACCGACTCGATATGATTTTTGGGGATTATCAAAATATGGACATCGGCGACAGGATTAATGTCGCTTACGGCAACGATCGAATCCGTTTCCAGAATCGGCTCCGACGCCCACCCGCCATCGTTTATTAATTTGCAAAAGATACAGTCACGGCTTGTCATGTATTTAATTCTTAACCCCGCTTCCTTCACAAAAAATTTTAACGTTTTGATCATTTACCGTAATTTTCAATTTTCAATTAAAAATTGAAAATTTATTAAGCTTTCTTTAAAATCTCCACAATTCCCTCAATTCCCAACTTTGTCGGGCGCATGTCGGGATTTCTGGTCGAACCGTTTCTTAAAAGGACTTTCGATGCGTGCAAAAACCAGGTCGCATCCGGGTCTTTTTCGCGGCAAACCTCAAAAGCGCGGGTTAAGTCCACGTCGTGATTAGTCGAACCCGTAATTCGCACATGCCCGCGATTCGGATCCTTGCGGACAACTACCGCAAAGCCCATTCTTATTGCCAAATCCAGAACAGAATCGTTAGCAGTGTAAGCCGCGATCCCTTCCCCCCATCTGGTCTGAAACTTTAAGCCGTCCGCGAGCTCCTCCTGGGCTGCCACTTTCAGCTCCAATACTTTATAAATCGCATCAAGAGCGCCCAAAGTCCACTCCACGTATTTCTCGTTTTCACCGGGATAAAGCATTTTCCAGCCGGAAAGAACATTGTGAATTAAAAATTCGTAGCGGTCGTCACCCGCTTCGCACCACTTGTAACTATCCCAACCGTGATCAATTTGGGTAACTATTTCAACCAGCTTCCTGACAGCTTTATTTTCTTCTTTGACGTAACCTTCCGCAACAAGCCACTCGTAAACCAATTTAGTTCCACAGGTAAACTCGTTGGTCCGGTGATGGTCGAACTTACCCATTGCGGTATCGACATGGGTAACGTCGGGGTTTGAGTCGACAGGCTCGTTGTTATAAGTTTTTGTCCCGATCGGGACAAAGGCTAACCTTGCGTCGGAAAAATCAGGATGGAACTTTTTTAGGAGCCAAATAGCCGGGATTCCGTCAAAATCCGGAGAGATATGGGTAACAATGGTCTTTGCCAAACAAATTACACATCCTTCCTAAGCCAAGCGGCCCAATCATTCTATCTCTTCCATCTATTTTTATCAACCAAGCCTGATTTGGTCAACCTAAATTAATAGGTTGTAGACGTTCTCCGAACAATTGACGTAATCATTACTGTATTTTTATTAATGTAATAAAAAATCCGGTAATTTGTATAACGCAAGCGGTAACCGCCTGTCAGCTTCTTGATATGTTTTCCGTCAGCAATATGAGAAGAATCAACAAGATAAGTTGTTATTGATTTTAAAATGCCTGTCTGAATTTGTTTTGGAAGTTTTCGCAGTTGCTTTAGTGCCGATTTTTTAAACTCGACTTCAGACCTTGCCACTTATATTCACTTCGTTCATGTAATTTCTTCTAAATTATAACATCCCCGAGCTTGTAGCTTTTCTCGCTTCGCGTAGCTTTTTTGGAACGTGTCATTTCCAGCTCTTCCCATAACGTTTCATTCTCTTCAATCAACGACTCGAAGTATTCAGGAGAAATAATTACAGACAGTTTATCGTTATTTTTAGTGACAAAAACTACTTCGTCTTTTCCCCGAACTTCATCAAAAATGCTCGCAGCGCTTTTTCTGATGTCCGTAATACTCTTTAATATTGGAAATTGCATAACAAAAATAGTACAAAAATAGTATAGAATTTGTATACAAATTTGTCAACATTCTTTTATCGGATTAAGCTCGTATCAAAATTACATCGAACAATTTAACAATGTAGCAATTGAACAATTTCTTTTACGCTGTTACTGTTTTCTTCACTAAATCCAAAGTCTTTGTCTGGAAAATATTGAAGGCGATGTATTTTTCCAAATCTTTTTTCTGCTCCTCTGAAAGATTAGTTTGGGCTAACCCCTTTAGGACTTGCTCCACCTCTTCCCGGGCGACCTGTACTTTCTCGTCTTTCCCGATTTGCTCCAAAATCAGGCTAATCCTGACATTTTTTTCTGCCTGGCCTTGCCATTTTTTCTTAAGCTCGTCAATAGTAGTTTTCTGCTCGGCAAGATAATCCTCCAGTTTTCTTTTTTGTCGCTCCAGCTCGGAAGCAAGCCTTAAAAGCATTCGGCTCAGCTCATCTTCAACTAAAATCTCAGGAACTTCAACACTACCAAGCTCCAGAATTTTTTCAAAAATTTCCTGTTCAAATTTTGCCTCAGCGCTATCCGCCATAATCGTTTCCAGATCTTTTTTGACAATCACGTGAAGATGAGCAAGATCTCTTGCACCAATCGCCCTCGCGAAATTGTCATCAGGAGTATCTTTCACCTCCGAGGTGGCCTTGCTTGCCCTGAGCGAAGTCGAAGGGGACTCCTCGGAGGTGGGCCGAGCTGATTCATCCTTGATGAAGATTTTGTTCCCTCGCGCATCATAAATAAACTTTCCGGCTTCTTCCCCGCTTTTATCATCTTCTGATGTCTGACCTCCGATATCCGACTTCCGAGCTTTCCATGCTTCAAAAATATTCTTTATCGACTGATTTATATCTTCCTCTGAAATTTCTTTTGCTTTAATTTTGGCAACTTTTATTTTTTCCCAGTCGCCAATTGTAACCTGAGGTTTTTGAGTAAATGAGGCAGTAAAGACAAAAGGCGAGTTTTTGGAAAGTGACGAGATTGCAATTTTTGGCGACGCAAGAGGTACTAGATTTTCTTTTTGAAAGATCTCACCCAAATGCTTGGAAATTAAAAAACTGGCCGTCTCATTTAGTATCTTGTTATATCCAACATGTTGCTCAATAACATCTGCCGGTACCATACCCGGTCTAAACCCGGCAATTTTTGCGCCCTTACCAAGCTCTGAAAGTATTTGGTTATATGTCGTATCAAACCCAGCCTTGGGCACGTCAACTTTAACCTCAACCTTTCCCTTTTCTTGATGACTTACCGTGTACTGCATAAAAAAGACGGCTCCTCAGAGCCTTCGAAATTATATCTTGCGAAGATAACAAGAGCAAGATGTAATCTTGCATATAGTTTGCCAAAATCTACCGACCTTGAGTTTTCCAGCAGGCAAAGATTACAATCTATAGTAATGTCTGCAGAAAGGCGACCGGGAAACAACAATTCGCATCGAAAGGATGTAGAAAAAACAGTCATACCCATGAGACGAAATGGTCAAAGGTCAGTATCGATTCAAGGAGTTGTTAGGGACTCCAACGGGCCTGTTGACGTTGAAGGAATGCTTAACTTAATCCGCCAGGCAGAAATTGCTCGTGACGAAAAACGAAACGCAAAGAAAAAATAAATACATTTTTGGAAATAGCAAAGGCCGCTTTTTAACCTCCCTTTAGTCTTTCAATAACCTCTTTATAAGAAATAACTCCCGTCTCTTTTTTGTCTCTTTCTTTCCATTCAACCTTATCCTTACCGGTTTTTCGGGAAACAACCAATCTCGCCGGAATTCCTATCAGGTCCGCGTCCGCAAATTTCTCACCAGCCGATGTATCTTCTCTATCATCCCAAAGCACCTCAACTCCTGCGCGAGTCAACTTGTTATAAATATCTTCTGCTTGACTAATCACTAATCCCTCATCACTAATCACTAGCAAGTGCACCCTAAAGGGTGCTACTTGCTCTGGCCAAATGATACCGCGCTCGTCGTGCAAAACCTCAACAATTGCGCCCATAAGCCTTGATATGCCAATACCGTAACAACCCATTATGACAAACTCGTCCCTACCTTCCTTATTTTTGTAGGTAAGACCAAAGGCTTTGGAGAATTTATCTTTTAAGGGGAAGATATTACCAACCTCAATCGTTTTTACCTTTTTCAAAGGCCCGTGACCAAGATCGCATTGTTTCCCTTCTTTCACCTTGGCAATTTCGGCATTTTCGGCAAAATCACCGCCGGGGCAGTAAATAATTTCGTCCTCCCCGGCCTCACAAATTACCTGGTACTCATGGGAAAATTCCGAAAAAGTCCCGCCGCCCGCTTTTGTCTCAATCGCGCTAAGACCACACCTTGCAAAAACTTTTTTATAAGAGGCCCTCATCACATCGTAATAGCGCATCATGTCGCTCTCATCGGTATGAAAAGAATATAGATCCTTCATCAAAAATTCGCGGCCTCTCAACAACCCGGCTTTGGCCCTCGGCTCATCCCTGAATTTATTTTGTATCTGAAAAAGATAAAGCGGCAAATCGCGGTAAGAAGAAACTCGATCGCGAACTATCGGCACAAGAACTTCCTCATGAGTCGGCCCCAAAGCGTACTCCGCCTTGAACTGGCTTTTTACTTTAAAAAGCACATCAAAACTCTTCCATCTTCCTGTTTTCTCCCAATTTGATCTGGATTGCAAAGCAGAAAGTAGGACTTCCTGACCCCCGGCTACATTCATTTCCTCCCTCACAATGTTGGCGATTTTGTCAAGGACCAAAAGCCCCAAAGGCAAATAGTTATAAACTCCGGCAACTTCCTTTCTGACAAATCCGCCGCGGGTCAAAAGCTTGGCATTTGTCGCCGTCTCATCTTTGGGAATTTGTTTTGAAGTTTTGCCAAAAAGCTCGCTGTATCTCATCGCATTATTGTTCGAGCTTGTCGAGAACTTACCTTAAAAATTATTATAATTTCAGCGGAAATTTCTCGACTCGCTTCGCTCGCTCGAAAAATAAGTTCTAATATAATTTTACGCCAAGTTTTGCTGCCTTATCGGGTGTGATTAAAATACATTGATGCTCATCATTAGGTACTCCAAGTGTCAACACCTCGGAAACAAATGGTCCGATTTGTCTTGGCTCCAGGTTCACTACTCCTAAAACCAGTTTACCGGTTAACTCTTCTTTTGTATAGAGATCTACAAGTTGGGCAGATGAATGCTTTATACCGATTTCGCCACCAAAATCTATCCCCAATTTATACGAAGGTTTCCTAGCCTCTGGAAAGTCTTCGACTTTAACGATTTTTCCAACTCTAATATCCAGTTTTCGAAAATCTTCAATTGTCGCCATTTTTATTCACTTTATTAAAAAAGGTACAAATCCCTGAAACCTTGCCACTCGCTATTTCTAGAATAACACTTTCCCGTTTAGCGTCGGCAATATATGTATTTATTCCATTTCCTGCGGCCTCTCTTGCAATCTCTACCTTAGACTTCATACCCCCTACCCTTATCAGATTTACCGATCAACTCGTCAACACTTACGCTTTTCCCGTCTTCTATCAATTTTCAGCTAGGATCTAAAACACCTGCAACGTCTGTCAAAATCAAGAGCGTGTCTGCATCCATTCCAAGTGCCGTGAACCCCGCTAGCCTGTTATTATCAGAAAGACGCCAAAAACACCTCCAATAAAATAAGTCTTTTCCGAAAAGAATTCCGAAAAGAATTGTATCATAAATAAGCTTTTACCTCCCTCTTAATCTTTACCATTTATTGACGATCGGTCAAAAATAGTGTAACGTTTACCTGATGATTAAAAAAGGCTCACTCACCTATTATCTTTTACTGGCTTTAGAAAAAAGTATTGAAACTGGCACGCCATTTTTAGATTTTGTTGACAATCCAAGAAAATTTGTATGGACAGGATATAGAACTAATTTAAACTACAGCACTTTATACAAATCTATAAGGCAACTGCGACTTAAGGGCTACATTGAAACAGAAAAAAGTGGCAGGCAAATATTTCTGAAACTCACTGATAAGGGCAGACAAGAAATTATCGTCAAAAAGCTGCTTGAAGAAAAAATCTGGGACGGTAAAAAACGTTTGGTAATTTTCGACATTCCGGAAAAACACAGAATACTGAGAAGAACATTAAGGGTAATGCTAAAAGAATGGCAATTTATACCTCTGCAGAAATCTGTCTGGATAGGTAATAAATCAGTAGAAAAAGAACTTACTAAATTCCTTAATGGTGTCGGATTTTCACACTGGGTAAAAGTTTTCGTTGGCAAAGAAAGCTGCTAAAACTACACTCTATTTAACCGATCAGCTAAAAATAGTATAACGTTATCAAGAATAAGAAATTTATCGAAGAAGCTTTAAAATGTCATTGTAGGTAACCAAAAGAATTAAACCTAAAAGAAATGCAAACCCCACGGCATGGGTCCATTTCTCAATAGCGGGATTAAGCCTTCTTCTGATTAACGCTTCAACAATGATAAAGAAAAATCGGCCGCCGTCAAGAGCCGGGATGGGCAAAATATTAATAAATGCTAAATTTAAAGATAAAAGCCCTGCAAGTTGCAAAACTGAGACCGGCCCCAAGCTGACTGCCTGTGAAGTAATTTGCGCAATCCCCACTGGCCCCGAGACCCCTTCGGAAACCGGCGTTATATTTCTTTCTTTGATCGCAAAACCAATAAGCTGCCCAAAAACTCTGATCGAATAATCAAGTATATTGTAACTGTGCACGAAACCGGCAAATAGCTTTTGACCAAAAGTTTCGTAACGCAAAACCGCCAATTCTCCCAAATTTATACCAAGCGCTGGCGCTTTAAGCTCTTTGTTGTAAACAGGAGCGGCCACTATAGTCTTAGTCTGATTATTTACCGGGTTTTCAAGAATTATCGCAAGCTCCTTACCCTCCGAAGATCTCACAATCTTTTGAAGCTGATCAATTGAAGAAATCTGAGTATCTTCAATTTTTATTATTGAATCACCGGCTTTTATTCCTGCTTTCTGGGCTACAGATTCTTCGCTCACCTCTGCAACCAACACCTGCCTGGATTGATTAACGAATTTAAATTTGTGATCGACAAAAAGTGGCAGGCTAACTTTAAAGCCAATCGCAAAAAGCACAATGTAAAAAATAACGATTGCCAGGATAAAATTGGCGATAACCCCTGCAATAACCACTTTCGTGCGGATGGCCAAACTCTTGACATAAAAACTGTTTTTAGCCTCCCGCTTCTCATCGGTCGGATCCTCGCCCACCAGGCGCACGAAACCTCCAAATGGAAGCCAGTTAATGGAGTAAGTTGTACCTTTTATCTTCTTGCCCCAGATTCTCGGAGGTAAACCAAAACCAAACTCCTCAACACCAATTCCCGCCCGCTTAGCCATGATGAAATGACCTAGCTCGTGAAGCATAACGAGAATGGAGAGAATTACGATAAAGATGATAATTGCTAACATGATTTAAGTTAAAAGTTCAACCCATCCGACAAGCTCAGGGCCTTCGGCTCTGAGGATCAGGCTCGAAGAGTTGATGCTGAGCAAAGTCGAAGCATCAAAGTGAAAAGTTAAAAGGGATTGAAAAACTTCCACAATTTTGAACTTTTAATTTTGAACTTTAAACTATTTAGGCTTGCCTCAGTTCCTCTCCTTTTACCTTCCCTGCCATTTCGATGGCCTCTATAAATTCGTCGTGCAATTTTTGCAATTCTGCCTCTTGTCTTCTTTCCTCATCTTCACTGATTTCACCTGATTGTTTTTTGGTTCGTAATTCTTCTCTTATTTCATGCCTTATCTGTCTTATCTCCACTCGATACTTTTCTAAAATTATGTGCATTTGTTTGATAAATTGCTCCCGGCGTTCTACTGTCAAGGGCGGAATAACAATCCTTATTAAATCGCCATCAATAACAGGGTTAAGACCAATGTTGGCCTTAGTGATACCGCCGACTATATTGGTAATTATCGACTTATCCCACGGGGAAACTAAAAGAACCGTCGGCTCCGGAGCCGTAATTTGACTAAGCTCCTTAACCAGCATTTTAGAATTATAAACGTCGACTAAGATATCAGAAACAAGCGCTGGATTAGACCTGCCCGTCCTAATCTGGGCAAGTTCACCCTTAAGGTGGCTAGTTGCTTGCTGCATTCGCAGCTGCGTATCATTCAAATTCATCCTAATTTTTACTCCGAATTACATCCGAATTAAGAATTCTCTTATATGCCAAGCTGTCTGGTCTAAAATTTACAAGTATTCCCAGTTCTAAATTTTTAGCCTTGAGATAAGCCAGTACCTGTTTAAAGTCAACCGGTCTCAATCGTGGAACTGCTTTTATCTCCAATACAATTTTCTCATAAATTAAGAACTCTAATAAATATTTACCTATTTTTTGCCATCATACTCGAGATCAAAAGATAGCTCTTTTTGAAATTTTAGATGACTTTTCTTTAAAGCTTCAGCAAATGCTCTCTGATAATACTCCTCTTGATATCTATTACCTAACTTTTTGTGAATATCAAACAAAATTCCTACGACCTTATAACTTAAATCTTGATGAATAATTCTAGGCATTCATTAATATTCGGATCAATTCGGATTAACCATTCGGATGAATTCGGATTGATTATGCTCCCAACTCAAATCTCATAAAACGTCGAGTCACAATATTCTCCCCAACTTTGGCGATTGTTTCCTTGACAAGTTGATCAATAGTTTTGGCAGAGTCACGAATATACTCCTGTTTTAATAGTTTTTCAACACTAGCAGGGTCCATTGCCGCAACTTGCATGGCAAGCTCATGTGCCAAAGTTTTAAATTCATCTGTTCTGGCCACAAAATCGGTTTCACAGTTTACCTCTACCATCGCCCCAACTTTACCGCCGGCATGGATATAGGTCTCAACAAGTCCAGCCCCGACAACCCGGCCTTCTTTGGCGGCTGCCTTGTCAAACCCCCAGCTTTTAACAAGTTCCTCAGCCTTTTTAAAATCTCCGCCTGTTTCTTCCAGTGCCCGGCGACAATCAACAATCCCGGCACTTGTCTTCTCTCGTAATTTTTTTATATCACCAATTGAAACAGTCATTAATAATTATCTTGCTACCTTGCTATAATGTAATAATCTTACAATTTATTTCGCAAGTTCCACTTTCTCTTTCGGTGTTTTCTTTTCATAACTCTTCCGTCCTTCCAGAAATGCATCAGCAACTGCGCTAGTTATTATTTTAATTGCTTTAATGGCATCATCGTTTCCGGGAATTGGGTAAGTCACCAAATCCACATTGGCGTTAGTGTCGGAAATAGCAACAACCGGGATACCTTTCTTAACTGCCTCACGAGCAGCATTTTCCTCTTTTTTAACATCGACAATAAAGATTGCATCCGGCAGCTTCTCCAAGCCCTCAAGCCCACCATAAAGTCGCTCAAGCTTGGCAATTTCCCGATCTATCAAAAGATTTTCTTTTTTGGTTCTGTCTCTAAATTCTCCGGCTTCTTTTTTGGATCTCAGGTCCGTCAGTTTTTTAATATTTTTGCCCGTTTGCTCCCAATTGGTCGAAAGTCCCCCTATCCAACGCTCAATAATATACTTGGCGCTGACTCTCTTTGCCTCCTCGCGAATAATACTCTTTGCCTGTTTTTTAGAGGCCACAAAAATAATGGTGCCTCCTGCCTCACCAATCCGTTTTACAAAATCGCAAGCCTCCTCAAGTTTTTGGTAGGTCTTGACAAGATCAATAACGTGAAGACCCTCCCTGGCCGTAAAAATGTATGGTTTCATTTTAGGGTTCCAACGCCGAACCTGATGTCCAAAATGAACCCCAGCTTCAAGTAAATCCTGCATTGATGGAATATTCATTCGTATTCTCCTTTAATCCCGTCGGGTAGCGGGCCCTCCGCTCTAATTTTCAATCTGCAGTTTCTATGAACTATTGACTATTCACTATTAACTGCAGACTCAAGGAGTCTGCGATAGAGCGTGTGTAATTTGGAAAACTATAACACTGCTAAGAGAAAAAATCAATTCAAGTATTATCTCGCCGATGTGGTCTTTCTTTATCAGCTCTGCTCAAGTCCCGGACTTGAAGCGAGCTAAACTTTTGCCAATTTTTGGTCAATGCGCTTTTCACTTTCGCGCCTTGCCAAATCGTACTGGTTCCAGTCCACAAACTTTAGAGCTTGAACTAAACTTGGGTGAACTTTACGAACTGCTTCGACTTTTAATTGTTCTATTTTACGATAATCGGGATGGCCTTGCGGACCCGTACGAAGCTCCGTCTCCCAGGCAAGCTCTCGTAAGTTTTCCCACTGATACCAACGGATTCTATGACCAAAAGTTGCGACATATTGGGCCTGGTTTGGAAAATCCCTTTTGACCCTTTTGTAAAAGTTGTCGATTTTCCCCACGGCAGCAATATAAAGTTTGTCCATCCCGGCCAAAACCAAATCCGCCGGCACTTCAAAACCCAGCTCTGTCGTAAATCTTTGCCTCTCCTGGGTTAACATTCTGTGCCTCTGCAGATCTCTGTAAATTCCAAGATTTCCCACGATATCGAATTTGTAATAAGTATTCTCAAAAGCCCTCACTAATTTGTGTTGACGAACTTGCCGCCTGCCGACTACTTTTTTGATAATTTCTAATTTTTGCTTCTGCGAAAGCGCAGAAACTTTTTCTTTTATTTGCCTAAATGGCAGAGTTGAATATTTATATAAAAGACTAGCCAAAATCCGATCCTCGGCATCAACATCCCACTCAACAAGATCAACACTAGAACTCTCAGTCCCACTCCCGGTGTGTAGAGCTACTTCCACACCGGGAGTGAAATAGCCTTGCATGTCGGTTCTAATATATCTTTGTGTCAGCTTCTCTAGTGCTTTTTCCGTATCTGAAACATATTTCTGATAAACCTTTCCTCGCGAACTTGAGGCGCGATCAACAAGCGAGGGAATAACTTGATTCAACTCTTTTTGAGCTTCCCATGCCAGTTGCCTAATCTCAAAAAGCGGATGCGCAAAGCACTTTGTCAAAACATATTCAAAAGCCTGTCCTACCCCAAAAAATCCGACATTTGTTAAAGTCGCAGCCGGTAAACAAACACGCAGCACGTCGCAGGCTTTAGCTTTTATTGTTTCACGATAGGCCCGGTCTGTCTGGTCTTTTTCCTGGGGGAAAACTTTTCTTAAATATTTGGAAAACGGCTCAAAAGACTCGGTATAATGACCAAAAAGCATATTCATAAGCCTTGTATATTCCCGACCATACTTGGATTTCACAAGATCAGGTTCAAGAAAGTAGAGATAACTGCCGCCAACTTTTTGGTCAAACACCACGTATCTTGTCGATTTCTCAAGAGGCGCAAATCCGATCCTGAAATCCTCTAAAATTTTTACAGCGACGTTAGAGATATTTTCAAAGAAGATATGGGCTCCGGCCATTTGGGCAATGGAGTCGTCGCCGTAAGCCGCCAACCACTTTTGGAAGAAATCGCGGGCCCGTCTGCTGTTAATTACCGTTTCCCAACCACCGTGCTCATGTAAATAATCGACAAAGGAAATTAACTCCTTCCTCATTGTTTCCGCCTCTTTGACTGATTGATGATCCGCTCCACCTAAATCGGGCTCCAAAATCGGCTTGATATACTCATCAAAAAATAGCCTGCGGACGCCTTTGGTCGATCGGCTGTAGCGGCTAGCCAAAGCGCCTAAAACCTCGCTCGGCAAATATTTAGCCGCAAAAACATTTTTGTCTAAGTTGGTAAAGAAAGGCGAAATAAACCACGCCTCTTCTTTGGTGAATCTTTCTGGTGAACTTATCATTATTGTTCGAGCGCCAGCGAGAACTCACCATTAAAACTATTAATGAGTTCTCGTTTCTTCTTCCTGCTAAAATCTTTAATCTGGATTTCTCTCTTTCGTGCAGTTCCTAGATCTTCGTGCTCTTCAAGATAAACTAGCCCGTAAACTCCATATCTTGATGTAAATTTGCTTCCCATTCCTGACAAATGCTGATCAAATCTCAAACTCGGCTTCCATGTAATCCCCGTATAGTACAAACCATTCTTAAGTTCCAAAATATATACATACCATTTCCATCTAGACATAATAATTCTAAAGGTAACTTCTCACTTCGTCGAGTTAGACTCGACTTCGTTCGAAGAATAAAAGTCTTATTGTTCGGGCGACAGCAAGAACTAAAGGCTTAAACTTCTCACTTTGCTCGAAGAATATTTCTAGACCTAAAAACCTCCAAAATCTTCTCGTGAATTTGCTGCTCTGTTAAAATCTTGCCCCGCCAAGTACAATCAATCTTCACCCAATTCTTCTGTCGGCAAAGCTGGCGATAAACATCGACGACTTTTTCAAGATAATCGACATTGCCTTCATGAATATCTTTAACCCGCTTTTTCATCAAATTTTGCGAGATTTTGGCAGGTACATCCAAAAAAATTACCAAATCTTCCTGTGGCAACCCGATTTCTTGATACTCCAACTTTTTAAGCCATCTGATATACTTTTGCCGTTCATCCTCCCTGTCAAATCTGGCGCCCATATGTGCCAAATTGGAAGCAACATACCTGTTGCAAACTACCAGCTGCCCAGCCGCAAGCCACTTTTTCATAAGCGGCAGAGCCCTCATCCGATCCCCGGCATACATAAGGGAAGCAAAATAGGGATTAATTTCGCTAAGCTTACCAAATTCCCCCTTCAAATAGCGGATAATCATGTGGGCCCAAAAGGACTCATTGTATCTTGGAAATGAAATATACTCTGATGGAATTTTTCGTTTCTGCAGATATTTCAAAAGAAGTTTTGCCTGGGTAGTCTTGCCTGATCCATCTGCCCCCTCAAAAACAATCAGTTTACCACTTACTTTCATATCATATTATTGTTCGAGTTTGTCGAGAACTTACCGGTGAAATTTTTATAATTACACTAAGAGGAAACTTCTCGACTAGCGCTTGAAGAATAATTTTATCTATCCTTCTTAAGAAGTTTACCCACCTTTAAATTCGCCTTATGAATTCTTGAGGCAACTGGAGTTTTGGACCCGGAATATCTGTCGCTCCTGCTGCCTTCATAAGGCATTTTGACAGGCACCGCCAGTTTTTCAAAAGTAAAAGCGCAAATGGGCATGCCGCAATACAATATCGCCGGCTTCGGCCCCAGATTTCCCAGTTCCAAAACCGGTGCGCCGTTCCAGCCAGGATCGAATCTCGCCGCCGTCGAATGCACCAAAATCCCCAAACGTGCCAGCGAACTTTTGCCCTCCAGTCTCCCCAAAATATCTTTTGGTAGTTTAAGAACTTCTTTTGTGGTGGCAATGGCAAAAGCTCCTGGCTCCAAGATAAAAGGATCCCCATCGCCTAAATTCACTTCCTCCATAGCATCTTCAGGTAAACCCCGCCTTGTGTCGATAAATCGATACGTTCCACCCCGAAAAAGTTTAATGTTCCCTCCTAAATGAAAGTCCATCGATACCTGATCAATCGCACCTCGCCAATCTTTCACTAAAGGATCAATTTTAATGATGCCATGCTCAATATAGTCTGCAATTATCCAATCTGGCAAAATACCAACAATACTGTCTGCTCGCTTTTGCATTAGTGTTTTTCCTTGCAAATAATCATAAACAATCCGGCTCCATGTTTCCATCTGTTTGTAATATTTTCCAGCTTCGCCAACACCAACCAACTTCCCCGACTTATGCTCATCCCGAACGGAAATCTCATCGCTATCCCCGAAAATTTGCATAACTAGTCCCAAGTGGACTAATCCCACATCATTGGAATCATCGTTTAAAAGACCCAGAAATTTCGTTGTGTAGGCACCCTCATAACAAATTTCCTCCTCAAACTCTCTCCTCGCCCATGACATAATCCCCTTATCACCCTTACCATCCATATCACCCTTATTGATATGTCCTCCGACACCGATTGAGTACATATTGGAAAGACGTTTGTCGGTGTGATTTGTCTTGCGTCGCATCAAAAATATTTTTCTGTTTCCAAAAAAAACCAAATAGGGAATAATTTGTTGCCAAGAAGAATCGGTTTCGACTTGATTACGAGGTAAAAATTTATGTTTTTTAGAAATTAAATTAATATACTTTTGCAAACTCTCACTCTTTATCCCGTTCCAAATCTCATCGGCAAACAATTCTTCTCGCGCCACAACCATCACTTTTTCATCATGTTTTTTTGACATTTAGATTTTATTTTGGGGCAGCTATTTGTTCTCTGTGTTAAAGACTATTTTTTCAGTGCTTTCAGTTTTCTTTTCAGTGTTCTTAGTGGTTGCAGGTTTTGTCCAACTGGCCCATTTACATTTCGGCCAGTTTTCACACCCCCAAAAAGTCCTACCTCGCCTCGTTTTTTTCATCACTATATTGCCACCATCTGTGGGACAAGTCAATCCTGTGGGCTCAGATAAAGTCTTCGTATTTTTACATTCCGGGAAGCCCGAACAGGCCAAAAACTTCCCGTAACGACCGTAGCGAATAACCATTGGTTTATCACATTTTTCGCATTTTTCATCTGTTTCTTCTACTACAACTTTCATTTTTTCAGCTTCTTCGGCAACTTTTTCGACCTGTTTTGCAAACGGTTCCCAAAACTTTTCCATTGTCGGTGCCATCTCTTGCTTCCCCTGGGCAATTTTGTCCAGATCATCTTCCATCCCTGCGGTAAACGAGGTATCGACAATCTCCGGAAAGTATTTAACCAGAAAATCAGCAGTCGTCTTGCCAACGGGAGTCGGGGCAATTTTCTTTTCTTCAACTCTTTCGATATACGCCCTATCATAGAGAGTCGAAATCGTAGGTGCATAGGTTGAGGGCCGGCCGATGTCGTTTTTTTCCAGCTCGCGAATTAAAGTCGCCTCGGAAAATCTCGCTGGCGGCTCAGTGAATTTCTGCTCACTGTTTACCTTAACAAGATCCAGCATCTCATTAGCACGAACATCCGGTAAAACTTGCTCTTTAACCGGAGGTTTCCCATAAACTTTATACCAACCGTCGAACTCAATTTTTTGACCGGTGGCCCGCAATAAATAATTTCCGTCACTTTGAACTTTGAACTTAGAACTTAGAACTTGAGCGGAAACATCGACAGACGTTTCCGCGATAATTGCCTCGGCCATCTGACAAGCCACCATCCTTTTCCAAATAAGATCATATAATTTTTGATGGTCAGCACTTGCTTGCCCACCGAAGCCTTGGCGAAGGTGGGTAACTTGTACATTGGTCGGCCTTATCGCCTCATGAGCCTCCTGGGCAAGTTTTGACTTAACTTTGTACCCGCGCGGCACGCTGGCTAAATAATTTTTCCCGAATTCCGTCTCGATAAATTTTCTAGCCGCATCTACCGCTTGAGGCGCAAGATTAACCGAATCCGTACGCATGTAAGTAATCAGTCCCTGTTCATAAAGATCTTGTGCGATTCGCATCGTTCGCTTTGGCGTAAAACTAAGTTTGTTGGCACCCGCCTGTTGAAGAGTCGAGGTCGTAAATGGAGGATTGGGAAATTTATGATTATCTTTTGTTTTAATTTCTAAAACTTTGTAATTCGCGTCTTCAAGATCAGCGACAATTTTATCCGCCTGCTCTTTGTTTTTAACCTCAGCTTTCTCTGCTCCTATTTTAATTAGAGTTGCTTCAAATACTTTACCCTTTGACCCTTCACTTTGACTTTCAAGCTCTGCTTGAACTACCCAATATTCTTGCGGCTTGAAAACCTCGATTTCTCTTTCCCGGTCAACAACCAGCCTTAGGGCAACGGATTGAACTCTCCCAGCGGAAAGCCCGCTTTTGACCTTTTTCCAAAGAAGCGGTGAAAGCTTATAGCCGACTAACCTATCCAAAACTCTTCTTGCCTGTTGAGCACTAACCAAATCATCATCGAGTTTTCGAGGATTGGAAAACGCATCCAAAACAGCCTCTTTCGTTATTTCATGAAACACCACCCGACTATAACTTTCGTCCAAAGGACGACCAACCTTTGGCTGAGACTTTCCACCTATGACTTGCAATAGATTCCAGGCTATCGCTTCCCCCTCCCTGTCCGGATCGGTCGCCAACCAAAGCTTCTCCACACCCACAGCTTCCTTTGCCAGAACATTAACACTCTTTATTTTCTCCTTTGGAATAACATATTTAGGCTCAAAGTTTTTCTCGACATCCACTCCAAATTCACCACGCGGCAAATCCCGCACATGACCCATGGAAGCAATGATTTTATATTCTGGACCTAAAAAATGGCTCAATGTCCTAGCTTTCGTAGGAGATTCTACTATCACTAAATTTTTCATAATTTCTATCTAATTACTTTCAAATAATTATATAGAGCTTGTCAAGAACTAATTATTCCATGATAATATGACAGTTGGATCTCTTTCTGTATTAGCATTTCTTTCTTACAATCTGCTCATTAACGATAAAAACTTAAATTTAACTTTTTTTCTTATTTTCTTATCAATTCTTATATTTTCTACAATTTCTTCAATTTACTATCTTAAAATAGAAAATATGACACTGTAATAAAAACCTTTATGATGTCAAATGAATAGTGCTAAAAAATCGCAGCTTTATTAATTACGTTCCCCATATCCCTGACCCGAAATTTTTAACCATCCCCTTCAGTTCCATCATCGAAAGGGCACTTGAGACTTTATCTGTCGCAAGTCCACTTTCGCGAATAATCGCATCGATATGTTTTGTCCCTCCATCTAAAACTTCCAAAATCCCCGCCTCGACCCTATCTTTTGGCTGACCCCGTAAAGGAGACTCCTTGACGTTGATCTGTCGCTGCTTCCTCTCAATGTCTTGAACTTCCAAAATATCTTTCGCATCTGTTACCGGATGTACACCTTCCTTTATTAAATTGTTGGTTCCCTCACTCATTTTGCTGATAACTGATCCCGGCACCGCAAAAACTTCCCGGCCTTGTTCTGCAGCTTGCCCTGCCGTAATTAAAGATCCGGAATCTACTGCTGCCTCTGTCACCAAAACTCCGAGTGACAAACCGGAAATAATTCTGTTTCTTGCGGGAAAGTTGGAAGGAACTGAAGGAAACCCCAGGGGAAATTCAGAAACTATGGCACCATTTTGAACAATTTTGTCAGCCAAACCTTTATTTTCCGGCGGATAAATTAAATCAACCCCGCAACCTAAAACTGCAATCGTCCTCCCTCCACTCTCAATTGCAGACCTGTGAGCAATACTGTCTATGCCTCTTGCCAACCCGGAAACTATTGTCAGGCCGGCAGATGTTAGATCAAAAACTAACTTTTCCGTTACTTGCCTGCCGTAAGCCGTAGCAAACCTTGCCCCGACAACTGCAATGGCCAAATCATCCTCCGGCAACAAACTACCTTTATAATAAAGTACCGACGGCGCATCTGAGATTTGTCTTAAATTTGCCGGATAGTCTCGATCAGCAAGACTAACCACTTTAATTCCTCGCTCATAAACCGTTTCAAGATAAACTTTCGGGTCGACTTTTTGCCGGAATTCTAAAATCACCGCGCGCGTTTTAGCATCTACCTTTAATCTTTCGATTTTATCCTTTGGCGAATCCCAAAATTTTTTGAGGGATTTGAAATGACGAAGAAGATAGTTAAAAGTCGCACTGCCAACTCCCGGAATCGCCGAAGTTGCAACCCAATAAGTCAACTCTTTATTCATTATTCAGCCCTCTTCAAGTCCCGGACTTGAAGAGGGGTAATTTCTTCAAAAAGTAACTCTTCCATTGCAGACTTAAACTTTCTTTCTCCCTCCTCTTTTATAAACTTTAAATACTTTTCGACTTGGCCTTCAAAACCGAAATACGATTTAATTAAATCCAGGTCGACCAAATCGTCATTTTTTCTTTCAAGGTAAATCTGAAGAGATGACCAGGGGTAGTTTTCAACGTTTGTTTGGGCCGGACTTAATGGATTAAGGTGGATATACCTTGAAAGATGAACAAGATATTCATCACTGCTGACATTCTTTGCTTTAAATCTTCCTTGAAACAGAGGGCCCACTCTCTCGTATCGTTTGTTGAAATACATAGCATAAGCAAGATTCAATCGATAAATAAAGTGCGAGATTGACTCCTGTGTATTTTGTTTTATAAGAAGATGATAATGATTGGGCATCAAGCAATAGCAAAGAACTGAAACATCATGCTTGTCTTTGTATTCCTCAAGCCTCTTTAAAAAACGTTGGTAGTCTGCTCTATCTAAAAAAATCTGTCTTTTTTCCGACCCTCGACTGTAAATGTGATAATACCCTCCTTCAAAGAAAATTGGCTCGCGATAGGGCATGATGAAATAATAAAACAGAAAATAGGCAAATTCAAGTCCCGGACTTGAAGAGGGCAACTTCAAGTTTAGCTCGCTCGGCGATAAATCTTGCGGCTTTGGCGGCTTGTCTTTTACGGAATTTGACACTAGTCACTCCTTTATTAATCTTCAATTCCCAAACCAAATCCTCAATTGATTTTGGATCAAAAGCAACTACCACATTTTCAAAATTCTTAATTGCCGCCCTAATTAATGCCTGGCCACCAATATCCATCGTCTCCGGAAAATTTTTGGGGTCGGGAGCGTAAAGATCAACAATCACAAGATCAAATGGCTCCCAATCTTCCTCCTCCGAGGAGTCAGAGCCCACCTCGGAGGTGTCCCTTGCCAAAAGCTGAAGTTCTTTCAAATGCTTCTTCCTTAAACGATCCGCTAAAATTCTGGCAAAAATTGCCCGATCCAGGGTTTTAACCCTGCCGTCAAAGTCAAAACCGGAAACTACAGACTCTGCCCGGAAATCTTTGGATTTCAGATATTTAACCGTCCCCTCTGTCCCCCAAAACTTGACCCGCTTTGGATTCAAGATTTTAAGGAGTGGATCAAGTAATGATTTAGTAAAAACTGCCGCAAAAATGTTGGTGACAAGTATTCTGTCCATCCTAATTTATTCGAATACATTCGCAGAATTTAAATTCGCATATTATTCGCACTTCAGTGTTTAAAATGCCTTACCCCCGTAAACACCATCGTCATTTTATGCTTTTTTGCCGCGTCTATCACTTTCAAGTCATTGATGGAGCCACCCGGTTGCAGAATAACCGATATTCCTGACTCCGCGGTAAGCTCCACATTGTCCGGAAACGGAAAAAACGCATCCGAGGCTAAAACGGCACCTCTGGCTTTTTCCTTTGCCTGGGTTAGAGCGAGCTTGACCGAATTAACCCGATTTGGCTGACCGGTACCCATTCCGACCATCACTTTATCCCTTACAACAACTATTGCATTTGACCGGACATGCTTAACCACTTTCCAGGCAAAATCCAAATCATCATAAATTTTCTTAGTGGGGACCACTCCTGTCATCACTTTCCACTTTGACTTTGACTCCTCTATATCATCGGGTGTCTGTACCAAATAGCCGTTAAAAACACGTGTGAACTCCAACTGCCTTGGTGGGGAATCCGCTTTAACTACCCGCAACCGTTTGCTTTTTGCAACAAGCGCCGCAAGTACTTCCTTGTCAAAATCCGGAGAAATAATAAGTTCATAAAAAACTCCGCGCATTGCCTCTATCATCCCAAGTGTCGGCGGCTTGTTGACAGCAATAATTCCGCCAAAAGCACTCACTGTATCTGCCTCATAAGCCAGACTATAAGCCGAAGCAAGGTCAGTACGTGAGGCAATACCGCTAGGATTTCCATGTTTAATGATAGCTACAGTCGGCTCTTCAAATTCACTAACCAATCGCCAGGCATGATTGGCATCACCCAAATTATTATGGGAAAGATCAATACCGGCAAGCTGCCGATAACCGGGATTTTTAACATCCTCAAGGTAAAACGCACTTTTCTGGTGCGGATTTTCGCCATAGCGCATATCCCGGAATTTTTTCAGTTTTAAGATCAGTTCCTTTGGTAAATATAATCTATTCATTGACTATATTTCATTGACTATATTGGTTTAAAGAATTTTCAATTTGAAATTTTTAATTTTTAATCAATTTTTAATTTTTAAATTTCAAAATTTGAACATTCATTTTAAACTTAAAATTAAACTTAAAATTGTAAATTAAAAATTATCTATTCCCAAACCACCAATCCAATATCTCCTTTGCCACTGGTCCTGCAACGCCAGACCCCTCCCCGCCTTCTTCAATAATAACTGTAATCGAAATCTTTGGATCATCAAAAGGAACAAAGGCTGTAAACCAGGCGTGCGGGTTGCCTAAACTTTTCTCTGCCGTACCCGTTTTACAACCAACCGAATAGGCCGCATCAAAAAAAGGCCAACCAGTTCCGCCGGTTTGACAGGCTTTGCGCATCCCCTCGCGCACTAATTTATAATTCTCCTCGCTTACCAATTTTTCACCGATGATCTTGCTACCAATTTCAAACTCTCCCCGACCAGCGGGTGGCGAACCAATTTTTGAAACTAAATAAGGACGAGTCAGCTTACCGCTTGCCATATATGAAGTCATTGAATTTATCTGGATTGGCGTAACCAGCATAAATCCCTGTCCGATCGAAAAATGCAAAGTATCTCCAAGATACCAGGGAGCTCCAAGTGTCGATTTTTTCCAAACCTCATCCGGTACAAGCCCTAATGATTCCTCCGGTAAATCAATCCCGGATTTTTGCCCAAAACCAAACTTAATTGCCATCTTGCGAAGCCCATCAAGGCCAACTTTTTCACTAATTCTATAAAAATAAATATCGTTTGATCTGGCAATTGCCCGATCAACCTTTAAAATTCCGTCGCGTCCTCCATATTGATTGTAATACCAATTTGAAAACCTTACTCCTCCCAATTCAAATTCTCCTACATCCTCAATTTCAGTTTCACCCGTTATTTTCCCCGATTCCAAAGCTGAGAGCGCTGAAATGATTTTAAATATGGATCCTGGAGGATAAATGCCGGAAACTGCCCGATTGAAAAAGGGTTGATTGGAACTCTCAAGAAACCTGGAAATATCAGTCGGGTCAAATGAAGGATATGAAACCAGTGCCAAAACCTCCCCGCTTGACGGGTTTTGTAGAATAACTGTTCCGCCACTGCCTACGCGCTCTGCGTGTTTTTTTAAAACCTCATAAACAATTTTCTGCAAGGTTGCGTCAATAGTTAAAGTAAGGTCACGACCTGCCTCAGGGTCAATACTTCCTAAAATAGAAACCTTTCTTTCGTTGGCATCAACCTCGATTAGTTTCTTACCGGCTTGCCCTTTCAAAAAGTTATCATAGCTCGCTTCGATTCCCAGTCTGCCGGCACCCTCTTCACCGACGCCGGTTGTATAACCCAAAATATGGGCAGCTGCCGAGCCCAACAAATACTCGCGCGTCACCGATCGAAAGATTTTTCCGAGCCCGCCTTCAAAATCCTCATGAGCCAAACCCGATTTTTCTAAATCCTGCGCTTGTTCATAACTGATCGACAAAACATTTTCGCCTTTTTTCAAAAAGTAATTTGTTAAGGAATCTGCCATAAGTTTGCCGTTTCTGTCAAAAATTTTTCCTCTTGCTGCCTCAATTGTTACAAGCCTCACCCGATTTTCTTCAGCCAAAGACCTATATTTCTCTCCATTAACCACCGTCAGCATAAAAAGCCGCGCCAAAGAAATAAAAAGTGCGCAAAAAACTGCCACTCTCAAGATAAAAAGTGAGCTGGGGTTTAAAGAATCAAAAGACAAATGGCCTAAGCTGCGATCTTTTTGAAAAAACCAGAATCGTCTGACTTTCTCATGGAATATAAAATCGGCCGATTGGGGCAACAAAACCTTCTTTTGCCTCATAAATCATTTGGGATCTACAACTTTAACTTTTGCCAAAAGCTCGACATTTTCCAAAAGCAACCCGCAGCCACGAACCACGCAGGAACCGGGGTCATCAGCCACCGTCACGGGCATTTTTGTCTCGGCTGATATAAGTTTTGGCAACCCTGAAATTTGCGACCCTCCCCCGCAAACAACTATACCCCGCTCGGCAATGTCTGAAGCCAACTCCGGCGGCGCATCAGCAAGGATCTCTTTGATCGTGCTGACAATAACATTAATACTCGGTGCTAAAGCTTCACGGACTTGAGAAGAAGTCAATCTTATTGATTTGGGCAAACCTTTTTCTAAATCTCGTCCGCGAACAACCATTTCCTTTTCAATCGGCCCGGGGTAAGCACTACCAAGAGATATCTTTATTTCCTCCGCAGTTTTTTCTCCAAGAGCCAAACCCCACCTGAAACGAACATAATTAATAATATCAGTATCCATACTATTACCGGCAATTCTCAAAGATCGTCCGACAACTATTCCTCCCAAAGAAATCACGGCAATCTCGCTTGTACCGCCACCGATATCAACTACCAGACTCCCAACCGGTTCGGCAATTGAAAGACCCGCGCCAATAGCCGCAGCTAACGGTTCCTCCACTAAAAAAGCCAGGCGGGCACCGCAGCTTCCTGCCAAATCCAAAACTGCCCGTCTTTCAACCTCACTGGCGCAAGTTGGAACGCCGATAATCATTCTCGGCCGGCTAAAATATAATCTCTTTCCGGGTATCTCTCGGGTCTTTCTTACAAAATAATTAAACATTGACAAAGTGGTGTCAAAATCGGCAATCACGCCTCTGGCAAGAGGCCTAATTGTCTCAATATTGAAAGGCGTTTTTCCGACCATTTTTTTTGCCTCAAGGCCAATTGCCAGTACTTTCTTAGTTTTTTTATGACACGTAATAATAGAAGGCTCTCTAAGAGCAATCCCCTTGCCGCGAACATAAATTAGGGTGTTGGCAGTCCCCAGATCAATCGCCAAATCTTGCGAAAATCTGCCGAGAATTTGATCAATAATGGGAATCATAAAGCCGAAGGCAAGTATACTCCAACCGGTAAGAATTGCGGAAGTTACTAATTTGCCTCTTGAAAAAAGCCCCATAGTTTGGTAAAATCGCCTCATGTTATTAAAAGAATTAGCACCGGGCGGACTCCGACCACTCCCAGCGACCAACCTAATTTTGCCGGAAGGGCCCGTCGATCCCAAGGATCCTGTATGGAAAGATTCATTTAGCGTTTATGAACATCGTCAGCCCTCAAAAGAAACGGAAAGCCACAAATCATCTATTAAAAAATTAGCAGAGCCCGGCCACGAGTTTCACGAAGAGTTCCTTGCAAAATCCCGTCTTGATGAAATACGCAATCATCTTAAAGCCATCCATGCAGGGCACCGTCCGCAGGATTCCAAATACTGGATAACCGCCGAACAGCAAGATTCTTTGAGCCAACAGGTGGAAGACTTGAGAAATATAATTTTAACAAATGGTGGCAAAGATTTTTACGATCCGGAAGATAATAATCTTTTGTCTATGCAAAAAAGCTATGGCCATCTCCTAATTGAACTTCATGCCGAAAAAATCTTATCGCATAACGGAATCTATTTAGAGGTATATCTTGAAAAAGACCCTCCAGCCGATTCTTTGCAAATCACTTTCCCCGACAGCAACACTTTCAGCATTAGATCACCAAAATCCGACGAGTGTCCTTTTTCCGGTACTACCGATTGGCAAAATATTCCCGTTGAACAAATGACCCCAATGGAATTTGCCCAGATAGCTTTCACCCTAAAAGCAGTCAAGGGAACCTTTTTAAACTAACTAAGGACAGTTGTGCTAATATTTGATTCGTGACTGAGAAAATAGCCAAGTTTGTTGATCAAACAATCTGGTTTTCTTATCTTACCGTGGTGGTTGTCACCCCCCTTTTATTTTCCACTAAAAATTCGGAGCTTTTTGAAGTCCCCAAAATGCTTTTTGTCTATTTGGCCGCCACTGTCATCTTCTTTTTGACTCTTATCAAATTTGTCTTCAATGGAAAAATCTTAATCCCGAAAAGTTTAACGCTTGCTTCTCTTATTGTCTTTGTCGCAATCCAGGTGGTTTCCACCCTTTTTTCAATCGACAAATTCACCTCGATTTTTGGCTATCCCACACGATTAAATGGAGGGCTTCTTTCCCAATTTGCTTATCTTGTGATTTTTATCGGGGCCCTGATCAATTTAAACCGAAAAATGGCCAAGCAGTTGATAGTGGCGACAATAGTTGCGGCTCTTGCCGTATCCCTTTGGGGAATACCTGCCCATTTTGGTAAAGATCCAACCTGTTTTGTACTAACAGGCAAACTTAACGCCACTTGCTGGCAAAAAGATTTCGACCCGCAACTCCGCATTTTTTCAACCTTAGGTCAGCCAAACTGGCTCGCCTCATATTTAGTTTTAATTTTGCCGGTTTCGCTGGCCCTTTTTTTGAATACCAAATTACCAAAAACTAAGGTTTTTTTTGCGGCAACAACTCTAGTCTTGTTTTTGGCTTTCATCTTTACCAACTCAAGGTCTGCTGCCTTTGGTCTGATTACCGCATTAATTGCTTTTATGGCTCTTCTGGGAATAAAGTTCATCAGGGCAAATATTAAAATTTTAGTGCTGACATTTGGAGCTATCAGTATAGCCACCCTTGTATTCGGGAACACATTAATCTTGCGCCTAAATGAAGCATTATCCAAAAATCTGCCGACTGGCGACATCGGCGGCACGGAGTCGGGCCAAATCAGACTTATCGTCTGGCAAGGCGCCTTGGAAGTTTTTAGAAATTACCCGATTTTAGGCTCCGGTCCGGAAACCTTTGCCTATTCTTATTACCGCTATCGGCCGTTGGCCCACAACAACACCACCGAGTGGAATTTCTTCTATAATAAAGCCCACAACGAATTTTTGAATTATCTTTCCAATATCGGCTTTATTGGAACGGCCGCTTATTTGGCATTTCTGATTGCGGCATCCTGGACCCTTTACCGAATCTCCGGACAATCACATAATTATTCCGCAAGCCAAGCGGAAAGTCAGCTTAAAAAGGGTTCCCGCCCTGCTCTTCTGGAATCGAATAATAATCCGAAAGCATTGCTGATTACCAAAGCTGCAATAGCCGCGATCCTGGGTTATCAAGTAACCATTTTTTTCGGATTTTCAACAGTTGCCACCCAGGTTTTAATGTACCTTCTGATTGCCGCAACCTTGGTCCAGGGCGGACAGAATCCACAAGTAGCCAACCTTGCGAATCTTAAGGGGATCTACCAAAAAACCGCGGCCGCCTTTTTGGTTATTGCCTTTCTTTGGATTGGTTCCTTCGTAATAAGACTCTATTTTGCCGATCTCTTTGCGTCGCAAGCCAAAGAAGAACAGACAAATTTACCGGATAGCTTGCGAAGTGCCATTGAAACATTCCCGAGTGCTAATCCCTTTTATCTTGCTGATTATGCCTACGCCACAGCCGTCTATGCTTCCAGCTTGGAAGACGAAAAACTTGCAACACTTTTAACAAATCAGGTGAGTCAATCCGCCCAAGAATCACTAATGCTTGGCCCCAACAATCTAATAAATATTCGCAGGCTTGCCACTTCTTACCTTCTTCTTTCCACAAAAGACCCGAGTTTTGAATCAAAAGCCCGCGAGCTAGGAAAAAGGATTGTAGAACTTGCACCAACGGATCCCCAGTCTTATCTGTCACTCGCTAAAATCCAAGCCGGTACAAATCTTGATGAAGAAGCTAAAAAAACTCTGGAAATTGCTCTCAAACTTAAACCCGATTATCAGGAAGCAAAAGAGCTGCTTAGAAAGATCAATTCAACAATTGACAATTGACAACTGACAGGTGACAATAACGTCGACAATAATTTTCAATTTTCAATTTGAAATGAATTTTCATTTTTTTAATTTTAAAAATTTCAAATTAATATTTCATTAAAAATTTAAAGATGGGTCTTTCAAAAACCGATCCCCAAGTCTACAAACTAATTAAAGAAGAAGAAAAACGCCAACGCGAAGTTCTGGAAATGATCCCCTCCGAAAACTATGCTTCGCACGCCGTTATGGAAGCACTCGGTACAGTACTAACTAATAAATATTCCGAAGGCTACCCCAAAAAACGATACTATCAGGGAAATCGGGTGATTGATGAGATAGAACAACTGGCAATTGACCGGGCAAAAAAACTCTTTGGTGTTCCCTACGTTAATGTCCAAGCGCTCTCGGGTTCCCCGGCAAATACTGCAGTTTATTTTGCCCTACTCACACCACTGAAAGATAAAATAATGGGCCTGTCCATGGCCTCAGGCGGACATCTAACCCATGGCCTGGCTCTTAACATTTCAGGCCGCTTCTATAAATCATCTTTATATGAATTAGGAAAAGACGGACAGCTCGATTATGCCGCAATTGAAAAACAAGCCGTACGCGAAAAACCAAAAATCATAATTTGCGGTTATACTGCCTTCCCTCGAATCATTGATTTTAAAAAATTCGGCCAAATCGCCGATAAAGTTGGGGCATTTTTAATGGCCGACATCTCTCACATTACCGGCCTCGTTGTTGCCGGCGCCCATCCTTCTCCTGTCCCTTATGCTCACATTATAACAACAACTACCCACAAAACCCTTCGCGGTCCGCGGGGCGCTTTAATAATGGTTACCGAAAAAGGCTTTAAAAAAGATCCCGACCTTGGCAGAAAAATAGACTCGGCAATTATTCCCGGCTTGCAAGGCGGACCTCACGACAATCAAACAGCCGCCATCGCCGTTGCCTTAAAAGAAGCATCAGCCCCTGCTTTCAAAAAATATGGTCATCAAATTGTTAAAAACTCTAAAGCTTTGGCAAAAGCACTTATCAAATATGGATTCGACTTATTAAGCGGCGGTTCGGACAATCATCTAATTCTTATCGATCTTCAGAACAAAAAAGCAAACGGCGCAGTTGCGGCCTTTGCGCTGGAAGTTGCCAACATTGTGGTCAACAAAAACCTGGTTTTAAATGATCCAATGCCATCTTTCTATCCTTCAGGAATACGACTGGGAACTCCGGCTATTACCACTCGAGGGATGAAAGAAAAAGAAATGACCAAAATTGCAGGCTGGTACAGTCAGGTAATAGATAAAGTCAAAAACGAACAATTGCCTCAGGAAAAGGAAGCCAGAGTAGAATTTATGAAATCCTTCCGCCAAAAAGCCGCCAAAAACAAAAAACTTCTCCAAATCGCCCACGAAGTGAAAGCTCTCACCCAAAAATTCCCGGTATGAATACAAACCCGGTTTGTAGAATTTTCCAAACCGGGTTTGGAAGCCCAAAAAATTTGTTGCTAAAAAACTTTGATGAGATAATTTAGATATGACCCAAATTTTAGACGGCAGAATTGTCCGAGACAAAATCGCTCAAGATCTCAGATCTAAAATCTTAAATCTAAAATCTCGGCCCAAGTTAGTAATTATTCAAGTCGGCAATTTACCCGAATCAAATACTTATATCCGCCAAAAAGTTTTATTTGGAGAAAAAATCGGGGCCATCGTCAAACACAAACGTTTCGATGCCGACATCACTCAAAAGATACTTATCAATGAACTATTAACCATGAACAATGAACCTTCTATCCATGGTATCATCGTCCAACTCCCCATTTCAAAACATTTAGATGCCGATGTCGTTATCGATACAATCTCTCCGCAAAAAGACGTCGACGGTCTAACCTCGACTAATTTAAAAAAACTTTGGGAAAACAAAACCAGTGCAATTATTCCTGCAACAACCAAAGGAGTTTTAACGCTTCTTGACTATTACAAAATCCCCATCCCTTGCAAAAAAGTGGTTGTCATCGGCCGCTCCTCTCTTGTCGGCAAACCAACAGCTCTGGCCTTTTTAAATAGAGATGCGACAGTTACCGTCTGTCACAGCGAAACCAAAAACTTGAAACTTGAAACAAAAAACGCAGATATATTAGTCATAGCCGTCGGCAAACCAAATCTAATAACCAAAGACCACGTTTCCAAAAATCAGGTTGTGATAGACGTAGGCATAAATGTATTACCCCCACAAGCTAAATTAGGGGTTCAAGTTCAGCCCCTTTTAGGGGTCGTACCCCTACAAGCAAAGCCTGAAACAGAACCTCCTGCGCGTAGACTCGTCGGCGACGTGGATTTCGAAAATGTCAGCAAAGTCGTTGCCGCCATCACTCCCGTTCCTGGCGGGATCGGTCCCATGACCGTCGCCTCCCTCTTCCAAAACCTGCTCATTGCCTACGAAAATCAAGTTTCTAAATAGTCAGTTAATGAGCCAATTTATCAAACTTTATTACAAAAATTCTATCCTCACATTTTCTACAGTTTGATATTAGCATGAGCTTCGCTCATCTGATATATATCAGGATCATTAGAGTAATAGCTCTCCTACTAATCAACATTGACGACAAATAACAAAGAGTTTACCATCTAGCTGCTATGTATGCCAACGTTGTTGTTCTCACCTATCAACCACCAGAAATTGATTTCTATACTTATGAAGTTCCCAAAGAATTGGAAAATATAATCAAACCCGGACAACTTATTTTCGTTCCTTTTGGCAAAAGAAATCCAGTAGGCTTAATACTAGCAACCAGAAACCAGAAACCAGAAACATCTATCACAATCAAACCAATTACTTCTATCATCTTTCAACCATCCATACTTCTTCCTTATCAAATCGAACTTTTAAAATGGATGGCATTTTACTACCACGCACCAATGGTCAAATGTCTTGAGGCAATGATTCCAGAGATTCCCACCAGTTTTTTAAATAATATGCGGGTGACGCGAGCGGAGGGCGTCCCACTGAGCGCCGAAAGGCCGCAAGCGTCAAAAGAACAAAATGCAACAGATGACTCAACCAATTTTGTAATCTCTTACCGACTGAGGACGTCGAGTGGGACGAGCTCGCGGCAGGACCCGCAGTCTCAAACCATAGTCTTAGTCCCCACAATCAACCGTCTCCCGGAAACCCTCGCCCGCTTCGCCGCAAGGCGAGCCAAATATCCTCAAGCCAAAAATTATGTCATCTATCATAATGAATTAAAAACATCTGAAAAATTTGCCATTTGGTTAAAAATTCTCTCAGGAAATGCCGACTTTATTTTCGGAAGTCGCTTGGCAATTTTTGCTCCATGTCCTGATCTTGCCAAAATTATTATTTACGATGAGCATGATGATGCCTATAAAGATGAAAGATCGCCGTATTATGACACATTAACTGTCGCAGAAAAGATAAGTAGCATCAGTGGTTGCAAAATTCAAATTTTTGACTCCTCTCCAAAAATCACCACTTACTTCAACTACAAAAAGCAAATTGCACTAAACGGGTGGCAGTCGTGGAAGGGTCCCGACAGCGCGCAGTCTCCATATGGACCACTAGCGTATCATGGGAAGACATTGAAGACGAGCACTGACGGGCCGCCGAAGGCGAGCCTCGCCAAAAGCGGGAAGAAAACGACTGACAGGACCCGCGTTGCTCCAAAAGTTAAAATCGTTTCGATGGCTACCGAAAAAGCTGCAGGGAACAAATCATCAATATCTGATGTACTTTCAACTTATTTAAAACTCGCCCATAAGAAAGATAAAAAAATCTTGCTTTTTCTAAATAAGAAAAGAGGGTCTGGAAATATTTATTGCAAAAACTGTAAACACAATGAATTTATGGCAAAACAACCAGAAACCTGCCCAAACTGCCAGTCCCCTAATATTTGGTTTAACTCCCTAAATGTTAACTCCCTGACAACTCTCGTCCAAAAAATACTACCAGATGCCCATATCAGACCGATAACCGACAACCGGCAACTAGCAACTGGAAACTGGCAACTGGCAACTATAGACATTGCCACCGCCTCGGTCTTTTATCGACTAACTCCCGTAAAGTATGATCTGGTTGCCCACATCGCAACAGATAGCACTCTTAATATAAGAGACATCAAAAGTAGCGAAAAAACCTACAGCCAAATTACCGATTTAAAAAAACTTGCAAGTGGCCTGTTAATTCTGCAAACTTATAACCCAGATCATTTAGCCATTAAAACTGCTGCTGCCGGTCAATATCTGGCGTTTTTCAAAAATCAATTGACAGAAAGAAAGGCTCTTTCCTATCCTCCATTTGCCCTTATTCTTAAATTAAGTATCAAAGGGAAAAAGGAAGAAAAAATCGAAGAAAAAGCCCAAAACCTATTCCAAGACCTCAATCAGCAACCTATTTTGCCGAAAAAGCCAGACGAACCGGCTACAATCATCGGTCCCTACAAATCATTTTTCGAAAAAAACTACACAAAGTATAATATAATTTTGAAAATACCAATTGAAAAATATAGTTTGTCTTACCGAGAAAAAGCGATCTTTTCTCTTAGCAGTTTTCTGGATAAAATTCCCAGAGATTGGCAAATTACGGTAGAGCCGGCAAGCCTTAATTAAATTAAAAATTAAAAATTACTATGGTCAAACCAATTTTTACCATTCCAGACAAGAGACTGCGGCAAAAATCTGAAGAGATTATTGCCTTCGACAAAACCATTGGACAAATTATTGCTGACCTCACCGATACCCTCGTTGCCCAAACTGATCCCCCGGGCCTGGGACTTTCCGCTCCTCAAATTGGCATCACAAAAAGATTATTTGTTGCCAAAATCAGGAATAAATTCAAGGCTTTTGTCAATCCTCAAATTCTTAAATTCTCCAAAAAAGAACTCGCCCTTTTGGAGGGTTGCTTTTCTGTCCCCGAACTTTACGGCCATGTTGTCCGTCCGGCGGAGATTGACATAACGGCTTGCGACCGTATCGGGAAACAATTTAAGAATCATTACAAGGGTCTTCCTGCCAGAATTATTCAACATGAGGTGGATCATTTAAATGGCGTCTTATTTGTTGACCATGTCCATAACCAAAACGGCAAACTCTTTAAAGTAGAAAAGAATAAAAAGGGCAAAGAGCAATTGGTAGAGGTCAGTAGGCTGATAGGTCTGTAGGACGGTAGGTATATAATTTGATTATGTCCGATAAGATACCACCGACCCACGAGCCTACTGGCCTAAAGACCTTGTTTTTCGGTACCCCCCGCCTTGCGCAAGTCGTCTTAGAAAAATTAATCAACTCGCACCACAAACCTCAAGTTGTAGTTACCGCCTCCGATACAAAATCAGGTCGCGGTCAAAAACTCCAACCATCACCCGTCAAGCAAACAGCCCTCAAAAATCGCATCAAAGTACTTCAGCCCAAAAGCCTTTCCGACCCAAATTTAAAATTTGATTTAGCGATTTTAGTCGCATACGGAAAGATAATCTCAAAAGAAATTTTAGAAATTCCAAAATTCGGCTTCATCAATATCCACCCTTCAATCCTGCCCAAGTACCGCGGCCCCTCGCCGATTCAATCTGCAATTCTAGCTGGCGAAGAAAAGACCGGCGTCACTATCATACTTATAGATAAAAAGATTGATCACGGCCCGATCTTGGCCCAAAAAGAAATAACAATCTCCAGAGATGACACCAATTTAACTTTAATTGAAAAGTTGGGGAATCTTGGTGCGGATTTACTTACCCAAGTCTTACCCAAATACCTCTCCCACCTTCGAGGTGAAAAGTCTCTACACCTCGAAGGTGTCTTAAAAGATACAGAAATCTACCTTCCTCCCAAACCTCAAGACCACACAAAAGCCACTATTACAAAATATATCAATAAGGAAGATGGACTAATTGATCTCTCAAATCCGCCAGATCGACAAACTCTTGATCGCATGATCCGAGCTTACCATCCTTGGCCAAATGTCTGGACAAAATGGAATGGGAAAATGTTGAAGTTTTTACCAGAAGGAAAAATCCAGCCGGAAGGCAAGCACCCAATGTCAATTACCGAATTCAAGAATGGATATCCGCAATTCTACGAGCAAATCAGTCAGCTATTTGCAAAACAGGGCAGTCCTGAGTCCTGAAAGACACTTTAGTGTCTTTTTATGCAGTAGCTACTGGAGTGTCTTCTTTAAATTTAGGAGTGACAAGCTCCTCTTTCTTTTGGCTCTCAATCAACTTCATCTGCGCTTTAACCTTTCTTAAACATTTGGTACAAAGCCTCATTGTCTGACGTTTCCCCCGATAGATAACCTTGACCTCGTGCAGATTTACCATCCAAACCCTGCGTTTTTTGGTCGCCCTCATGGCCCAGCCCCCGCCATATTGGTGGGCGCCGGATTTTTGAATCAATGATTTTTTACCGCAAATTTGACAAACCCGCATAAGCTAATAAATTTTTAATTTACAATTTGAAATTTTTAATGAAACCTAAATGTTTCAAAATATTTTCCATAAATATTTTCTTATCAATTTTTAAAAATATCGTTTGCTCAGATATTTTCTTCGCAAATTAAATCATTAAAAATTCAATAAGCATAGTTTTTCGTTGAATAAAAATTAAGAATTAAAAATTGAAAATTATTTGAATCTGCTACAATATACCATAACATTCGAAAATCACACAACCTAATCAATGCTTATTCTGACTCTTCTTCAAACAAATCCCGTTATCGCCATTGCCTTTATTTCAGGTTTAGTCTTCGCAATTTCCATCCATGAAGCTGCACACGCTTTTGTTGCCTACAGACTTGGAGACCCTACAGCCAAACTTGCCGGCAGGTTAACTCTTAATCCCGCGTCACACTTAGACCCCATCGGTACAATCGCTCTTTTGTTTTTGGGATTTGGTTGGGGAAAACCAACACCATTTGACCCCTACAATCTGCGCAATATTAAAAGAGACTCGGCTTTAATTTCGGTTGCGGGCGCTATTTCCAATTTTGCTTTAGCCATCTTTCTTTCTCTCCCCTATCTTATTGCTTTTTTTACAAGTAATCTAAGCCCAACAATAGTTACAACCTATCAAGTTATTTCAATCATCATTTGGCTAAACATAATCCTTGGCGTTTTTAACCTAATTCCTGTTGCCCCCCTTGATGGTTTTAAAGTTCTTGCCGGTCTTCTACCTCGCGACTGGTATCATGATTTTGTCCAAACCGAAAGATATGGTATCTTCATCTTGCTCTTACTTCTTGTCTCCGGGGCAATCGCCAAAATTATCTTTCCTATCGCCTCATCCTTATTTGCTATTCTGATGCCCGGTTTTGCCGCCCCATTCTAACTTCTTGCGAATTCTCTTGTTGGTTAATTGACAACTATGCTATTATTAAATTGGTTCACAGGAACTACCCTACTAAGGTTGCACTTTAAAACTTAGCATATTTCTTCGCTTCATTGGAAAAACTATGGGAATCCGCGTCCATTCCGTAGCCTTGGCAAAGGATGGCAGGATACCCGCCTTGGGTTTAACCGGAGAAAAGCTAAAATATGCGCCTCAAGTAGGGTTGTAATTATCAAAAACCGCTCAAGGGCGGTTTTTCAATTTTTAAAACTTATGAGAAAATATCAGACGAGAAAACGCGAGGACTGATATTCAAAATTCGAAATTTAAAATTTACTTGGCTCCGACAGTCACTTCAATGTCCGCCGAGTCTGTCGCTTCAAGAACCTCGCCAGCAGTAGTTACTGAATATTTATCTTCAAGATCGCTTGTCAAAACTTCTTCAAAATTTTTAAAACTTTCTTTAAAGCGCAGTACCGTATTTTTGAAATCATAACTTGCCGCATTCCCGATCGAAACCACCTTATAACCCTTGCCCTCGAGAAAATCCTTTACCGATGAGGCGATTCCGGCCTGACCGCTCCCGTTCAAAACTCTAATTTTGGGCTCGCTTTTATCAAGTTCTGCCCCCCCCGTTGCCTCCGGCGTAGGCGAAGGGCTAAAAAATTCAACCGGGGTAGGTGATGCTTCTTCTCTAAATTCTCCCTTAAATCTCGCCAAGGGCCCGATTCCCCGAACGAAAGCAAAGACTAGGGCGCCGACAATTATCAGAACAATCAGTATCCAAAGCCATTTGGCGTTTTTTTCCTGAGATTCCTGGTAAATTGGACTACCGGCCGTTGGTGTTTGTTGTTCTTCCATTTTCTAAAATCTTCCTTAAAAATCTAATAAATTCTGATTTTAGAAAATATCAGAAGGCTTCCCTTGATTCTTAAGTAAATTACAATAATTAAAGCCTTGCTGATATTTTATTTCTCCATTATCAGAAAATCTTCCTTGAGGCAGAATTCTTAAGTTGCTGAAATTGTATCAGATCAAGTCAAGTCCGCACAACTTTTTGAGCCCAGAGCGGGAATCGAACCCGCGACTTCGTCCTTACCAAGGACGCGTTCTACCACTGAACCACCTGGGCTCGCCGAAATAGATTTCGCTTGAACCGTTTTGCCGAATGCAAAACTCATTAGCGCTTCATCATTTCTCCTCTTCATCCGCCAACTGGCGGTTGACAAAAAGCCCAAAATTCGTCCGAATTTTGGAGAGAAAGAACAAACTAAAAGCTGAGCGAGGTAGTTACACTAACTTCGCAAAACATGATAGTTTAGTTCTGACGCAGTGCTGGGAGCAGGATTCGAACCTGCGGAGCCCTTTCGGGCGACGGTTTTACAGACCGTTGCGATTGTCCACTCCGCCATCCCAGCGAGATGAGCCGACGGTGAGATTCGAACTCACGACACCCTGTTTACAAAACAGGTGCTCTAACCACTGAGCTACGTCGGCGAAGCGTTATTGAAATATCAGCGCTGTTAATTTTACCAAAAAACCTAATATAATTAAATCAATGCCCCTCCTCTTCGTAACAAGTAACAAGAAACAAGCAACGAGAAACAAAGTATCAAAAACGTGTCATGTGTCACGTGTCACGTGTCACTTCAAAGTGAAGTATGGCTTCACTTTGATCGAAATCCTCATCTCGCTGCTTTTGATTCTGGCAATTATTGTTGTCCTTTTTGCAACATCTGGCACTTTCATGTCCAGCCGAAAATCAAATCTGCAAGGGTTTGCCGCAAAAATTGCTAGCTGTGAAATAGAACAGTTAAGAAAAACGGCCTTTGCTTCGCTTCCGGCAAGCGGGGCGATTGGCGCACCTTGCAACTCGGATCTTGCCAAACTACCTCAGGCGGCAGCCGAAAGGACCGTTTCTGACTACCAGACCGACTCCGACATTAAACAAATCATCATCAGTGTTACCTGGGTAGAAAATAATGCTTCCCAAGAAATCAAGATGGATACCTTAATTTCTAAAGATGGACTCTAAACCAATTTTAAATTTGCATGGTTTTACCATCATCGAGCTGATCACCGGCCTTGCCATCATTGGCCTTGTTTCAATTCTAGTGGCTTCTGTCTACATTGCCCATTTTCGCCTTTTTTCAAACCAAAATACAGCCATTGATGTTGCCAGTCAAAATAAGCTGGCTCTTGATGAAATAGTAAACCAAATCCGCCAAAGTCAATCAGTTGTTACGACCTGCGCAGACTGCGCTGGCGATACAACATCAGCAACTGTCCTTGTACTCCAACTTTGGCCACAAGATGCCTCTGACGAGCCTCTCGATAATGGGAACTACGATTACATTGTCTATAAACGCGACGCCACCGACAATACAAAACTAGTCAGGAAAATAGTCGCCGATGCCTCAAGTAGCCGAACCTCAGGTCCCAAAATTATAGCCACCACTATTTCTGATTTACAATTTACTTATGATAACGCCAACCCGACGCAGGCTGGCGAAGTTACTACGTCGGTGACAACTACCGCAACTTCGCAAGGCAAAACTCAAACAACAACCCAAAAAGCAAAAGCGGTATTGAGGAACAAGTGAGATGAAAATTTCAAATTTCAAATCTGGTCAAATTCTAATCATTGCCGCCATCTTTTTGACAGTCATTCTCATCTTGACCGCCGCGCTTTTCACAAGAGTCGCCGGATTCTTGCGCTTTGGTTCCAATTCCATTTTGCGCGAACAAGCAACCAACCTAGCAGAGGCAGGAGTTGATAATGCCATCTGGCAGCTCAATGAAACCGCTGGAACATATACTGGTGAATCCAATACACCACTTGGCACAACCGGCACCTTCACAGTTACTATTCAAGAAAAAACTCCGCCCAATCCCCAGCTAAAAACCATTGTCTCAACCGGTTATATCCCCAATGCCACTTCCCCACGAGCTAAACAGACAATCAAAGTGGATGCCCAAGTCAACTCTGAAGGAGCTTCATTCCGCTACGCCACTCAAACCCTAGAAGGAGGAATCACTATGTCCAATTCTTCCAGGATCAACGGAAGCGTCTACTCAAACGGCAACATCGCAGCCGGTGTAGGTGGTTCTCAGGTAATCACCGGAGATGCTTGGGCTGTTGGCAATATAGACGAACCACCTATCGACGTTATGGGCACGACAAACCCTGGAGCCTCACCCCAGCCCGCACCTACTGTCGACTATGATTTTTGGAAAGACAAAGCCGATGATGGCGGCATTACTACTTGTAGCCCAAAGTGCACTATCGATTATGCTACCCCAATTGGCTCGCAAAAGTATGTCGGTGATCTGGAAATAACAGGCAATGTTACTGTTACTATGAACGGACCAATCTGGGTTGCCAAAGACGGCTTCGGTAATGGCGGAAATTTTTCCATGTCCCAGGGCCTAACCAAACTCAAATTAAATGAGGGCTTTGGCTCAAATGGCACGGTACTAATTGCAGATGGTAATATCGACCTCACCCAAGGAGGCACGCTCGAACCAACAAGTGCCAGCCCTAAAGGCTATATCATGTTAGTCACCACTTCCACCGACAGTACAGCCGTCCAGATCTCGCAATCAGGTGCTACCGGGATTTTTTATGCCCTTGTAGGAGGTGGAGTACTGTCCCAATCCGCCCATGTAGCCTCACTAATTGCCAAAACATTAACTATGACTCAAAGTTCTACGCTGGATTACGATACCGGTCTTGCCTCCGCCACTTTCTCTGTCGGTCCAGGCGGCTCGTGGCAGATAAAGAAAGGGACATATCGATTTACGTCAAGCCCATAAAGGGTCTAGAGACTAGAGACTAGGGTCTAGCGTCTAGTATGAAACTAAAATCACATAAAGAGCTAATTGTTTGGCGGAAATCGATGGAATTGGCAACCCTAATATATGAATTAACCTCGATATTCCCAAGGTCAGAACTCTACGGCATTATCTCACAGATGAGAAGAGCAGCCGTATCAATTCCCTCAAACATCGCCGAGGGATATGGAAGAAGTTCTCGCAAAGAATATCGTCAATTTTTATACATCGCATATGGCAACGCATTGGAATTAGAAACTCAACTGATCATTGCTAAAAAACTAAAACTCTCAAATACAGGTGATTTTGAAAAATCGGAGTCTGTTTTACAAGAAGTTCTCAAGATGCTAAACTCTATGACTAATAAGTTTAAAAGTGTCTAGACCCTATTCCCTAGACCCTATACCCTAACAATGGCTAAATCCAAACGCATCTTAATCCAACTCGAATGTCCGGTTTGCAAATCGCGAAATTACACGACCTCCAAAAACCCGGAAAATACCAAAGAAAAACTGGTTATGAAAAAGTATTGCCCCAAAGACCGTAAGGTAACGGAACACAAGGAAGTCAAGATCTAACCCCTTACATTCTCAAACACAACCCCGGCTTGGAATACATAGACAAGCCGGGGTTGAAGAAATTAACGCAATTGACGACTAACAACCAACCCCTTCTATCAAAACTTGACTTCGAGGAGCAAGCATTTGACAATTGAGTTAATGCCCTTCCACAAAGTAATAAGTGATAAGCAAAAAGCAATAAGTATAATAAAAACTTATCTCTTATCTCTTATTTCTTATCACTTCAGAGTGAAACATGGTTTTACTTTAGTCGAGCTTCTTATCGCCATTAGCGTCGTCAGTATTGTCTCCAGTCTCGCCTATGCTAATTTTAACTCCGCCCAAGACAGCGCCCGCGACAGCCGCCGCAAACAAGACTTAAAGGCTATAAAAACCGCTTTAGTTTCTTATTATCAGGACTATCAGGCTTATCCACCCCCATGTAATCCAAGTCCATGCACTAGCGGCGCCCAGTTTTTATCTGATGGTGGCGGCACCTGGATTCCCGGCCTGACCCCAACCTATATCAAAAGCTTGCCCAAAGACCCAAAGCAGGCAGGTTTAATCACCCAACTGGCTGGTCTCATACCGAAATT
>MFBZ01000018.1 GCA_001776545.1 Candidatus Curtissbacteria bacterium RIFCSPLOWO2_12_FULL_41_16 | reverse complement strand
TGCCACAAATCGGCTTTATTTTGGAACTCAAAGCAGCAATTTGGTTTCGAGGTTTGTGGTGGATATACCGGAAGAAATAGTTTGTTCTATTTAGATTTTGGTGGGGCCATATTTTTGGGCAGCTTGTTATACTTGTTGTAATGAGGAAATTAATTGCAGCAGTTCTTATTCTTTTATCAGGTTTCAGTCTTGGCTTGTTAGTGTCGATAGCTGCGCTATTGAAATCCTTTGGCGCCTCTGGTAAAGAACCTGGCTTTCCTCAACTCCTACTTTTATTGGGGTTACCACCACTTATAATTTCGGGAGCAATTAGTTTTTGTGTCTTTCAAAGAAATAAATTATTAGCTTTTGCCCTAACGGTTCTAGCGATTGGTTCTTCATTTGTTGCTTTTCTGGTTCTTATTTTTTACCTAAAAAATTTCTCCTAAGGGTTGATGGCAGTCTTGGCAAAATTTTCTAAAACAATTTATTCCGATTTCCGACTACATGTTGCCTTTACACTCTTTTTGGTTTGGCTGGTGGCCGTTTGGCGTTTTCAAACCCTCAACTCTTTCCTCTACCCCCTTTTGGCTGTTTTTTTAATGACAGTTCTTGATCTTGGAATCACCATGGTTCGAGATAAGAAGCTCTATTTTCCTTCGGCTTCGTGGGTGACGGGGTTTTTGATTGGACTGATTATTGATCCGAGTGAACCTGTTTGGATTATTGCTTTAGCGGCTTTGGTAGCGTTTTTGTCAAAACAATTCATCGGTGCAGGCTTGCGGCAGCATATTTTTAATCCGGCGGCGTTTGGGATTATGGCAACAAGTTTGATTTTTGGAGTTAGTGTTGCCTGGTGGGGTGTGGCTTGGGAAAGACTCCCGCTGATTATCTTAATCCCCCTGATGGTACGAATTTTATGGCGTATGAAAAGACCATGGCCGCCCCTTGCTTTTTTGGCAGTTTATTATATTTACCTAATAACCCTTATTTCCCCTTCCGACGCTTTTAGCACGCTAATGGACGGCTCAGTATTGCTTTTTGCGCTGGTAATGCTTCCGGAACCAATAACTTCGCCGGCAATTGGAAAATTTAAATATTTATTTGGTATTTTGGTAGCAATTTTGGTTATTGGTCTTTCTTATACAAAGATTTTGGAAGAAGTATTTTTGCCAGCACTTCTTTTGGGTAACCTAATTGGATTTTTAGTTTTAAGATTTAAGAAAACCTTTGCGGAACGTCAAATGTCCCTGTCACGTCCGACGTGACGAAAACCCCAGAGGCCAAAGGTAGTTAAAATAGCTCCAAATCCTAAGATTGCCAGCGTCGGCATTAAAGATCCAGCAGGAGCAAGCGTACTGCCGGCGGCGGTAGCAATGCTTGCCGGAACATTTCCTATCGTTAAGGTGAATGAGGCGGTTGTTGCTCCTGAGGTGATGGTTACTGAATTGTCGCCGGAAAGAGCAGTCTGCGGGGCCCATGACCAATTGCCAGAGCTGTCCGCTGTTGCAGAAACAGATTGACTGCCAACTGTACCCGTAACAGTAGATCCTGCTGTTGTTACTCCTGAAAATGTTGGCCTATCTGATGTCACCCAAAATTGTTTGGCCCCTTGGATAAAAGTAGCACCACCAACCTGCGAAACAAGGCCGGAACCGGCAAGGACAGTGGTTAGTGCAAGGTGAAAAGTGAAAAGTGTAAAAAAGAAAATTAGAACGAACAGCTTTAAGTGTTTAACGATCAGCGTTCTTAGGACAGACTGCATAATTAAAGTATATCAGCAGGTCAACTCAATCGCAAAGCGCTTGATGGCGCTCCTCTGACATATATATCAAATTCAGCTTTGCTGAAGGCTGATATATATCAGGAAGCCCCTTCAAGATTTGCTTGAAGTGAATGGCTGATATAATTGTTACATTGTTAAATTGCTATAGTGTTTTTTAGATTAAAAACATGATTGTTCGGGAAATTAAAGAAAACGAAAAAAGTCTTTACAATAAATCGGTCAACCATATTATTCAATCTTGGGAGTGGGGAGAATTCAGAAAAAAAGCAGGTTTAGACTTGGTGCGCTTGGGACATTTTGATGGCCAGAAGCTTGTAACCGCCTATCAACTGACATTCCACCCAGTGCCGTTTTTCAAGCAAACAATTGGTTATTTCCCTAAAGGCCCCATGCCAAATAAGTTAATGGTTGATAGTTTATCGTCAATCGGGAAAAAGAAGAACGCGGCTTTTATTAAGATTGAACCGAATGTTGTAACAAGTGACAGGAAACAAGTGACAAGTGACAAGTTAAGACAATTAGGTTTGATTGATTCGAAGAAGTCATTATTTACCAAATACAACTTTTTATTGGACTTAACCAAAAGTGAAGAGGAACTTATGGCGGCGATGCATCCAAAGACGAGGTACAACATTAAGGTCGCCCAAAAGAGGGGGGTTGAAGTTTATGAAAGCACAAAACAAGAAGACTTTGAAATTTATCTTAAACTTTACTTTGAAACCACCAAACGCCAAAAATATTTTGGTCACACTCCTGCCTACCACAAACTTCTTTGGCAGACACTGGCACCTTTTGGAATGGCGAGGCTTCTTGTTGCTAACTACCAACTATCAACTACTAACTACAAGCTACCCTCTTCGCCCGCGAAGCGAGGCGAGTCACTGGTTGCCTGGATGCTTCTAAACTTTGGCGATACTCTTTATTATCCATATGGCGGTTCATCAACCGAGCATAAAGATGTGATGGCGTCAAATTTAGTTGCCTGGGAGGTAATTAAACTCGGCAAGAAAATGAATCTTAAGGTTTTTGATATGTGGGGAGCTTTGGGGCCTGAGGCCACTGATGCTAATCCCTGGTACGGATTTCATCGATTTAAAGCAGGCTACGGACCAGCGCATGTTAAATATGTAGGAACGTATGATCTGGTTTTGAAGCCCTCACTTTACACTATTTTAAATATGGCTGACAAGTTGCGCTGGATCTATCTGCGGACGGTAAGAAGATAAACCTCTAGTTTTTTGGGGGTATTGTGAAAAGGTGGCAGGTTTGATATAATCTTTTTACTTTAATTTTATTGAAATTGACTCCGAAGGGGGTTTTCTTTTTATTTGGGCCCATTTTGGTATTGGGCCCCGTTTTTTAATCCACTTTCTGTAATTTTTGCGCCGCTTTTCGCCAAAACTCTGTCAATTTCCAATTTTTGTCGGTTTAAGATCTGCAATATCTGAAGCTAAATTTTGGAAAAATTTTTGGGATAAATAAACGCCAACGACTGCTTTTGGGTGAAATTTTTACAAAACCTATAGATGTAAACGGGGCATCACAACTTGTGACATGTCTCATTTTGTGAGTTTTTTGTAAGCTAGATTTTGTAAAGGAAAATTCCGTTTCCGGATTTTAGCGGCTTTTTATTTGGGAAAGGTTTGGTTTTGTCGGTGTTGACGATGATGCGAGCTCCTCTCTTGGCGTTCTGATAGATGAATTTTTCGAATCTTGGCATAGTTTTTTTGCGGCCGTAGACAAAGATTACATCGGCGACAGCAAGATCGGTGTGCCAGAGATTTTGCCTTTTAGTCAAGATCAAGTCCCGGACTTGAGGAGGGCTAAATTGGGATTTTAGTTTGGTGAGAAAAATCAAAAATGGATTGATTTCGTAGCCAATGGCCTTTGCGCCTTTTTGGGCGGCGGCAAAAAGCAACCGCCCGTCACCAGAACCAAGATCAATAACTGTTTCGCCCCTTTTAATATTGGCCAGCTTGATAATCGTTCCAACTTTTTCTTTTTTAGTGGCCACATAGGGAAGATCTAAAAAAACATCAATTGCAAAGAAAAAGGAAAAAAGGATAATCAAAAGAAACAGGAAGACAATGATAAGCAATATGAGGGATAAAATAAAAATCATCTTTTAAATTTTAGCAAGTGAGTAAGGGCAGGTCGAATTATATGCACGGAAGACGCTGGCTGGCTCGCGGCCGAAATATTTGGGGTTGCAATAAGGATATTCCTGAGATTTTATTCTATTTTAATTATTCCTAGAGTTTCTTCTTAAATCAGAAAAGGACAATGTCAAAAAGAAGATCGTCCATACTAAACTGAACAATATTAAGGCTTGTTGCCAACGAATAAATGAATACTGCCATTGAGTAAAAACAGAAATTCCTACAACTAAACCAATGAGAGATATCAAAAACTTGACTATTATTATGGGGAGTGGCACTTTATCAGTAGGAAAGAATAGACTCCTTTTTTTTAATATAAAAAACGCTTCAAAAACAAAAGCTGGTAAGAAAATTAAAAAGAAATTTCCAGATGACTTTGCAATAAGTTGAGATTCTATTAGCATAGAAAATTATAGCAGAGTTAGCCTACTCATATTTTGGCAAGACTAAAAGGGCAGATTGAGTTGTATGCACAGTAAACACACGCAGGTTTGCGGCCGAAATATTTGGGATTGGCGATAAACTGATTATTTTTGGTATCGTGGCGGATTTTGTCGGCAGTTTGCAAAATTAAATTTTCAACTTTTTCCAAATCCTTTTGGGTTGGAGTATAAACGCCCTCAATCCCATTTTCTAAAAAATGAAGAGCGATTTTTTCTGGTAAAATTCCGTAATTTTTAAAATATGATAGTGCATAAATGGCAAGTTGAGTAGATTCTTTGGCTTGGGCATTGGCGCGCTCTTGATCTATGTTTTCCGATGATTTGTAATCGATAATCGATACTTTTGACCCGGTTTTGACATCGATTCTATCGTATCTTCCGGTGATACTTATGCCTTTAAGTGAAAATTTGAACCTAGCTTCAATTAAACTTGGGGCATCTTTCGATTTGGCTTCTCTTTTATAAAAACTTTCAAGTGCCAATTTGCCTTGGTTCTTGCGTTTTTCTTCGTGCTCAATGGTTAAAAAACCCTCAGAGTCCCAAGCGTTTTCAAAAACTTCCAAAAGTTGGGGTAAGGTCAAAGGCTTCCCGTTTTTCCTGGATCTTAAAAAGGCGGCGACAGCTGAGTGCAGGGCTGATCCATAGACAATGGCATGATGACGCAAAATTGGCACTTTAAGAACGTGGACGTAGCGGTATTTGTAAGCGCAGGTTAGATAATCGTCAATTGACCCTTGGGTGAGTTTTAAAACATCCACGTCAAATATCTGCGTTTGGGTTGTTCGTAGCGGTGTAGGAGCAAATTTTTCGATTTTCTCAAGTGGTGATAATTTGGCAAGCGTTGCTTTTGGTTTGGGCTGATCTTGCGCCTCTAAAACAAACGGTGATATCTTTTTTGCGCGAGCGCCACCAATATCGCGGGACCAAGAAAAGTAAAGAAGATCGCGGGCTCTTGTCATCCCCACATAAAAAAGGCGCCTTTCTTCTTGCAGGTGCCAATCGCCGGTAGGCAGGGTTTCTTTGATTAAGGCCTCAGGAACTTCGATGGATTCGGGCCGGGCTCGGACTGGGAAACGGTCGGAGACAAGATTTACCAAGAAAACAACCGGAAATTCTAATCCTTTGGCACCATGAACAGTCATGACATTGACAGCATCTAAATCCGGATCAAACTCGATAGTGGCCGGATCATCTCCGGCTGCCCGGATTGCCTCGAGATAATCGACAAACTGGGCAACGGTTTCGGCGCGCGCGACATCAGCAAATTCTTTAATCTTCTCAAAAAACTTGGCGATATTTTGAATCTTAACTTGAGCCTCAATATCATTTTTTCTTTCCAGCCTTTTGAGATATTCGGTTCTTTTAAGAAAATCGTAGAGCACTTTGCCGACGTTTTCTTTTTTGGAAAGATTAATAGCTTCTTCTAAATCGAGCATGAGCTTGTCGACAATTGCTTTGGCTTCGTTTGAAATAGTGAGATTGGAATTAATGTCATTCTGGCCGGCTTCGCCAGAGCTCCAGCGAGGCGAGCCTGGCCTGAATCCCTTTTCGATTCTGGAGTCCTCTTCGCTGCGCTCAGGGTCCCCAGAATGACGATTCACGGGCGTGACCGAATCGAGGTTTTTTAAAACATAATAAAGAGATCTGTTCTTCCTTTTTGAGTATGAGGTTAATTTAATGGCATCAGCGGGCGGCATTTCGTATATGTCTGATGTCAGCAAATTGTAAAGATTGAGGCTGTCTTCGAAATTGGAAATGGCATTAAGAAAGGAGATCAGGAGACTGACTTCTTCTTGTTGATAAAGACCGGAAGAACCGACAAATTTGTGCGGGATGCCGCGCATATTTAGGGCGCGCAAAAAATGATCGGCTTGGGCGTTGGCGCGGACTAAGATTGCAAAATCGCGATGCTGGTAACACTTGACACTTGACACTTGACCTTTGACTCTTTTTTTCGCCATTATTTTTTCAATCTCTAGCGCGACAAGATCTGCTTCTTCGGAGATGGTGTCGGCAAAAATTTCCTGGGGCTCCACTTCGCTCAAAAAGCTTCGAGGAGCAAGTGGACTTTTACTTATGGCTGATCGAAGTTTTTTGACGATTTTATTCTCGATTTCTAACCTGTCCGGGTCGTTATGGCGAATTAAGCGGTAGGCACTATCTAGAATTGCTTGAGTTGAGCGATAATTTTGGGTTAAAACAACTTGCTTGGCGGCAGGATGCGTTTTTTTAAATTCCAAAATGTTGGAAATGGCAGCGCCGCGGAACTTGTAGATGGATTGGTCATCGTCTCCTACAACACAGATGTTTTTGTGTCCTGAAGCCAAAAGCTTGACAAGTTCGTTTTGAGCATAGTTGGTGTCTTGATATTCATCTACCAGAATATATTTGAATTGGTTCTGATAGTTTTTGAGGATTTTGGGGCGTTCAGTAAAAAGTTCTATCGTTTTAACAACCTGGTCGCCAAAATCTAAAAATCCCGCTTCGGTTTTAAATTTTTCGTAAGATTCGTAAGCTTGGGCCAACTCTTGATATTTTTTAGCTTCGATTCTTTCAGCGCCTTTGGCTTTTTGCCATTGGCTTTTAGCATACTTCGTAAACTCCCCGGGATGAATATTTTCGTCCTTGAGGCGGGAGAAGAAAGACAAAATAGCACTGATGAATTTTGTGGGATTGGACAGCGGTCGCCAGTAATCAAGAGAAATTCTGAACAGATTTTGCTGGAAAAAGAGAACCTGCTGAGGGCGGGAAAGAACTTTAAAATCCGGGGGCAGACCGACATCAAGAGCGTGGTCGCGAAGGATGCGGTCGCCGAAGGCGTGGAAGGTAGAAATCCAGGTGTCGATGTAGCCATAAGGGACTAAAATATCGACTCTTTCTTCCATTTCGGCGGCGGCTTTGTCGGTGAAGGTGAGGGCCAAAATTTCGGAGGGTTTGACAAGTTTTTTTTCAATAATGTAGGCAATTCTGCGGGCAATAACAGCTGTTTTCCCAGTTCCGGCTCCGGCGATTATCAGAAGCGGCCCTTCGGTAGTGGTTACTGCTTCACGCTGCTCTCGATTGAGTTCTTTAAGAATATCCGACACACGGCCATTTTAGCATGAGTGAGAGGTGATTTTACTTTCCGTAAACCTGATTATGAGTTCCGATGTCTACGAAGTATGCAATATTGTCATGTATAAAATAGACCGCTCGCGTATCTCCAGTTATTGAAAAAGCCCTGAAACCTTCCAGTTTTCCGCTAAGTGCGTGGTCTTCCAGAATCGGGTTTCTCTGATCTTCGACAAACAGATCATAACGCTCCTCAAATCTTGCGACTAAATTCCTGCGGTGAGAAATTCTTTTGGCATACGCTTTTTTGAAGTCTTTTGTAAAAAACGTCTTCACGAACGCAGCATTTTGAAGAATTCTTCTTTATTTTTCGGTCTGTAAATATTTCTTCCCGCTTTGATGTCGTCAATTGCTTTTTTGTAACGCTTCTCTGCTACTTTAGAGAGGCGGGTAACCTCTTCGACTTCTTCCGTCACTTTCAGGCTGAGTTCTTTTTTGGCAAACTTGGTCAAAAGCACACGGATTGCTTCTTGAATGGAAGAAAACCCCAAATCTTGCGATGCGCTTTGGGCTTTTTCTTTTAGATCTTTGCTCATGGGAACTTGTAAAATTACTCTTTGCATATTAATACAATTGTATAGTTTTTGTATAGGAATGTCAATCAATGCGGCTTAGGCCCGCAACTGACTTTGTCGGTGAGGACCGCAAGCTTTGCTTATTTTAGCACGAAGTCTTGCGCTAAATTGAAAATGTTTTTGAGGTTTTGGGAAAAGAGGTAGACGAAGACTAAAACGTTCGGAAGTTAACAATAGCCATAACCAAGTAAATTTGCAAGAAAAAGAGGGGGTGTCAACCTGGTTCACCTCGAAGGTGGTTTTAAAAGGGTTTTGTGGCTTCCGATTCTATTGTTTGGACAGTTGAAATCCGGCTAGAAAGGCGGGAGAAGCGGGAGTTGACCGCGTCTGACGCATTATTCATTCGTATAACGGTGTAGGTATAGGATATCGTATGTCAACTATTTTAGGCTCTTTTTGCTCTTTGTTTCAATAGATTGAACTGTAGAGATTTTGGAGTTCAACCTCGAAAACCTTGTGTTAACGTCGTCGGAGGATGCGGCGGCGTTTTTGATGTGGCGGGTTAAAACAGAAAGCGATGAGCCGAATTTGTCGGTTTCACCTGCAATTTCGCGAAGTGCTGCCAGAATTTGCCCTGCCTGTTTTTCGATGCGTGAGCCCTCTAAGCTCATAATTATTGCACGTAGATAAGCGTAAAGAGTGTTAGGCGAAACTGGCCGGACCCGTTTTTGGTAGGCATAATCGTCAATCTCCGGATTATTGGTTAAAATTTCATAATAAACAGGCTCTGCCGGAATATACATCAGAGCAAAATCCAAAGTCCCCTCTTGCGGCCTAATGTATTTTGTAGAAATTGCATCAATATGCTTTTTTACATCCACAACAAACGATTTACGATGAGCCGCTCGCTCTTTCTCGTCTTGGCTTTTGCTCATTTTTCTGAAATTTTCCATTGGAAATTTAGCATCGATTGGAATAATTCCCTGCTCAAGTTTCAGGGCCGCGTCGACAATTTCGCCGGATTTAAAAGCGTACTGCAGATGAAAATGTTGCTTAGGCAAGGCCTGACTAAGAAGATCTTTTAAGACTGCCTCCCCGATTTGACCTCTAAGTTTTGGCGAGCGTAAAAACTCCTGCAGCTCCCGCATTGATCTCCCAAGCTCGGTCATTTCTCCTACCGACTTAGAAACAGTGGAGATAACCTGAGCAGCCCTATCTAATCTTTCATTGATGGCCCGAGTATTGCGGACCATGGAATCGGTGGTTTTGTCCATTGATCCGCGCATGTCGGAGATGAGCTGGGTGAGAAGTTTGGTGGTTTCGTCTTGAGATTTCGAATCGACAAGTTTTTTTATTTGGAGATATATCAATCCGAAGCCGATTATTACTAACGCACCGATTATGAAAAATGTTGTCTGGGAATCCATCGAACGTATTTTACCAGATTGTTATATTGTTAAATTGCTATATTGAGAATACATGAGCAAACTACTTGAGCAATGTAACAATGTAGCAATATAACAATCATGTCTCGTTTTTTACCTTTTACTTTTTTAATAGCTGCAGCTTCGGCTTTTGGTTTGGCTTGGATTGTTGTTGAGGTGGATCCAGCCTCAGCACCTTGGTTTATTTTTACCTTTTTCGTTTTCTTGCTTTTTATATTTATATTTTGTCTTTTGGGACTACTTCTTTATTTTTTGAGAACTCGATTTTATAAGCGCTACAGCACTAGCTGGTATTTTAAGACTTCTTTCAAGATGGCTTTTTTTGTTGCGCTTTTCGTGGCTATTTCGGCCACTTTGGCGATTTTGCAGCAGGTTACTACTTTTAATATTGTTTTGACAATTCTGGCAATCGGCCTTTTGGCTTTTTGGAGTTATTTGGGAAAAAAAGCAAAAAGGCCCGGGAGCCAGTAAGCCTACAAATATTTGTAGGCTTTTTTGATCCTAGTGTTCCAATAGAGGATTGCCGGGAATAAAAGTATAACTACCCCTAAGACTAAAAAGATATAGCGGGGGGGCTGTTGGACCAGAAAACTCAAGGCAGTAATAAATAGCCCAAGGAGCCTCCCAAAAGCCAATGTCAACTCGCGCCCCGGTATTGCACGGTTCAAATCCGGGTTGCGGTCAACTACCATTGCCGTTGAAATATTCCAAAATACAGGAAGCAAAAAGCTGATGGCTCCAGATAAAATTACCCATAGACCAATGTTTTTTGTAGCATAGGGAAACATGAAAGTTACCGCTGCCATCGAAAGCGTCAGTGGGTATAAAAAAACGGATCTTTTTTGTAATTTGTCTGTGAATCTTCCGAGTAGGAATGTAGAAACGACGCCGGCCAGAGCAAGATATGCAACAAATGTGCCGTAATAGAAAGGCGTCTTGATGAAAAATAAGGTGTAGATGGGGATTATACCAATTACCAGAGCTTCCCAGATTCCCTGTAAGAAGATGAAAATTCTTGTTGATTCTATTTCTTGAAGCGCTTCTTTGACGCCGTAGCGAAGTTCGAAATTTTTCTGCAAGCCAGTCAGATAAAAGCAGATTAAGAAGGAGACTGATGAAAAAATCCAGATCAAGGCTATGTTAATTTGGGCCAAGAAACCGGCAAAAATAGGTGCTATGACAGAAATTAGTGACCCTGTCCCAAACATTACCGCTGAGCTTTCGCCTCTTTTTTCCGTCGGGGTTAATTCAAAGTGAGCAATGTTATAAAAAACAAAGAAGAAGAAAAGCGTGAGTCCGCTAACAAACATTGCCAAATAAAATTGATATACACTGAAAAGTTTAATTATCAAAAAAATAAAAGCTAACCAAGTTATGATTGCCAAATACCAAGAAATTCGAGAGGTCAATCTTCTAAGGGTAAGTAGGGCGATGATTTGGCTGGCGAAGATTAAAACGCTTCCCCAAATCATTTCATTAAAAGTAAAACCTTGCTTTAAGTAATAGGTGGGCAAAATTGATCTTGAGAAAATAGAAAACCAAAGAAACGAGAAATAGAAAATTAAAAGAGTTCTAAATTCCTTTTTGTACATTTGGTGAGATCCTATTGGGAGAGGATAATGACGCCCTCTCTCCAGCCGCCGGGGTCTTTGATTAAAGTGCCATCTTTTTGGTAAATATGAGTTGTGATAGCAATTGATTTGTCGCGGAATGAATCTGGAATCTGCCAATCCAGTTTATGAGGAGAAGCGCTAACCTCACCAATCATTTCCCACTTACCATCCGCATAAGCTTTTGCCCAAAACTGAACCTTTTGAACATCTTGGGGGCGATCTACCGAAAGCTCGATTGTAAACTTGTTGCTTTTTATTATTTCGCCGGGCCGGGGGGATATAATATGACCACCAGAGGCTACCTGATTTTGATTCTGAATATTTTCCGAGTTTTGCGAAATCAAGGGCTTTACGATCAAAAAAATAATAATCAGCCCAAGAATCACAAGGGCAATTACGCCAAAAACATTTATCGGCCAGCCTTTTTCGCTTTTTTCAATTGGACCGCGTTTTTCTTGAACATCGGGCATTTCATTTTAAATTATACCAATTACACCAGAGTCCTATTTTCAAGTGTATTTCACACTCTTGAAATTAAATCATATTAAGATAGAATGGCCGTAAGCCTCTTGGAATTGAAAATTTACTTATATGTCCAAAGTTAACCCCATTCAAAGAATTCTGGCAATAATTCTTTCGACAATTATCTCATTTTTAACATGGTTTATAAGACTGGTTACATTTATCGGCGATATCACAATCTGGACGGCTAAGATAATTTTTATAAGTCTTGCCAAAATTACCAAAAAACTCAACTTAGACGTACGAAAAAGATTACCTAAACTTGCCAAAATAGTTGACGGCGCACTTCATTATCCGGCAATTTACCAAGAAAGAAGTTTTAAGATAGGTCTTTTGACCATTGTTATTTTGATTGGCTCCATCTGGTATTTCACACGCGATCTTCCGAGCCCAAGACAACTGGAAACAAGACAAATTCCCCAAACGACTAAAATTTATGACAGGAATGGCAAGCTTCTTTTTAATGTTTATACTGACCAGAACCGGACAGTAGTGCCACTTTCAGAAATTCCTGACAACTTAAAGAGGGCAACAATCGCGATTGAGGACAAAGATTTTTATAAACATAAAGGTTTTGATGTTTATGGCATAATTCGCGCTGCCAGAAACACCGTTTTTGCGGGTAGTCTGCAGGGAGGATCGACGATTACCCAGCAGCTTGTCAAGAGTGTTTTTTTGTCACCTGAGCGAACAATCACTAGAAAGATCAAAGAGCTGTATTTGGCTTTTCGGGTAGAAATGGCTTTCCCCAAAGATAAAATCTTGGAGATGTATCTCAATCAAGTTCCTTACGGGGGAACTGCTTGGGGCGTGGCAGCAGCTAGCGAGCAGTATTTTGGTAAATCGGTCCATGATTTAACGCTTGGGGAAGCGGCACTTTTGGCAGGGTTGCCAGCGGCTCCCAGTTATTACTCACCATTTGGTCAAAATCGCCAGCGCGCTTTCGAAAGACAAAAGTTAGTTTTGGCGAGAATGGTCGACGATCATTCAATTTCAAAAGAAGAAGCGACTAGGGCACAATCGGAGGAAATTCAAATAAGGCCGGCGATAATCAATATTAAAGCCCCCCATTTTGTAATGTATGTGAGGGAATATTTGGCGCAAAAATACGGTGAGACGGTAGCAGCGCAAGGAGGTCTTAAAGTAACGACGACGCTGGATTTGGTAATTCAAGGAGTTACCCAGAAGGAAATCCGCGACAACATTGAGAAACTTAAGGATCTTCGCGTTTCAAATGGAGCAGCGCTGGTGACCAAATCCAAAACCGGTGAGATTTTGGCCATGGTTGGCTCAAAAGACTTCTTCGATACTTCAATTGACGGTAATGTCAATGTGACGATTGCACCAAGACAACCAGGCTCGGCAATTAAACCAATCAATTATGCAACGGCTCTGGCTCATCGATTAATTACTCCGGCAACGGTGATTATGGATGCTCCGACGACTTTTTCTGGCGGGCCTGCACCATATAGACCAGTTAATTATGACGGAAGGTTTCACGGACCGGTTCAGGTAAGATATGCTTTGGGAAATTCATATAATATTCCGGCAGTTAAGGTGCTGGCTTTAAATGGCGTTTCCGAAATGATTAAAATGGCGCGAGAAATGGGTATTTCTACTTTTGAGGATGAATCTCGCTACGGGCTTTCTTTAACATTAGGAGGCGGTGAAGTGAAAATGACGGAAATGGCCATGGCTTTCGGGGTTTTTGCCAATGAAGGGTTAAAGGTTGACTTGACACCTGTACTTCGAGTGGAAGATTCAAAAGGGCGGGTCTTGGAGGAATTTAAACCAAAGACCGGAAAAAGGGTTTTATTGCCGGAGGTAACTTTCTTGATTTCCTCAATACTTTCAGACAATAGCGCCAGATCAGCTGCTTTTGGACCGGCTAGTCTTTTAGTAATTCGCGGCAAAACTGTGGCTGTTAAGACAGGGACGACAGATGATAAAAGGGATAACTGGACAATTGGTTATACGCCAAGTTACTTGGTGGCCACTTGGGTTGGGAACAATGACAACACACCAATGAATCCGCTTCTGGCTTCCGGGATAACCGGTGCGGCACCAATCTGGAACGGTATTATGACCGATCTTTTGAAAGATAAAGTTAATGAGACTTTTAAGGTTCCTTCGGGAGTGCTTGGAAAGGAGATATGTTCGGCAACCGGCGGCTTGAAAAATGAAAAGTGCAATAATCGTTTTGAATACTTTTTGGCCGGTACCGAACCAACGAAAGATACATTTACCAAGGTGAAGATTTGGGTGGAAAGAGGCACGGGGAAGATTGTACCCCCAGGTACACCAAACTCTGACGAGAAAGAAGAAGTTCTTATTTCGGATCCATATTCTAAACAGGACTTTTGCGCGACTTGCCCTTTGCCTGGACCGACACCTTCACCGAATCCCTAATTTCTCAATTCAGACAAACCGTCTTCTTCAAAGACACCTCGGAGGTGGAATGCATCTAATCAAGGAATTTTTCAACCAGGGGCGGGTCAGTTTAAAAACTGAAAGGTGGAGAGGATTTTTGGGGCTGATGTTGTTGATTGAGGTTGTGGTTGGGGGTTGAGTATGTTCATCATTTCACTTTCGGGAATATTTAACAACTTGGTCTATTTAAAATTGAGCGGGTCTGTAACAGAAAGAGTTTTGATTTTAGCAAAATCTTCGTCATAGGTCGCTATTTTTGAATTTCTTGGAACTTGAGTTGTGATTAAACAGTCGGGGAATTTTATATTTAACTTCTGGAAAGTTTCGAGGGCCTTCCTGGTATTTGTTTTCTCTACTAATGTCAGATTCCTAAGGTCGAGAATTTTTTGAATGCCTTCAAGAACTTCCTTTTTTGAAAATTTATAAATTCTTGCAAGAACAAATAGAACTTCAAATATGACTATATTTGAGGTGTAAGGGCGAGCCTTGCCTTTTTCAATTATTTCCAGAAGCCGGACACAATCTTTAAACTTCTTTTTATCGTCTGCCGTAAAGTATCTAATGAAAACGCTTGTTTCAAGAAATATCTTCTCCACTTATCTTTTACCCCAAGAATAATCTATATAATCTCTTATTTTTTCAGCGGGTATTGGTTTTTTCACTTTAAACTTACCAGCTAAAGATAAAATGCCTTTTTTCTCATCAACTGGTTCGATGATTATTTTCCTATCTTCTGCCTTAATAATCGCTCTGCCATGTTTTTTAAGGCCGATTTTTTTCCTGACAGAAACAGGGATGTGAACCTGAAATTTTGGAGTAATTGTTGTTAACTCTGACATTGCAATAACTATAATAGATTATTACCCTACTAATGTCAATACAACTAAATTCAGGATAAGAGGGTGCGAGTACCTAATTTCCTGTATCCTAATCTATGAATTTGCCCTTGGACTGCGCTCAGGGTAAATTTGTTGAATGTTTCATTTAACAAATTTAAAGAGAGAAGAATTATGATTGGGGCAAAACCTTTTCTCATATTTCCATCATTTCAGCTTTTGCTTTAAAAGACAAATTGGTGCGAAAATATAAGGCATGAAGAAAACAATTTATCTAGCGCAGGCTATTCCTTATGTTAATGCCGCCCCCCACATCGGTCATGCCCTGGAGTTTGTGCAAGCGGACTCGCTGGCAAGATTTTGGCGACTTTTAGGTTGGGATGTTTTGTATACTACCGGGACCGATGATAATTCACTTAAAAACCTGCAAACCGCCGAGGCCGAAGGTTTGCCAACAAAAGAAGTCGTGGACAAATACGCCAAGCAATTTGAGGGCCTTAAGGAGGTACTTAACATAAGCTGGGATATTTTTAACAGAACCTCCTCAAAAGAGCATTTCAGGGGAGCCCAAAAATTGTGGAGCCTTTGCAAGAAAGAAGACATTTATAAAAAGAAATACAAGGGGCTTTATTGTGTCGGGTGCGAGGCATTTTACAAACCGGATGAGATAGTTTTGGGAAAGTGCCCGGACGGTCATTCAAATATAGAAGAGGTTGCGGAGGAAAACTATTTTTTCAAACTCTCCAACTACCAAAGATATTTGGAGAGATTGATTGCAAACGATAAATTGCGGATTTTGCCGATATCCCGGAAGAATGAGGTACTTTCGTTTATTGCCCAAGGTCTTGAGGACTTCAGTATTTCCAGGTCAGTCGAGAGGGCGAGAGGGTGGGGCGTCCCGGTGCCGGGAGACGGTAGCCAAGTTTTGTATGTCTGGTTTGACGCCCTAACGACATACCTTACCGCTCTTGGCTTTGGAAACGAGGAGAGCTTGTACCGGAAGTTTTGGATAAATAGCCAAAATAAAGTGCAGATATTGGGTAAGGGGATAATCAGATTCCATGCGGTTTATTGGCCGGCGATGCTTACCTCTGCCGGCATTCCCCTGCCAAGCTCTGAATTTGTCCATGGTTATGTGACTCTAGAGGGGCAAAAGATTTCAAAAACGCTGGGAAACGTGATTGACCCGTTTGAGCTAGTTGATAAATTTGGGGTTGATGCGATCCGGTTTTATCTGCTGCGCGAAATTCCGGCGTGGGGCGATGGTGATTTTGCACTTTTGCGATTTAAGGATTTATATAACGGCGAGTTGGCAAATGGTTTGGGGAATTTAGTGGCACGGGTCGCAAGGCTGGCCGCCGACACAAAATTAAATTTGCCGGAAAAAAAGAATTTCACTTTTAAGAAAGTAGTTGCCGGGAATCTCAAGAGTTTTCGGTTTGATCAGGCTTTAATTGGTTTGTGGGAGGAAATTTCACAGCTTGACAGGCGGATCAACGAGGAAAAGCCTTGGGAGCTTACCGGTCTTTCACTAAAAAAATCTATAGCACCGATTGCAAGAGAAATTCGGGAAATTGCTTTTAACCTCTCACCATTTTTGCCAAGAACAAGTGAGGAGATTCTTGATCAATTCACCGGAAAAATTTCCGCCGAAAAACCATTATTCCCAAGGATTTAGATTATAACCCTAAACCTACTCTCGGGGTTTAGTATACAAAGACTAACAGGGTTTTTCCAGAAAAAATTCCGAAAACGACAAAGTTTAAAGAATTAAAAAGAACAAAGTATCAAAGCTTTAAGCTTTTTTCACTCCCGAGGAACGCCCACCCAAGCGCGGATCGTGATGGCCAGCCTCCAGATCCCAACGGATCTGCAAGCAGCCGTCCCCGCCGAACTGCGCACAGACAATGCGACCGCCGTAATGGGAACCTAAACGAACCCATGTTCCGACTTCGTCTAAATACTTTCTTGTAAAGAGTTCGCTGTCCTGGCTGGCTGCTATGTATTGGTTAAGAGAGAGTATTGTTCTTTGGTCTTTTTTAATCCTGTCCAGAAGCCGTCTTTCTTTTGTGTCAAGGTAAGGAGCTTTAATTGCTACTTCGTAGTCAAACCAGCCAAAAGGATCTTCGTTATTAGTTACCCGGTTGTCTTTTTGAACGATGTAGTTTCGCATTTCGGGGAACATTTTACCAAGGACGAGGCAGGTTTGCTGAGTTGCTAGTTCCGCTGGCAAATATCCAACTCTTTTACCGTTTGCTTCAAGATCTGTAAGCTTTTCTTGGGTATATGGACATGATGTAACTTCGTATGTAGTACCCACACGTTCGCCCCGATCTTGCCAAATTGCTTGATGTGTTTGAGTTATAAGTTCTGGAGTGTGCGGCTGATTTTGATATGCTTCGATTACTTTTACAAGAGGGACGACTACGTCTCGAGCCTCTGATTTTGGCCCAGTTTGGGGTGTTGTATCTTCGATATCACCGCCACGAGCTCTTCTGACAGCAGCAATAATATTAGCGAATCCTTGATCTTGGGGATTACCAGTTGCTAACAACGCTAGTTCTGCCTTTTCTAATTCCTTGACCATATTGTCGCAAATTATACTTTGCTATAGGTCTCTTGTCAAGTGGTATACTTGATTCTATGAATTTGGTTGATACTCATGCTCATTTGGATTTTACCGA
>MFBZ01000017.1 GCA_001776545.1 Candidatus Curtissbacteria bacterium RIFCSPLOWO2_12_FULL_41_16 | reverse complement strand
TTCCGAAGCGCGAGCGAAGGAGGACTTTTTCAAAAGGGCATTAAAAAGCGTGCTCTTTCCTACGTTGGGTAATCCCACTATCCCGACTGTTAGAGCGGAACTAGACATGACAAAATTATACAGGAAGTTAGGATAGCGGAGTAATGGTAATCATATTTCTATATTCAGAGTTACCCCTATTCTGTTTCTCGAAATTCCTTGCTCTAACCTCCAATGGATCAATTTGATATTCTCCAATGGCAACAGGTAAAAATGCTCCTATAAACACTATATTGTTTACAACTCTGTCAGCAACATCAAATCCGATATTGTCATAAAGACCTGCTTGTCTAAGAGCGAAATCAGTTCCGTACGCAGCAGCCACTTTAAGTCCATAAGAGCCAATCACAGCAGGAGATTTTTGTTTGAAATCCAACAAATGTTTTGCTTCGTGTACTAAAACACTATCTAAAGTTCTCTGATAAGCATTTGCTAATAAATCTTCTGCGAAAGGTATGGATCTATCAGAATCAACCGTCTGCAAATAATCAACAAGCCTTCTGGTACCGACCTCTCTCTTCAAACGCCTTCTATCAACACCCCCTAATAGTTTTCTTTCGGAATGGTTCGCGATTCTCTCGATAGTTGCACTATCTCGTTTCAACCTTCTCAAAAACCAATCACAATAAATAGTGATGTCGTTTGGCGAGATTGGGTTAAAAGCTCCAGCAACCTCTGCACCAAATACTTTGAATGGATTAACCAAGGCTCTTCTATGAAACTTTACGTTTACTCTACTTACCTGCTTTTCAGAAAGTCCCATGTCGAGCAATAGTTGACCCATTTTTTCTGGATTCCAATCGACTTCATAAGAAACTTCCCCGTTTTCTATTTTTGGCTCAACAAGGATTCTTGGCCAAGCATGAGTTCCATATAGGACTTCATTTCCATTTACACCTTCAAAATGTCTTCCTTGGTCAACACGGTCTACATTCATAGCAGAATTATATGATTTTCGCCAGTTTCTATAAAGGAAGGTCGATTATTAACTCAAATGGTATCTTAGAAGTGTCCGAAAACGAGGCTAAATCATTAAGTCGAGTCCCGCTCCATCTGTTCCAACCGATAAATTCACTTTTCCTTCCTCTCACTTCGAGAAATGAATGGCGATAAATCGTCTTTGGTAAAAAGCCTTGAGCTAGAACAATTAGCAACCATCGCCACGCTCGGCTGATGCGAAAAGCCAACATACTCAACTTTTTTGCCTTTTTCTTTGGCGCGTTTAACCGCCGGAAGCAAATCTGTGTCGGAAGAAACTAAAATTATTGAGTCGCATAAATTCTCATAAGTTGCCACTAAAATATCAACGGCAATGTTAACGTCTACACCTTTTTCATGATACTTTCCATCGGACTCTAGAAGATAACCCAAAGAATAGTTGAAATTACTCTTCCTGAGGTGGGCAAACAATTTTTGTTGATTGGCTAGCATTCTGTTGGACTTTTCAGAACCATCTGTCTTTATCTTCCCAATGTAGTAAACGGCATTGGTGATTTTACTGCCCTTTGCCAGAGCTTTCGCGAAACCTGCGAAATTAAAACTTAATAGATTGCTTAATTTTAAATCCTTCAACTTAAAATAGAAGTTGCTTCCATCAATCAGAATAATACAACGTTGCTTTTTCATGGTACTGATTATATGACTTTTCCCATAAAAAATCCTGCAAACGCCTTGCGGCCTTGCAGGAGATTTTAGTACAGGTATACTAACACTAACCGACCACATAATTCAAGTTCCAACAAGTTCTGTTAAAGAATCATACGTAGCGGCCGCCAATGGACTATCTTGCCAAACTCATCTCTTTCTAAAATTATTCGCTCTTTTCTCAGTTTTGCCTGCCCGCCGTAGTTTTATGCGAAAGAGGGAGAGTCAAAATTTAAAAAAGAGGAATAGTTTTATCTGTACAAGTTACTATGGTTGTCAATTGTTACAAAAAGCGCACTTTCTGTATCTCGCTTAAATATTGCTCTGATATCACCTGTCACATTTATACTCCTATAGCCTAACCACTTACCTTTTAACGCATGATTATTTAAAACCGGATCAAACTCGTCTTTTAAAAAAAGATTTCTTCTCTCCTTAAACTTTTCTTTCTGGCTTTGGGTTAATTTATTATAGTCTTTAAGAAACTTTTTATGGAGATAAATATTCATCCCTTAATTTGAACCTATTTAAGAGAGTTGAGAAATTTATCCATTTCTTCAGGAGTTTTAAAAGGCCCAACAATATTTCTATTATGTTTAATATCTTCCTCAACCTTATCCAAAAGCTTTTCAAGCTCCGGTGTCATTTGCAAAGTATCAGAAAAAATTACTTCTCGAGTCCTGATAAAATTTCGCAGGGAGGCATTAATAACATCACTAAGATTCAAGCCAAGCTCCCGGGCGACTTTAGCTGCGTTTTCTTTTACCTCTTTATCAGCCTTTATATGAATAACTGTCTGCATATAACTAAAGTATATACAATAGTTATATAGATATCAACGAATTCTACCAAAACTTGAATTATCTCCTTAAGTTTCGTAAACTCCAGAACATGAATGTTGAAAAAGTAGACTCCCCTTTCGACCCGGCCGTTACTGAAGGGGAAATGTTCCCAAATCTTAAGCCATGGATTGCAAGAAGCGAGATTCCGCCCGGCGTACACCCTGAAACCTTCGAATGCATCAGGGTTGTACTCTCAACAGGCGCGTACAGCGGTTGGGACGAACGAACGCGCATTGCCGTTGATAGTTACTATGGGGGCGGTAAAAGTTTAACGGAGGTGGGGCAAGAAGCTAAACTTGGTTCAGCGACAACCGCAAGAAAAACTATTTTTAGAGCCCTTTCCGAAGCGTGCTTAAAACTTCCTCCGGATTTGCGGGAAAAACACCGAACAGAGGCTATAAAAACCAAAAACCCCCATTCCTCTGAGGTGATTGCGAAAATTAGAAAGGCTCAAATAAAAAGGATGCAGGATCCAACCATTCGAGAAACTATACGTCAGTCTATTAAATTAGCCCAAAGCGAAGGCGGAACCGACAGTGACAGAGTAATCTGGGAATATATAAATAATAACGGGCTGCTTGCTAAAATGGAGCAAAAAGGGCTGATAACACAGGAGGAAATCACAAAGCTACGTGAATATTTTGGAAAAACAAAAAGAAGCCCGAAGCCTTCTGTTCTGCTTACCAAACTCTCCATGGCACTAGTAAACCTCAGTTAAGCCAGTTTGGCCCGGTGGGTTAAAATATTCGCCCAGGTTAAAATCTCTTCAGCCCAAGTATCATCATAATTTCGATTATTCTTTAGGGTTGAAAATTTCTGCTTGAAGATTTCAAAAGTCTTGTTGAATTTTTCACTTTTTGGAGCTACCTCCAGCTGCTTAAGATAATTTTCCGTCTCTTCCATAAACCGGCTGATTCGAGCTATCTTTCCATCAGCAACCCACCTGCCTAACCTTCCTAAATTAACAGCAATATTTAAAGTTAAATCTTGCGCGTTCATTTAAGTATTCGGACGACTATTTCTTCCATTTTTTTTCTAATATCAGCTGATAAAACCTCACGGCTTGGATTATCTTGGGCAGGTCTTAAGTTGATCATTGAGTCGAAATCAATTTCTCCTGTTTCTAAATCAAACCCCCCGCCCCACAAATCCTCTTGTTTGGAATCTACTTCTTTCAATAATTTTTGTTCCGCATCTACATGTAGCCTGCCCCCGGCAGCTAGAATTCCTTGTTTAACATCAGCGACTATCTTAATGTAACCACCAAAATCTTCAGCAACTTTCTGACGTTGCTCGTCTGTTGCTTTTTCTAAAAGTATTAAAATCACAATTCATTATATCAGCCGCGACCTGCAAGACGAACTCCGGTAAAATACGCCAATAATGCAAATCTACTTACCCCTAAAGTGGAGGAATTTATCAAAAACAAGAATTTGAAAAAACGGTATTGTACAACAATAATTTAGAACAAGCCCGCAAAGCACGAAACTCCATAAGCTAAGTTATTTAAGGTATTTATCAAAAAAATCCACCGATCTTTGCATAGCAATCCCAAAGTTGTTCGAAAGGTTATGGTCATCTCCCGAGTATCTAAAAAGCTCGGCTTCTTTACCGACCAACCTCATTTGCTGGACCAGTTTTTCGCTAAAATCAACCGGCACCGATGTATCGGCTGTACCATGATGAAGCTGCAATGGCCCGGAAATATCACCAAGGTATGAATTTGCGGAAATCGAATTCCAAAACTGCGGATTTTGTTCCGGATCCCCGAACTGCTCGATAAGCTGCTGTCTCCATCGCCTTGCCCCGGAAGGCACGGGTGGCGGCGAAAAATTTGGTCTTCGCCAATTGGTTAAAAGGTCGGGATAAGAAGCCACAACTCCTGCCCAAATCACGCCTGCTTTTACATCTTTGTTGACTACCATACTCCTCAAAGTTAAATGTCCCCCCATTGAATGCCCCCACATGCCGATTCTTTTTGGATCAACTTGCGGATATTTTTTAATTGAGGCAACCGCATTTAAAACATCAATCGTGTAGCCGCTTGCGCCATACGCACCGCTTGCCTCCCCTTCCGAATTACCATGACCGCGGTAATCTGGCATAAAAAGTACATAGCCATTTCGGGAAAAACCGTCGGTATAGACAACATATTTTTCGGCTGTCCTGTAGGCACTTGGCGCAATGTAGCCGTGATTAAAGATAATCACCGGCCAGTCCCCGGCAGGTGGGTTTCCATCTGGCACCGTTAAAAGTGCGTAAACTTTTAAACCCTCCGATTTATAAGAAGCAATATACCTCCCGTAATTTGCTCCGGGGGAAAGTTTCTGTTCTATTACTATTTCGCTCCCGGGATAATCGCCGCGTCGCAGTGCGAGAATTGTAAGCGAATGCGGGTTTGGATCCGCCTCCCCCATATCTTGCGTTTCTCCAAATGTATCCGTTTGCGTAGTAGTAGTACTCTTTGTTGTCTTATCGCGAAGGAATACTAATCCCAAACCCAAAAAGGCCAAAATTATAAAAATGGCAAAGATTTTCTTTTTCATCTTAGACTGACCGGGTTAATATCATCTGGCTAATATAATAAAAACCAGCAGCAATTTGAAGTAATCAGCATTACAAATTTTAGGGAAGCTTCATCTTGACCCTTCGCTTGACATAATCTCTACAAAAAAAGCATACTCAATGTGTGACGGCCCAAAAAGGATTCGTACCGATTCTTGTAATATTGGGGGTTGTCATCATCGCCATAGTCGGAGCCGGTGGCGCAGCGGTAATCGGTCAGGCTCCCCGGTGCCCAAACCAGGGCAGCGTAGCCGGAAACGAGAAGGAAATTGGCGATTTGCTGGAAAAATCGGGCTCGGTAACCGTCTCGGATGGTCAAGCCACCACTATCGCCCGAAAGTATCTGGGTGATAAGGTACAAGACCCGAGGGTCTGCTTCACGTCTGGCTTTGCCCAAGCCTCCGGCAATATTAAACTGGGGCCTGTCAGTCCTTCTTTTTATGCCTCAGCTGGGATTGATCTGTCTGGCGCAAGCCCTAAGGCTACCAATTTAGATATTAAAGTCGGCGCGCTCCCCAGTATGCCTTTTGTTTCCGCCCAAGTTGAAAAAATAGTCTCAGATATAATTAACGAAAATCTTGCCAAAGTAACCCTGAAGAAAAAATATTCCACGCAGTTTTCAAGAGGTTCGGTCACCGTCACCAAACTCTCCAAATAACCTTTTAAATAAGTAATCAAAATTACAAACTTTTTGTAAATCCCATTACTGCAATAAACATTCCATAAGTTTTAAAGTTAAGATTGTAAAACGAGCAAGGGTAGGTATTGATTAAGCAAAGCTTTTAATCAATTTACCAAGATCGCAAAAAGGCCTTAACAAACTAGTATTAACTAGAATTTAGAAAATATAAGACCCAAACTTTCTCGGTCCTACCCTGGCTTATTTCTTAAAAAATTAGATGCCAAGGATAAGAAATCCTACTTTCTAGATTAAAAAATCGACATAGACACATAGACATAAAAATGGAGGAAAATTTATGATACAAACCAAAATAATACAAACCCAAATGGATGTTTTAACTGTTTATGAAGATGGATCATTGCTCACGTTGTCCGTTGGTCAGAGCCAAAATTATTTGGCGCATCTTGTCAAAAAATTGTTTAACGGGAGCTTTTTGTATCAAGTTTGGATATTGCTATCTGCACCTTTAGCATAGCAAGTTAGCCGTTGCCAATACTATTTCTAAATTAAGTTTTTTGCCCTTCAAATTTCTTTATCGATAAAGTCCGACTAAGTGGGACTTATCAAGAATATGTCCTTCTATTGCTTTCTCAAGATCTTTTTTTGTAGATGTACCGGCTAAATCTAATTTTGCATCAAGCGCCCAAAGTTTGAAAAAATAGCGGTGGACACCTGCAGGTGGACAAGGCCCGCCATAGCCGGATTTGCCAAAGCTGGTGACTCCTTCAATAAACCCCGCTGGTACGGTTCCCTCAGCGATTTCTCGGGTTGCCGGATCAATATTCCAAATCGTCCAATGGACCCAGGTTCCTGCCGGCGCGTCAGGATCATCCATTATTAAAGCCAGACTCTGTGTATTTTTGGGCACGTCGGAAAATTTAAGAGGCGGGCTAATATTTGCCCCATCACAAGTATATTTTGCGGGAATTTTTTGATTCTCGGCAAAAACTGGACTTTCGATTTTCATTTTTTCTTCTTGCAAAGTAGTTATTTTGGGCTGTTTGTTTTCATTGCAACCAGAAAGAATTATACTAGCTGCGGCAACTGCCATCAGTAAACTCTTTCTGGCAATACATCTATCTCCCGTCATCTCATCCCTAAAAGACTGGGGTCAGAAATTTTCTCTTGTGTGCCGATAAATTTTTCAAGTGGAGTTCGACAAAGTTCACTTCTAATTTGATTTTGAATTTCCACCCACTTAAAACTGGGGTCCTGACATCCCCGGCGGAAAGTTTGAAAATGTTCATCTTGGCATAACTGCAATACCCTTCTCATAATTACGGCTTTTTCTCCAGGGTAAATTCCCCTTTGCCCCTTTTTGTCGGTAAATAAATCAGGTTTAATAATAGCGCAAAACCCGTCCTTTTTGATCATTCTTAGAATATTTCCTGATTCAAAAAATGGCTCACCTGGAAATTTCTGTTCGCATAAGGCGACAAATTCCCTGCAGGTAAGATACTTTTTAGCTTTCCAGATACCTGAATCCAGAAATGTTTGGGCAATTTCTAAATAAACTTGCGGCGCCTCTTTTGCGGCTGCCCTCACCGGATTTTGCTCGATCATTTTAAAAATTATACCCCGAGCGTCAATTTTTTCAAGATTTCTGTGTCTTAAACTTTAAGTCTTTGCTTTCTTTTCTTTCGCAAATAAAAAAGGCCCGCCAAAACCGCGAACAAAACCACTACCGCAAAACTAACAAAATAGCGGCCGATAATTTGTAAAACCGCGATTGCTTCACGGCCCAGGACAAATCCCAAGGTAAAGTAAAGAACTGCCCAAATTATAGCGGCGATTCCCGTAAATCCTAAAAAGGTCGGATACGGAAAACCCAATAAGCCTGCCGCGATAGAAGTAACCGTTCTAAATCCCGGTGTTAACCTGCCAATCACAATGGCCGTGCCGCCTTTTTGGGAAAACCAGCGGGAAACCTTGTTTATTTTTGTTTCGTCGACCCGTAAAAATTTCCCAAGTTTTAAAACCACCGGCCTTGCCAGCTTTGCCGAAATAAAATATAAAATTGAAGACCCGAGAACTGTTGCCGTAAAAACAATGCCTACAACCTCTAAAAAATTAATCTTACCCATTCGGCTTTGAGTACCGGCAATAAAAATAAAAACGTCGCCCGGAACCGGCAACGGAATTCCTGCCTCTTCTAAAAAAAGCAGTAAAAAAAGTCGGCCAAGATTAAAATTCTCCAAAAACCCTATCATCCTACTAAAGTAGTTATTCCTCTTTGCATCATCTCAAATATTTTATCACCAACCTTTGGTGTTATACTGCTATCAGATGATAGGCATTTTGCTAAATTGGCTACTTTTTGCCATTACTATCAGGGATCACAAGCCAAGTGTCTTGATAACGGCGTCTGCCGAGCTATAAGTCCTGTCCGGAAGATGAGTCATAAACCACATTTTGTCCTCTTCAGAGAAATCCGATAGCTCGTTACATTCCTTCACTAACTCATCTCTTGTTGCCGGATAAGTCTGATGCGTCTCAAGATGCAAAATCGCGCCCTTTTTGTTGCTCATTTATTATCTTCACCTCCTTTCAGAAAACTTAAAAACATTCATTCATACTCCTTTCAGATTCAAAAGTTCAGCAACTGAAATTACAAAAAACATGTAAGATTACTTACAAAAATCTGGTTGTACGTGCCGTCTGATAGTGCTATACTGCAAAATCATCAACAGTCAACTGTTTACCAAACTTGACCGGTTTTTTGATCAATTCAACTCGGCCCACCTTTACAAAAAGGGGGAAATAATTCTGAGGGCCGACGATAATCCTTCCGGAGTTTATTACCTCAAAAAGGGTTTCGTCCGGCTCTACGCAATCTCCAGAGAAGGCCAGGAAATCACCTTCAACATCTTCAAGCCTGGCTCTTACTTTTCAATGATGTGGGCAATCGCCAATACCACCAATCATCACTTTTTCGAGGCAATGACTGCAGTTGAGTTGCAGCGCGCTCCGAAAGAAAAATTATTGGAATTTATCAAAAGTCAGCCGGATGTGCTTTTTGAGCTAACCCGTAGGATTCTTATTGGTCTTTCAGGTCTGATAACCGAGATGGAGTATCTTTTGTTTGGCAATGCCAATATCAAAGTGGCTTCGGTTATTTTACTTTTGGCGAAACGCTTCGGCCAAAAAAAGACAAACGGTGGCGTGGTTATTCAGCACCCTTTTACACACAGAATGATTGCCAGTATCGCCGGTTTAACTCGCGAAACCACAACTTTAGAAATCCAAAAACTTAAACAGGAAAAGGTACTTACCCAAAAACAGCACTTGCTGGTTGTCAGAAACATTAAAAAACTTGAAGAAAAACTGGCTATTTTCAAAGAAGAAGAGTCGGTTCCCGATACTTTCTGAACAAAAATTTAAAATAAATCTGCTTGAGGTTGCCATAATATGGTACAATCTATTCCCTGCCAGACAAGTTATGCAAATAAGGAAGTTGTGGATTGTTATCCCGATTGTTATCATTTTTGCTCTGGCAGTTTGGGGTACTTACCTTCTTTATCAAAAACGCGTGGTTGAACCTCAAAGGTCTGAGGAGCCTGCTCTTCCATCGCCTGCGACAGAAGGCTTCAGCCTACCCTCCCCCGTGGCACAAGAAATTACAACAGCTCCAAACTCTCAACCGGCAACAGGAGTCACGTCACTTCCCGAAACCGGCGGCCGCTAAACATTTACTTCCTTTACTGTAGTAAAATTACCTAAACCATGTCTCTGCCTCAAGATATTAAAAGAATAAAATATCTTCCAACTGCCTTTGTCATCTTCGGGGCAACCGGTGATTTAGCGCAAAACAGAATATTCCCGGCACTCTTTAAGCTTTACAAGTCAGGCTTGCTGCCCGATCAATTTAAAGTCATATCTTGTGCCAGGACCAAACATACCTCTCAAGAGTTTAGGGAAATTGCAGAACGATCCATATCGGAAAAGGATAAGGAAAAATTTCCTGCTTTTTACCAAAAAATTGAGTATCTGCCGCTGGACGTCGCTCAAGATTTAAACTTGCCCGCGCTTGCCCAAAAAATAGACTCTTTTGAGAAAGGAATTAACACTTGCCCTCAAAGAATTTTTTACATGGCAATCTCCCCCGCAATATTAGAAGACGCTGTCGGCAATTTAGCCAAAAACAATCTCCACGTAGGTTGCAAAATTCACAACAACAAACCCAGAATTATTATCGAAAAACCATTCGGCCAAGATTTAAAATCCGCAAAAAGTCTCAACAACCAGCTTGCCCAATTCTTTTCTGAAGAACAAATTTACCGAATTGATCATTATCTTGGCAAGGAAACAATCCAGAACATTTTCGCCTTTCGCTTTGCCAACGACATTTTCGAATCTCTCTGGAACAACAAATACATCGATCATCTCCAAATAACTACTGCCGAGTATGTTGGCGTCGAAAAACGCGGTGAGTTTTATGACAAAACCGGCGCCTTAAGGGACATCACCCAAAACCATCTCTTGCAACTTCTTACTTTAGTCACCATGGATGAACCGCAAAGATTCGAACCAAAAAGTATCGAGGATAAAAAACTGGAAGTCATCAGTTCAATTAAAAAATTGACCGCCCACGAGGTCGCCACGTCAACAGTCCGCGGCCAATATGAAGGTTACCTTCGTGAAGAAAAAATAAATCCTGCTTCTCAAATAGAAACCTATGCACTGATCAAACTTGCAATCAGCCTGAAAAGATGGCAGGGTGTCCCCTTTTATCTAAGAACCGGTAAAAAATTGACCGGCAAAGTAACCTCCATAATTGTCCAGTTCAAGCCAAAAACCCACCAATTTTTTAAAAACTTTTGGCAAAAACCGCTGCCTAATCATATCACTATTCAAATACAACCAAATGAAGGTATTGGCATCAGATTGGTATCCAAAAAACCGGGGTTAACCACTCAACTTGAGCCGGTCGATATGGAATTCTGTTACAAAACCTCATTTGACGTTCCCCAACCGGAAGCTTATGAAAGACTGCTTCTTGATGTTATTTCAGAAGACCAAAGCTTGTTCCTTTCGCAGAAAATTATTGAAGAATCCTGGAAAGTCATTGACCCGATCCGCCAAGTTTGGAGCTCTGGCAATCCGCCGCTTTCCATTTATAAACCGGGTTCCTGGGGACCTGCCCAGGCAGACAAACTAATTGAAGCCGACGGCCGCCAGTGGCTGGCGCCAATTCTGACGATTTGCAAAATATAATTTATGGAAACCGATAGGCCTCGAAATGATAAAACCCCTAACTGCCAAGTCACAGGAGCCGACTACATAAACCAGCCGCAGTCAGTAATAACGTTAACCCATCAAGAATTACTCAATAGATGGACAAACAACACTGTACCCATTTATAGGTTTTCTGTCCCTGAAAATTCAAATACCCAAGTAAGTGAACCTATTCCTGACTATGATCAGGAAATAATAGGAGCTACCAGAGAAGAATCCAAAAAATGGATACGACTCTCTCCTCAAAATTTACCAAGGCTTGTAGACGAAGTGCTGATCGGTAACAAAGATGCAGCAAGCATTTTTTATGAATACTGGTACAAAAAGTTAGTAAGGTTCTTTTCCCCAAGAAGCCGAGAGGATGTCGAAGATCTAGCTCAAGTTGGAGTTATAGAAATAAGCCACGCTCTTCCAGGCTTCGAAAACAAAGGGGGGGGAACATTTTTCCAAAACCTACACAAATATTGTTACACGGTAGCTCGAAACAAATATTATGGCTATCTTAGAAGTAGGAAAAGACAACCCAGAACGGGTCAATTAACGGGGAGAGAGCGGTATTTTGAACAAGAAAGAAGCGACTACGACGATGAGAGAAAAAAGGCCCCTCCAACGTGGGAGATGTTTTGGGAAAAAGCAGAAAAGATACTTCCAGATCAGCAGTGGCAAATAGTTTTGCAAATGCGTAACGAATATCAAAATTTAGAAATTATGAGAAACTTAGGAGTTTTAGGCCCAGCTGCGTTCAGAGAAGAAGTTCGCAGTGCTAGACAAGCAATAGCGAGACATTTACTTGCGCCTGCAGGACTTAAAACAATAAACAGCCCAGAATTTAACTCAATAAGTAGGCCTCTATTAAAAGATGCAGCAAGCAGGGGGAAACTTGAAGCAATCAAAATTTTAGGTCTCTGGTACACAACAATAGAAGCATTTAAATTATTTTTATATCAAAAAGAACAGCATTATCGAAACGGAGTCCCAAGAGATATATTTGCCCAACCTAGATTTTCTGAGAGTCCATACTTCAAAGAATTTAAAAAAAGAGTAAAAAAACTGGCAGCAGAAGGTTTAACTATAGATGAAATTGCACTGGAGATAGAAAGGCACCCTTCATTGGTGAAACAGGCTTTATCACAAATACGCAAAGAAGGGGAGGCAATAAAAACAACAAGACCGCCAAATCCTAGAAAGGATTATACCGAATTTGATAATAGAGTAAGAGATCTGAGGTTAGCTGGCATGAGAAATGACGATATCGCTCTTAAACTAGGGGTGGGTATAGCATCTGTTACCCGCTCTGTGACACGTCTCACAAAAAGCGCAAAAATTCCAATACGCCCCCGAGGAGGGATAAGAAACTAACAACCAGTGGCTGGCTCCCCTCCTGACAATTTGCAAAATATAACTTTTCCTTTTATGATACTGGTTAATGACTGAGCGTCAAACCGATCCGGAGATTTCTTCATCCCAATTTACAGGAAGCGAAGGATATGTCAATCTGCGCAGGCGGGCTGCCCAATTTGCGGGGTGGTCAGACAGAAAATTAGGCCCGGCGACTGTCCTTCTGACCTTTCCCGTTTTAATAGCCATCATGTCAATGGCTATTTTGGAATCAGTCTCAAATGAAAAAGGCCTGGGCAAAGTCAGGAATCTAGGCAAATATCTCTAGCGGGTTAATTCTTCAGCTATTCCGAATTAAGACTGATTACACACCCGGTGTGTCCTACGTTAACACCGACAAATCAGCCCTTCACGTACAATCCCATCCTACCCCAACCCCGGCTTGTACTGAATTGACAAGCCGGGGTTGATGCTCTATTCTCTAATTATGCCGCGTCGACGAACACCACTGATCTCTGGAGAAATTTATCATGTTTTCAATCGAAGCATAGCCAAACAACCTATTTTCCTATCGCAAAAAGATTATTCAAGAGCGATCGATGTTATTAACTTTTATCGTTATCAAAAACCTCCTCTTAGGTTCTCCCACTTTAATCGCCTAACACCAGAACTCAAAAAAGGATTTTTAGAAAACCTTGCAAATAAAGAACAATTAGTAGAAATTTTGGCATTTTGCATCATGCCAAATCATGTCCATTTTCTATTAAAACAACTTCAGGAAAATTCCATCTCTAAATTCATGAATAACTTTCAACACAGTTATTCCAAATACTTCAATACCAAAAACGAAAGACTAGGATCACTTTTTCAAGCAATGTTCAAAGCAGTTCGAATAGAAACCGAAGAACAATTGTTACATGTCTCGCGATATATCCACCTTAATCCAGTCTCATCTTTTTTAATAAAGATAGAGCAACTAGAAAGTTATCCTTGGAGCTCCTTGAAGAATTATGAGAATAATGAAATGGCCAGTTTTGTTAAACCAAAAGACATTTTAGCGCACTTCAAAACATACGACCGATACAAAGAATTTGTTGTCGACCAGTCAAATTATCAGCAGGAATTAGAAAAATTTAAGCATTTAACCTTCGAGTAACCCTGCTTGTCTACCCAGCACAAGCCTGGATTGGGTTTGATTTAACCGTGAACGTTTGTAACAATTAAGAAAAGGCTTATTAGGACCAAAAACTAACCCGATGAAAAATCTAATCGGACTTATCTCGGGATTATCAACAGGAATCTTTATTTTAATAATTTCGTTCGGTTATACGGTATTTTCCGGTGAAAAAAGTGGAACCTAACTTCCTCTTTATATCCTCATCTTTATATCCTCATCTTTGACACTATTAGGAGCAATTTTAGCTAGTTGGTTAGCCAGCAAAAATTTGAAAATTACGACTCTGGTAGCATTAGTCTTTTTAATTATATTACTCTTCCTAAACTTATACTGGTAAATACTATTTGACTACTCTGGTATCTTCTCGAGTTCGAGATAGCGAATGTAACATTGCTTTTTAATACTTGGATCGTGGTTGACTTCAAACCTCCGGTTTCCACCTCTTTTTAACCTCATGTCCTCCAAAAGCATTCCGAAGTGCCGCAACCATACGGGCGGCAAAGCTTGAGGAAACTTTTTTATCTTCCCTTGATCTGGTTCGATAGTCTAAAGAAGCTTCGATAATTTCAACGGGTACGTTTTCGTACTTCCCCTGCCGAACTGTCCACTCCCCTTCACCGGATGCGGCAATATAACCCTCAATCCGCTCAAGTTTCGGATCATTCTCCAAAGCTTCAACAGTTCTGTCCATCATAAACCCGGAAAGCAAAGTTCCTTTTGTGTAAAGCTTTGCGGCCTTAACCAGGTCCAAATCATAAGGCGACTTTTCCAAAACCCCAAAACCCTCACCTATTGCCTGCATATACCCATACTCGATTCCGTTGTGAACCATCTTCACGAAATGCCCTGCTCCTCCCTCTCCAAAATATTCATGGCCGCCGTTGGGTTTTGCCAAAGACTCCAAAACCGGCTTTATCAACTCGTATCCCTCAACGGAACCACCAACCATCATTGGATAACCGTCTTTAGCCGCTATAATTCCACCGGAAACCCCAATTCCCAAAAATAATATTCCCTTATTGGTAAAATACTCGTACCTCCTTTGGGTATCTTCAAAATAAGAGTTGCCCCCGTCGATTACGATATCGCCTTCCTCAACCCAATCCGCAACTCCCTCCGGCCCCATTAAAATTTCCTCAGTCGGCTCCCCTGCCGGCAGCATCGACCAGACGACTCTAGGAGATTTCAATTCTTTTACTAGATTTTGGACAGAATCCGCCGCCTTTAAATTCTTCCGTGATCCAAAATTTTCACTTTTCAATTTTAAATTTTCAATTTTTTCCGCTGAACGATTCCACACCACCACCTCATGACCCTCACTAAGAAGTTTCATAACCATATTAGAACCCATGCGGCCAAGTCCGATAAGTCCCAGTTGCATATATTTATATTAACAGTTATTGTCCGAGCTTGCCCCGCCTCTGGCGGGGCTTGTCGAGAACTACTTAAGATGAAACCATTCGACTTCCTCGACTGAAGATTATCAAAGTTCTATGTCAGTAATCAGCCAACATTTCGCGCTACACTTTCTATAAAAAATCGCCGGATATTTTTGCATATCATTTTGGCGCTCAGAAAGTAGAATCTTAAGAGCTTCTCTTTTCTCTCCTCCGAAAACCAAAATTATAAAAGTTTGAAACTGGCCGAGAGCTTTTAGGGTCAAGGTGATTCTTTGCGGATACCGGTCCTCGACGGTCTCAAAAACCATCAAGCCTTCGGATTTTACGGCTTTGGAATTTGGAAAAATCCCGGCCGTGTGGAGATTTGCCCCAATCCCCATCACGCCGACAATTTTAGGAAATTCTTTAAAAAGTTCAGCAATAGTTTGGTCATAATCTTTGGCGGTTTCCTCAAAACCTTTGCCTTTAAGAATTTTATAAAATTCGATTCCCCAATAATTTAAGTATTCAACCAGGCCGGCATTCTCCAGAAGAAGCTCGTTGCTGTCTCTATGAAGCGGCTCTCCGTATCGTTCATCAACCAGGCAAACCACTCCGGGCAAAAGATCATTGGGCTCCACAACCATCTTGCGGTAATCTGGCGAAGTTCCTCCGGAAAGAGCCAAAAGTGTTTGTGAATCGAGAATCTCCTTTAAAATATCATGCGCCCTAAGGTTTCCAGCCTCTCGGTCTTTAACTTTAATTAGTTGAATCACGTTACTATCGAAACCTCACATTTTGCGCAATTGCGTATTTTGTGATATTGACTTATCACTTTTCACTTTGACTTTGACCTCGTGATCACTTTCCACTTTGGTCCTTCGACAGTATCCTCTACCTCAACTCCCATTTTTAAAAGTTGCTGGCGAATCTTGTCAGATTCTTTAAACTTACCTTGCTTTCTCAATTCTTCTCTTTTTTCAATCAACTCCTTTGCTCCTTTTGGCAAGACTTGCTTCTTAATTTTTTCCAAGCCTAACCCTATTATCTTATCCATCACGAGTATCGACTGGTGTTTTGCGCTAGTCGGATAGTCACTTCTTGCCATTTCCCACATTACAGATAGCGCTTTTGGCATATCAAGATCGTTATTAACGGCGTCACGAAAATCATTCTCGTACCCAGCACAACCTATCGACGGTTTATCCCAAGTCGAAACTTCGCTTCTTAGATTATCTAAAGCATTTTGAGCCGACTCCAGACTTTTCCAAGTAAAGTTCAACTTTGATCTGTAATGAGCTGCCAGAAACAAATACCGGAGAGCTAAAGGCTTAAAACCTTTTCGGATGATGTCTGCAAGCGTAAAAATATTTCCAAGGCTTTTGGCCATTTTTTCGCCTTCCACCAAAAGATGTTCCCCTTCAAGCCACCAGTTGACAAATTTTTTCCCACTCGCCGCCTCGCTTTGGGCAATCTCATTCTCGTGATGGGGAAAAAGCAAATCCACTCCCCCGGTGTGAATGTCAATGGTTCGACCCCCAGCTGACTGATCACCGCCCAAATATTGCATGCTCATTGCCGAACATTCGATGTGCCATCCGGGTCTGCCTTCGCCAAACGGAGCAGGCCATGATGGCTCATTGGACTCAAACCCGGTTTGGAGATTTTTTTCAAACCGGGTTTGTTTGCTGTGGGGAAACTTCCAGAGGGCAAAATCGGCCCAGCTTTCCTTATCGTACAAATCGCTATCGATCCTTGCCCCTTTTTTTAAGTTTTTGCGGGACAAACCAGAAAGTTTTCCGTAATCCTTAAATTTATCAACCGCAAAATAAATTCCATCCTGGCCTTTGTATGCAAATCCTTTCTCAAGAAGCACCTCGATGATTCTAATCATCGAGGTGATATATTCTGTCGCTCTTGGATAAATATCTGCTTTCAAAATATTTAGTTTCTCAAGATCATCAAAAAATGCCTTTTCGTATTTTGCAGTCAAATCTTTGTACTCTACCCCCAACTCGCGACTCTTGTTGATAATTTTGTCATCAATGTCCGTAATATTCATCGCATGGCGAACTTTGTAGCCGTTAAAAACCAAAACCCGTTTTAAGATGTCTTCAAAAACAAACGTGCGCCAATTACCGATATGCACATAGTCATAAACCGTCGGCCCG
>MFBZ01000016.1 GCA_001776545.1 Candidatus Curtissbacteria bacterium RIFCSPLOWO2_12_FULL_41_16 | reverse complement strand
CCAAATTGCTGCTTTGAGTTCCAAAATAAAGCCGATTTGTGGCATATGTCAGGTAAAGTTTCTTGCGCGCTCTTGTCATCCCAACATAAGCCAGCCTTCGTTCCTCCTCGATCTGTTGCGGATCAAGCATACTCCTGGAATGGGGGAACAAACCTTCTTCCATGCCGATAATAAAAACATTGTCAAATTCCAAACCCTTGGCGGCATGCAGAGTCATCAACTTCACCGAGTCTGACTCGGCCTCGTATGATTTCTCTGGCGTAACCCTCCCTTCCATCAATGTCACATTTTCTAAAAAAGTTGACAGGTCTTCAAAATCAGAAGCCACTGATTTTAACTCCTTGACATTTTCTACACGCATCAAGCCCTGCTCTGTGCCATCATCAATAAGAAGCAGATAATCCGTTGCCAAAAGTACTTTCTCGATAAGCCCCAAAGGGCTAAGGGTCCGACCCTTTTTATAACCGGCTTTTTCTTGAGGGTCGGACTCTAAATTGAGCTTCTTTACCATCTCGCTAAATTTCTCATATCTCCTTTTGCCTAACTTTTCCACTCGATTTTTAGAAACCTTATCTTTCGGGTTGGCAATTAAGCGCAAATAGGCCATCACGTCCTTAATTTCCTTCCGAGCGTAAAAACTCACTCCTCCATAAAGCCTGTACGGAATATTGGCGTGTAAAAATGCTTCCTCTATAGTTCGCGACTGCGCATTTGTCCTATAAAGTACCGCAAAACTAGACAATTTCGTTCGGTTTTCCAGAATGATATTAGTCAGGAAATTGGCCTCGTCGACTTCGCTTTGGGCACTGTAAGTACTAATTTTTTCGCCCATCGGATTTTCTGTCCACAATTTAAGAACAGGATGGGAACTATTGTGGGCAATGACCGCATTTGCCGCATCCAAAATGTTTTGGGTCGAGCGGTAATTTTGCTCCAAGTTAAAAACTTTGGCATTTGGGAAATCCCGCTCAAAGTTTAAAATATTCCTAAAATCAGCTCCGCGGAAAGAATAAATTGCTTGTGAAGCATCTCCAACAACCGTTAGATTCCCATGAACATTGGCAAGTTGCTTAGTCAACACGTATTGAGCCGTGTTCACATCCTGATACTCATCAACCAAAACATACTCAAACCTTCCTGCCCATTTATCAAGCACCTGCGCCTCTTTTCTAAAAAGTTCAACAGTACGCATCAAAAGATCGTCAAAGTCGCATGCGTTAATCTTGTGAAGCTCTTTTTGGTATTCACGATAAACACCAGCTACAGTTTCGGCAAAATACCCATGAGCAAATTGCGCATAATCGGCAGGACCAATCAGCTCACTCTTGGCAGACGATATAGCGCCTAGAATCGAACTTGGACGGAAACTTTTGGTAGAAATGTTTAAATCAGCCATTATCCTTTTAACCAGCGACAAACTATCATCATCGTCATAGATCAAATAGCCAGAAGGTATTCCGATATACTTACCATCAATTCGCAAAAGCTTTGCACAAAAAGCATGAAAAGTCCCCACATAAGGCGAGTCGTTTATTGTGAATCGTTCATGGGGCTTTTCGTTTGGTCTCTTTTTCCCCATTAACAATGAACTATGAGCTATTAACTTCTGAATCCTCTCTTTCATCTCATTGGCCGCTTTGTTGGTGAACGTGGCACAGAGGATATTGGTTGGGTCAACTCCCCGGGAAATCAAGTACGCCACTTTATAAGTCAAAACCCTCGTTTTGCCGCTTCCCGCTCCTGCCAGAATTAAAACCGGTCCTTCAGTCTGTTTAACAGCCTCAACTTGACTCGTATCTAAATCTTTAAGAATATCCATAGCATTTGAAAAATTAGAATTTGTTTCGGGTTTAGGTATTCGAATTTAGGAATTATTATCGTATAATATCACAGGGACGTTTAACGTCCCTTTACAATCTTTATGATTAAACTTTTAGACTTTTGGGCCGAGTGGTGTGGTCCCTGCAAATTTATGGAGCCGATAATGGATGAGCTTGAAAAAGAGCTCGCGGGTCGTGTCCAAATCGAAAAAATAAATGTCGACGAAAACCAAGAAAAGGCTGCTGTCTATCAAGTAATGTCTATTCCTACCTACATCCTTCTTAAGGATGATAAGGAACAAGGAAGAATCATTGGTGCCACCTCAAAAGACAACATATTAAAAACAATCTCCAAATATGAATGATCCCTTACCACTGGTCATTGCCAATCTCAAGGCCAACAAAACCTGGGATCAAATGTCTGCATGGCTCAATATAATTGGTCCAAAAGCCGAAAGCTTTGCTGGCACCGTCATTGTTTGTCCAACTGCCGCTTTTCTTGCCGCCACTTTTCAAAAAATCAACTCAGCCGGATGGCAAATCAAGTTAAGTGCTCAAGATATTTCTCAATTTGAACAAGGAGCTTACACTGGTGAAGTTGCGGCGTCACAAATTGCCGACCTTTGTCGTTATGTAATAATTGGCCATTCTGAAAGACGTCAAAATTTTAATGAGGACGATAATCTCCTTGCCCAAAAAGCCCAAAATGCGAAAAAGGCCGGACTTGAAATTATTTTTTGTATTCAAAATCCGGAAGCTAAAATCCCAGAAGGCGTGAACATTGTTGCTTATGAACCCATCTTTGCTATCGGCACAGGTCATCCGGACACTCCAGAAAATGCCCAAACCATAGGCGAAAGGCTCAAAGCGAAAGGTCCATACACAGTCCTCTATGGAGGATCAGTCTCACCCCAAAATACCAAGTCATTTATAAAACAAGGTATTCTTGATGGGGTTTTAATTGGTGCCAACAGCTTGGATCCTCAAAAATTTATCCAGATCATTAAAACCGCCAGTTGAAAATATGCGCCAACTTGGCACAAGACGAAGTCAATCCAGATCTATTGTAAAAATTTTAGCCGCGTCGTTTGTTATGCTCTTTCTTGTGGCGGCCGTCATTAAATTACTTGGGCTAGCGGACCTGGTTCTTGGTGGTCCTAAAACTGTTTTCAATCTGATTACCAACACGGGCCTCAAATCCGATAATGATCACATAAATGTTCTTCTTCTGGGTATTGGAGGTCAGGGGCATGAAGGCCCCAATCTCACTGACACTATGATCTTGGCCTCAATTGAAAAAGACGGGCAAGATGTAACTTTTGTCTCAATTCCTCGAGATCTCTGGGCACCTTCGATCTCTGCCAAAATCAATGCCGCCTACGCCTATGGTCAAGAAAAAAATAATCAGGGACTGATTCTCGCCAAAAATACTGTTGGTCAACTTTTTGACATACCTATCCACTATGCTATTCGGGTGGATTTTAGCGGTTTTGTTCGCGCGGCTGATTTGGTGGATGGTCTGGATGTGGATGTTGAAAATTCATTTGTCGATCTCAAATATCCAATCGAAGGTAAAGAGGATGATACTTGTGGTTTAAAAATCGAAACCCAAAAAATCAACGAAGTCAACACCCAAGTTGTTATAGATGCCACAGGTTCAGCAAACATTATCAGCGAGGAAAATGACCATTTTACTTGTCGTTATGAAACCATTTCTTTTACAAAAGGCCCAACCCACATGGATGGAGCAACTGCTCTTAAATTCGTTAGATCACGTCACGGCACAAACAACGAGGGTTCGGATTTTGCCCGAAGTGCCCGCCAGCAAAAAGTAATTTTAGCTTTTCGCCAAAAAGTGTTATCTGGCCAAACCCTTTTAAATCCCAAAACAATAATAAATTTGGCGACAACCTTCAGGGGTGCAATCGATACCAATGTCACAAACGAAGAGATTTCCCTCTTTGTCAAACTTGGTCAAAAAATCGCCAGCACCTCAATTCGGAAAGTTGTTTTAGATGCTGATCGTACAGAAAGCGTTTTAGATGTCGGCGATCCGGCCAATTATGGGGGACAATTTGTTTTAGACCCAAAAAGCAACAATTGGCACGATTTAGCCGAATATGTCCAGGGAGAAATTTTTAATCTGGAGGAGAAATAATAGCCCTTAAATTATTCTCGAAAGCTCAGCATTAGCTTTAAAGTCCCAAAAACAAACAAAATAACCCCACCCAAAAACAATAAATAAGTCAACTCTGTCGAACCGGCGGAAGGTAAGGCACCTGATGTTCCAGTCCCACCTTTGGCGGCCCCGGAAGTTGCGGTTTGCGCCAAGACATTACCAGCTAGCTTAAACCAAAGACCTAGAGATGAAGCAAAACCAATAAAGCGGGCTAATTTCATAGTTGAGACTGGTATCTTTGACATCTAAAGTAATATTACCACACATTTGTTGTCAATTGACAACATTAATTATTTGCTACGATTTTGTAGGTTTAGTCTTTGAAGATTTTTTTATTGGAACTTTTAGCCCAGCAACTTTTGTCAGCATTTTAGAAAGCCTTGATTTAATCCTAGCAGCCTTATTCTTGTGAATCACGTTTGTTTTAGCCGCGCGATCCGCAGCCTTATAAACAGTTAAAAGACCAGCTTGTGTTGGTTTTTTGCGAAATGCCAAGACTGTTGCCTTAAGGGCCTTTTTAACCTTTAAATTATAGACAGTTTTCCTCTTGTCTTGTCTAACCTTTTTGATCGCTTGTTTTGTGACTGGCATATCTATAAAATAAATTCAAAATTTAAAACTCAAAATTAGGGAAAGTTCTCACTCCGTTCGAAGCATAAAAATTTTCATTGTTCGAGCGCAAGCGAGAACATACCACAGTTTTGACTTAAACAGTATTCTATCACATGCTATCTTTTATCAAAAATGGTGCCAATATTTTCAGGAATAAACAAGAAGATATTCTTTCGGCTGCCTTTGTCATTGCTTTTTCCGTGGCTCTCTCCAGAGTCCTCGGTCTTGTAAGATATAGGCTTCTGGCATCTTACTTCGGAGACAATATTAAACTTTTGGACAGTTTCATTGCCGCCTCAATTCTGCCGGATGCTATCTTTGAGGTTCTCATTTTTGGAACTATTGCTTTGGCCTTTATTCCTGTTTTTTCTCAGTACTTATCTCGCGATAAACTGAAAAAAGCTTGGGAACTTTCCTCAATAATGATCTCTTTAGGCCTTTTGGTTTTTGTTGTCTTTGCGGCAATTATTATTGTTCTTGCCGATTTTATTGCACCAATTATTGCTCCGGGAGTAGTCGCTAAAGACCCGGCAACAAGTCATCAGATTGCCCAACTTTTACGCATTATGATTTTTGCTCAAGCCTTTTTCGTCATCTCGATTTTTATGACTGGAATCTTACAATCTTTCCAAAGATTTTTAGTGCCGGCACTAGCCTCAGTTTTTTATAACATTGGTATTATTCTCTCCATCATTTTTTTAGTGCCTGTTTTCGGAATCTATGCACCGGCTATCGGTATGATTATTGGTGCCCTGCTCCATTTGACCATTCAAGTACCCTTAGCACTTTCCTTGGGTTTTAGCTTTAGGCTCAATTTTGACCTTAACAATAAAGACGTTCGGGAAACAATCTCGCTCATGTGGCCAAGGTCAATTTCCTTGAGTTTGGTGCGGATTTCCGATATGATTAATATCGCCCTGGCTTCAATTGCCGCAGTTGGCTCTATTGTTGCCTTTAACTTTGCCCAAGTCCTACAGTATGTTCCGACCGCTATGTTTGCTGCCTCTATCGCCCAAGCATCCCTGCCGTCGCTTTCCATCGAATTCAATGCTAAAAGATATGAGCAGTTTAAAAAACTTTTTACCCAGTCTTTTCACCAAATCCTTTTTCTTATCTTGCCGGCCGCTGCCATTCTGGCAATTCTGAGAATTCCCGTTGTTAGACTTGTCTTTGGTGCCAGGGAATTACCCTGGGAGATTACTGTTTTAACAGGCAGGACTTTAATTGCTTTTTCTGTCGGTATCGCTGCCCAAGCTGTTAGCCTGCTTTTGACCAGAGGATTTTATGCAATAAAAGACAGCTTTACACCCGTGAAGGTTAACATCTTTAGTATCACCGTCAACATCGCTCTTGCCCTATTCTTCGTTCTAATCTTAAAACTTTCGTTAATCTGGCTTGCTCTTGCTTATTCAACGGCCAATATTACAAATAGCCTTTTGTTGTTTATTCTTTTAGATAAAAAGGTAGGGTTTGACAAGAAAAAATTACTGGCTCCTGTAGCCAAAATGTCACTTATTGGTTTTATTACAGCCGTTTTTCTCTATGTTCCCATGAAGCTTCTTGACCAACTGGTTTTTGATACAACCAGGACAGTTGGTTTAATTCTTTTGACGGGCATTGCCACAATTGTCGGGCTCTCCGTATATATTCTGCTTTCTTGGGTAATGCGCGTTAAAGAAGTTGCCATTTTTTATCACCTTGCAAAAAGGGTACTTGCGCTACCATCAAAACTCACCAGTCCTGCTCCAACCTCAATCGAGGCTCAGGAACAAAACCCTTGATCAATTTTTAATTTTCATTGAAAATTGCAAATTGTAAATTGAAAATTTTAAAATCATGTCCATGGACCAAACACATATTAGAAACTTCGCAGTAATCGCCCACATAGATCACGGAAAATCAACGTTTGCTGATCGCATCATGGAAATCTGCGGTGCGGTTGGCAAAGATCATCTCGAGCAGCTTTTGGATAGTTTGGAGCTTGAACGTGAGCACGGGATTACGATCAAACTCAAAGCCATACGACTCGTTTATCGTAAATCGTTAATCGTTAATAGGGATACAAAAAGTCCCAATGAACGATCAACTATAAACGATTCCCAAGTTCAAGATTTCATCTTGAACTTAATCGATACCCCCGGGCACGTTGATTTTTCCTACGAAGTCTCAAGATCATTGGCCTCGGTTGAGGGGGCAATCTTGCTTGTGGACGCGACCCAAGGGGTTCAGGCTCAAACCCTTTCCAATTTCAATCTGGCACTTGAGGCTAATCTGGTCTTAATTCCTGTTATTAATAAAATTGATTCGCCCCAGGCTGAGGTCGAAAAGACGGCAAGCGAGCTTGCCGCGCTTGGTTTTAGGAAAGAAGAAATTTTGGCAATCTCCTCAAAAACCGGAGAGAACGTCAAAGGAGTCTTAGATCAGATTATTACAAAAATCCCCCCACCAAAGATTAAGAATGAAGGGCTTGCCGCCCTTATCTTTGACTCAAGCCTAGACCCTTACAAGGGGGTTGTTGCCTCCGTCCGTTTATTTGAAGGAGAGGTAAAAGTTGGTGATGAAGTTAAGTTTCTGGCAACCGGCGCGAAAGCGGAAATCTTACAAGCCGGCTATCTGACTCCAAGCCCCAAGTATGTCGAAAAACTCTCACCGGGCGATGTTGGTTTTGTCGTTACCAATCTTAAAGACCTCTCTTTGGTAAAAGTCGGTGACACAATAACTTTATCGAAAAATCCTGCCAAGGCCCTTGCCGGCTATAAAGAAGCAAAACCCGTTGTTTTCTTGTCTTTCTACCCGACGGACGCCGCTGATTTTGGAAGATTAAAAAATGGTCTGGAAAAACTTAAGTTAAACGATGCCGCGCTTTCTTTTGCTCCCGAATTTTCGGCTTCTTTAGGACAAGGATTACGCGTTGGTTTTTTGGGACTTCTGCATGCTCAAATTACCCAGGAGCGGCTGGAGCGAGAGTATGATTTGGATATTATTGCGACCTCACCTTCAGTCAGTTTTATAGTTGATGGGAAGCAAATCAACAATCCTTCCGACTTTGATCCTGCCAAAAAAGATGTCAAGGAACCTTATGCCCGGGTCACAATTTTTATTCCCGAAAAGTATTACGGGGCTGTTTCTAATTTGATTCACGACAGGCGAGGGGAGTTAACCAATTTTGAAAATATCGGCAATCTTTTAAAAATTGATGCCCAGATTCCTCTTTTGGAGCTTTTGATAGGTTTTTATGATCAGCTCAAAACGATTACTTCAGGTTACGCTTCAGAGGATTTTGAACCGGGAGAGTATAGGGCGGCGCATTTGGTTAAGTTGGACATTTTGGTCAATCACGAGCCAATCGAGGGTTTGGCCCAAATAGTTCCGGCCGAGAAAGCCGAGGCGATTGCAAGAAGGCTTGTCGAGAAACTAAAAGAGGCAATTCCACGCCAGCAAATTGCCATCCCCATTCAAGCGGCCATTGGCGGCAAAATCATTGCCCGCGAAACCATTGCTTCTTTCCGTAAAGACGTTACCCAAAAATTATATGGTGGCGACGTCACCCGCAAAATGAAACTCTTAGAAAAGCAAAAGAAAGGCAAAAAAAGAATGAGGAAATTTGGTCAGGTAGATATCCCCCAGGAAGCATTTTTGGCTGTACTTAAAATATATTAAAATATAATATGGGAAAATTAAACTTGGAGCTCAAGTATTTATGCAATGACTTTTCTCCTATAAGAAAGATATTAAAAGATCTAAGGGCGAGAAAAATTGGTACCTTTAATCAAAAAGACTACTTTTTCAATTTGCCGATCAGTAAAGATCAAAAAATCATTCCGAGGTTAAAGTTACGGATTCAAGAGAATGAATACACGCTAGTTTACTACGAACGTGGAGACTTTTCAGACACATCTGCGACCCCAGCGAAAGTGACTTTATTTAAAGTATCCGATAAAAAGCTTCTCGATTTCTTAAAAAAGGTTCTAGGAATTAAAGTAGTCGTTATCAAAAAACGAGACCTTTGGAAAAAAGATAGAGCAGTCTTTAATCTAGACACAGTGAGAAATGTCGGCAAAATATTTGAGATTGAAATAGCAACTGATGGCGGGCTAAAAGATAGAGAATTGTTTAACCATTACAAAAATAAATTTTTGCCCTACTTGAACCACGTCGTTAAAAGATCAAATCTCGACTTAGTATTAGGTCAAACTCACTCTAATAATCTAGATCATTAGAGTATTTAGGTCATTGGCTTGACCCTCAACTTGTCATTACTCGTTCAGGGTCGCGGGTCGACAAAGTCGACCATTGACAATAATTAGCACTCGTGGTACATTGTCTGCTAATCACGTCAAACGTGATTTTGCGGCGAGTTGCCCAAACTGCCTCTCGCCACGAATTATTTTATAATCCGTAAATTTTATCTAGCTTCGCTAGTAAAATTTACTCCATTAAGGGGAAAGGAATATTAAGGGAAAACCGTATCAGGTTTGCCCTTAAAGAAAGATAGATATGGATCTTACAGAAAGACAAAAGAAACTTCTGCGTGCCATTATCGAAAAATATATTGAAACCGCAGAGGCCATCGGTTCAGAAACCATTGAAAAAGAGGCCAGTCTTGGAGTATCACCTGCAACCATCAGAAATGAAATGGTTAGGCTGACCTCCCTTGGTTATCTTCGCCAGCCCTACACCTCGGCAGGCCGTATTCCGACTTCAAGCGGCATGAAATTTTACGTTGACCAACTAATGGAAGAAAAAACCCTTTCCTTGAAGGATGAGGTTGCCATCAAAGAAGAATTTTCTCAAGGTCAGGGGCGTCTGGATCAGCTCCTCAAACATACCGTCAAAGCCCTGGCTGACCAAACTCATTCTTTAGCACTGGCCTCCGATGAGGAAAACGATATTTATGCAGCCGGCATGGCCAACATTCTGGATATGCCCGAATTTTATGATATCGACATTACCAAAACCGTTCTTTCAATGATCGACAAAGTCGATTTGCTTTCCCAAATCTTTAGTCGGCTCTCAAGCCAAGATCAGATCAAAATTTTGTTTGGTGAAGAGCTTGGAGTACCTTATTTGGAACCATGCGGGTTTATTGTCACCCGTTATCAGATGCCTAATCACAATGGCGTTTTAGCCATTGTCGGGCCATCAAGACTTAATTACTCCGTGATTATTCCGACGATGAGATATTTTTCGCAACTCTTATCAGCCATTTCCGGAATTTAACCCGCCTGCTCCTCGAGTCTGAACGACCTCGGAGTCGAAGACCGGCATGCAGGTTTCTAAAAATATGAGTAATATGAAAAAACCCGCAACCATCGTCAATACGGCAAAAGATGATGAACAACAGACGAAAACAATCCAAGGCATTTCTTCAATGAAATCAGTGGTTGCAAAAAATAATTACCTAGAAGAACAGCTCAAACACTTGGAGGATCAGCTTAAACGTGCTCTGGCGGATTACCGAAATTTAGAAAGGCGTGTTGAGGAAGAAAGAAAACTTTTAGGTCAACTCTCGTCGGCAATCTTGGTAGAAAAGCTTTTGCCGGTTTTGGATAATTTAGAAAACGCCCAAAAACATTTAAATGATCAGGGTTTGGAAATTGTTATTAAACAGTTCAAAGAGATTTTGAAAGCAGAAGGTGTAGAGGAAATCCAGGCAGAGGGTGCTAGGTTTGATCCAAATTTCCATGAAGCCACCGATGTTGTCGAAGGTTCTGGCGAAGGAAGGGTTGTTAAGGTTACGCAAAAAGGTTATAAAATAAATAATAAGGTTATTAGGCCCACGCAAGTAGTGGTTGAGAGAAAGAAGGTTGGTCAGCAAGTAGAATCAAGAATGTATCCCAATGAAAACACTTCGAATGAATCCTAATTCGGATGCATTCACATTAAGTGACTGAAAGAAACGCAACATGTCAAAAATCATCGGTATCGATCTAGGAACAACAAATTCCGTAGTTGCCGTCATCGAGGCTGGCAAGCCCAAGGTGATTCACTCTGCAGAAGGCAGAAATATTATCCCGTCGGTAGTTGACGTCTCAAAACACATCGTTGGCGATGTCGCCAAACGCCAAATGATTGTTAATCCCAAAACCACCATTTTTTCCATCAAACGGTTAATGGGTCGCAAATACAAAGATCCGGAAGTTCAAAGAGATATCAAGTGGCTCCCCTATGATATTAAAGAAGGCCGCGATGTCATGGCTGTCATTAATGTTGAAAACAAAGATTATACTCCTCAGGAAATTTCCGCAATGATCTTACAAAAACTTAAAGCCGATGCCGAAAGCTATCTTGGCGGTAAAGTTGAAAAAGCCGTTATTACGGTTCCTGCCTATTTCGATGATTCTCAACGTCAAGCAACAAAGCAAGCTGGAGAAATTGCCGGGCTTAAAGTTGAGCGTATTATCAATGAGCCGACCGCCGCCGCTTTAGCCTACGGCCTTGATAAATCCCACGCCCACACTATTGCCGTATACGACCTTGGTGGTGGTACTTTTGATATTTCTATTTTGGAACTTGGCGAAGGTGTTTTTGAAGTTAAAGCTACCAACGGCGATACCCATCTTGGCGGTGACGATTTTGATTCCAAAATTGTCGAATATTTGGTTGAAGAATTTAAAAAGGAATCAGGTATCGATATCACCAAAGATAGACCCGCACTCCAAAGGCTTCGGGACGCAGCCGAAAAAGCTAAAATTGAGCTTTCCACTACCACCGAATCAGAAATTTCCATTCCCTATCTAACTGCCGACCAAACCGGCCCCAAACATCTGCAACTCAAACTTTCGCGCGCCAAGCTTGAATCAATCGTCGGCGATCTCGTCGAAAAGACTTTCGGACCGGTTAAAGCCTGTCTTAAAGATGCCAAGATGGACGCGGCTAAAGTTGACGAAGTTATCCTTGTTGGCGGCATGACCAGAATGCCCCTTGTAAATACCAAAGTCCAAGAATTCTTCGGTAAAGAACCCCACAAAGGAATTAACCCGGACGAAGTCGTTGCCGTCGGCGCTGCCGTTCAAGGCGCTGTTCTGGGTGGCGAAATGAAGGAAATGGTCCTTCTTGATGTTACTCCATTAACACTGGGTATTGAAACCTTAGGTGGTGTCTCCACTGCTCTTATCCAAAGAAACACCACAATCCCCACGTCAAAATCAGAAATCTTCTCAACTGCTTCCGACAACCAAACATCAGTCGAAATTAATGTTTTGCAGGGCGAAAGACCCATGGCGCAAGACAACAAATCTCTCGGCCGTTTTATTCTCGATGGTATTCCTCCAGCCCCCCGTGGTATTCCCCAAATCGAGGTCGCTTTCGATCTTGACGCCAATGGTATTTTAAACGTTAAGGCGCGCGACAAGGCAACAGGCAAAGAACAGTCCATCAAAATTACAGGTAGTACTGGATTGACCAGCGAAGAAATCGAAAGGATGACCAAAGAAGCCGAGGAGCACGCCAAAGAAGATGAGGCCAAAAAGGAAGAAATCGAAACCAGAAATAAAGCCGATGCCCTTGTTTACCAAGCCGAGAAAGCCCTCAAAGATGCCGGCGACAAAGTTCCGACTGAAGTCAAAACCGAAGTCGAAGAAAAGATTAAAGCTCTCAAAGAAATTCAGGCAGCCGGCCCACTCGATGAGGTCAAGACAAAAACCGAAGAACTCTCTGGCGTCCTCTCCAAAATAGGCGAGTCCATGTATAAGGGTCAAAGGACAGAGTCTCAGCCAGGGGCTGATCGTCCTATGGACGAAAAAGGTCAGACCGACGGGCAAACTCAAGATGCTAAATCAGACACAGGCGATGTCCAGGAAGGCGAAGTGGTGAAGGAATAATTGTGGACAAACTTCAAGCGGAGATATTTGTTTTATGCGATTTGGCCACTGTTTCTCAGGAGCAGAAGCTCTCAGTAATTGGCATTTTCGACCAATTTTTTGTTGCCAATTTGCCAACTTCCTGGCCCAGAATGTTTCTGGTCGCAGTTTTAAAAGGTGAACCAGGTAGGGAATACCCACTTACCTTAAAACTAACCCCCCAGCAAGAAACCGAACAAAAATTTCCAGACAGAGAAATCAAAGTCACTTTAGGCCAAAATGGCAAGGCCAATTTAATGACTGAGCTTGTTAATTTCCCCCTACCTGTTGCTGGCACCTACAAAATTGAACTTTTAAGTGATAAAAATTCAGTTAGTCAACTTGAGTTTAAAGTTAATAAGACAACAGCAACTTATGGTGGTCAAGATCTCCAAGGAAAGAAAATTTCTAATTGACCTAATCAAACCCCAATGACAAAATGTTTTAAGATTAAACATTAGAAATTGGTTATTGGAAATTAGAAATTAATTTTATATATGGCAACAGAAGCAGATTACTATGAAATTTTGGGAGTTTCCAAATCAGCAACCCCCGAGGAAATAAAAAAAGCCTACCGGGTCAATGCGCGCAAGTATCACCCAGACGTCAACAAATCAGCAGGTGCGGAAGAAAAGTTTAAAGAAACAAACGAAGCCTATCAAGTTTTATCTGACCCTCAGAAAAAGTCCGCCTACGATCAATTTGGTCACGCAGCGTTTCAGCCAGGTGGCGGCTTCGGCGGTGCTAGCGCAGGGCCAGGCGGATTTCGAACTTACACTTGGACTGGCTCACCCGGCGATTTTGACTTTGATTTCGGCGGTTTTTCTGACCCTTTTGATATTTTTGAAATGGTCTTCGGAGAAAGATCGCCTTTCGGCAGACGTGCTCGTCTTTCTCGCTATATCCTCAATTTAGACTTTATGGAGGCAGTTCATGGCACACAGAAAGAAATTGAAATAGATGGCTCGCCTCGCGGCGAAGCGGGCAAAAGACAAAAAATTAAAATTCCAGCTGGTGTTGACGACGGTTCCGAAATCCGTTTTTCAAACTTTGTTATTGTCTGTCAAGTTTCCCCACACCCTAAGTTTAAAAGAAGAGGTTACGATATTATTAGTGAGCATGAAGTTTCTTTCGCCCAAGCAGCGCTGGGGACCGTTGCCAATATTGAAACTATTGATGGTCCAGTCAAAATTCGCATTCCTGCAGGTACCCAACCCGGCACTCAAATTAGACTAAGAAACAAAGGGGTTCACCGTGTCGCAGGTCATGCCCGCGGCGACCATTACGTCATTATCCGGATCCGCATCCCCACAAAACTCTCCCACGACCAAAAAAGACTTCTTGAGGAGTTGGAAAGATCTTAATCACGGAAGTTGACTGAAAGTATCCTATTTTGCTAAAATTCTTTTGCATTTTAGTTCGGCAAGAGTCTAAGGCGCGCATGCGCCTTTTTTTGAATATCGCAAAAACTACAAAGAAAATAATTAGTTAAAAATTAAATTTAAATCTAGCAGGGAAAGAGGAATATCGAGAAAAGCTTTAGCTTTTCTCCAAGTAGAATGGCCATACAAGCTCGAACAGAATTCGCATCAGCCCTAAATCAGGTTTGCTCCGAACGGGGAATCGAACCCGAAGTCGTTATCGACTCTATCAAACAAGCCATTCTGGCTGCTTACCGCAAAGATTACGGAGAGCCCGAAGGCATCGTCGTTGATCTTGATCCGGCAACTGGCGAAGTAAATCTTCAAAAAGGTAAAAAAAATGTGACTCCGAGTGGTTTTGGCCGAATTGCCGCGCAAACCGCCAAACAAGTCATTTTGCAAAGAATTCGGGAAGCCGAGAAAAATGCCATTTTAACAGAGTATTCATCAAAAGTTGGCACCATTGTTTCCGGAATTATTCAAAGAATTGCCGGTCAAGTGATCACGGTCAATCTTGGCAAGGCCGAAGGTATTATGCCACCCGCAGAACAAGCTCACAATGAAAAATATTATGTAAACCAACGCTTGAAATTTTATGTTGTTGGTATTAAAGAAGGAGCAAGGGGAGAAGAAATTATTATTTCAAGAAGCGCTAATGGTCTCCTGGAAGGTATTTTCAAACAAGAAGTTCCGGAAATTGCGCAAGGTATTGTAGAAATTAAAACCGTTGCCAGAGAAGCCGGCTCAAGATCCAAAGTTGCCGTCGCCTCGCGCCAACTCGGCGTTGATCCAGTTGGTTCATGTGTTGGTCAAAAAGGCGTTAGAGTCCAGGCTGTTATTAATGAACTTAGTGACGAGAAAATCGACGTCATCGCTTATCAAGAAGACCCGTCAGAGTTTATCAGAGCCGCTCTTTCACCCGCGAAGGATTTACAAGTAAAAGTAAACGAAAAAGAAAAAACCGCAGAAGTTACCGCACCTGATGACCAACTTTCACTGGCAATCGGTAAAGAAGGCCAAAATGTGCGGCTTGCTCACAAACTTACCGGATATAAAATTGATATTCGCGGCAAAAGTGGTTTGCCTAAAGAAGTTGAGGCCAAAGAAAGAAAAGCTCAAGCTGAGGCCAAAAAGGCCCTAGGAGTTATTGAAGAGGGATTAAAAGCATCAAAGCTATCAAAAACCAATGATAAGGGGACAACGGAAAAATCAAGCGCAAAAGGCGATCAAAAGAAACCGGCAGATGACTCAGTGAGTCGCAAGATCAGCCAACCAGTTCGAAATATAGATGATCAGACAATTTCCACAAGCGATCAGGACGAAAAAACGATCACGGAAGGCACAAAAGGAACGGAAGGCACAAAAGGAAATGAAAGCACAGAATCAAAACAGTCGACAACTACCTCAGTGCCCCCAGAATCTCCTACGCCATCAGTGATAAAAGATGAAACAACTTCCAACAACGCTGATGGCGACGAGTCTAGTTAAATGAAAAGCTTTGTCGTCTTAGAAACCAATAATCATGAACCAGAAACCAGATACCGATATTCGTCCGCCAATTGTTACCCTTATGGGTCATGTCGACCACGGTAAAACTACCCTTCTTGACACAATCCGCAGAACCAATGTTGTTGCCACAGAGCATGGTGGCATAACCCAACATATTGGTGCCTATCAGATAATTTTTCAAGATAAACCTATTACTTTTATTGATACACCCGGACATGCCGCATTCGAAAAAATGCGTTCTCGTGGCGCAGAAGTTGCCGACATCGTTATTCTAGTGGTTGCCGCCAACGATGGGGTTAAACCTCAAACTATCGAGGCCATTAAACACATTAAAAAAGCAGACAAGCCGTCAATTGTCGCAATCACTAAAACTGATCTTCCTGATATCAACATCGATCGGATAAAAAAACAGCTCCAAGACCAAAATATTATTCTTGAAAGCTTCGGCGGCCAAGTTCCCGAGGTCGAAGTTGCCGCACCAAAAAATAAGGGAATCACCGAACTTCTTGAGGTTGTTCTTTTAGTCTGGCAACTTTCACCGCAGCCCTACCTTCCAGAAGATCCCTTGGAGGCTGTTGTCGTTGAATCATTTTTAGATAAAAAACGCGGGCCAGTAGTTACTGTTATTGTTAAAAAAGGTACGCTTGCAGTCGGTCAAAAAATAACGGTCGATTCCGAGATTATTACAGTCCGCGCTTTAATTGACGACAAGGATCAGAATGTTGACAAAGCACAACCGGGCAAACCAGTCGAAATTTTAGGATTTAAAAAAATATTTGATATTGGTGGTATTGTTAGCGATCTTACTCTGACAAAATCGAAAGCCGGTCAACCTGCCAAAACTATTGCCGATATTATCGCCAAATCCGAAGAGGCCAAAGAAAGCTTCAAAGTAGTTATTAAAGCTGATGTCGCTGGTTCTCTTGAGGCCATTATGAGCAACCTACCGAAGAATTTATTAGTTGTTTCCTCGGGGTTGGGTGAGGTTAAAAGCGGCGACATTGTTGTTGCCAAACTTGCCAATGCTCCAATTTTGGCATTTAATCTTAAAATTAATGGCCAAATTAAATCTCAAGCGGAAAGAGAGGGAGTCGTGATCAAAAATTATAATGTTATTTATGAACTACTTTCCGACATGCAAGATGTCGTCGCACTCTATGAACAGGCAAAACATGAATTAAAAATTATCGGTCGCGCTAAAGTAGTTGCCACCTTCGACGTAGATGGCAAAAAGATAGCTGGCGCCAAAGTAACTCATGGCAGGTTGAAAATCGGCGACCAAATACTCTTAAAAAGAGATAACCTTAAACAAGAGGCAAAGATTGTTTCATTAAAAAGATTTAAAAAAGACCTCGAACAGGTAACTAATGGTCAAGACTGTGGAATTGGTATTAATCCAAGCCTTGACGTGAGAATTGGTGATATTATAGAATCATTGGGGTAAAATTTTACTTGTATCGCTAGAATCAAGGCATTAGCCGTGTACGAATAGTACCCAAAGGCGAGCACTAAGATAAATCGGGATTCTGCCCCATCTCCATGTTTATGGATCAAAATTCAAAAGAGAAAACCCTTGAAAGTTTAACCAAAGCAGAAGCCGTTTTGGTTGCTGTTTCCGAAAATTCTGGTTTTGATGGACTTGCCGCGGGGCTGGCGATTTGTCTTTCCTGCCAAAAATTAGGCAAAAACGTTTCCATATTCGCAAAGTCGCCACAGGTATCTGATGCAAAAACACTTTATGGCGTTGATAAAATTGGCAAGCCTGCAGGTAAAAAGAACCTAGTTGTTGTTGTTGAAAATGCAGTCCAAAATGTCGATAAGGTGACTTATTTTTTAGACGGTAACAAATTAAAGATTGTTATCCACTCGTTTCCTGGAACTACTGGGGTCTCTCAAGAACAACTTAAATTTGAAGAAACTCTATCAAAACCAGACCTGATTTTCTCTATTGGGAACAAGTCCTTGGAAGATTTGACCAGACTTATTACTCACGAACAAAATATAGACTCAACTGTATGGATAGTGAATATCAATAGAGAAGATGTGAAACAAAAATTTGCTCAAGTAGATATTTGCAATCCGCAAGCAGCAAGTCTCAGCGAGATAACAGGTTTGATCCTGCAAGACTTAGCGCTTCCTATAGATCAGGACATCGCTTTTAACCTGTTTGTGGGCATTGTTGATGCAACGTCAAATTTTTCACCTGCAAAGTCTAGTCCGGCAAGTTTTCAGACAGCCGCTTGGTTAGTTAAATTTGGCGCTGGTAAAGCCAGTCTTGCTAACCAACTTAGTAAGACTTTTAGGAACCCGAGTTTCGTCAGTCAACCATCAACTTCAGAATTCCAACCTAAAGCCCACATAAAACCTGCTGATTTTTATAAATCTTTTGAGGACTCTGAAGAAGACTGGCTCAAACCACCCAAAATTTATAAGGGCTCAAAATCCTTTGACAGCGAGAACTGATCTGGTTATACTATTTTCTGTTTCTAAAGTCTTAACTCTACTTTCTATAAACTAAACTATGGCACAAAATACAAAAAAGCAGATAATAGATAAATTCAAAACACATGAAGGAGATACAGGCTCCCCCGAAGTACAGGTCGCCCTTATATCCCAAAGAATAGACAACGTTGCTGATCATCTTAAATCCCACGCTCATGACAACCACTCCAGAAGAGGACTACTTTCGATGATCAATAAAAGACGAAGATTACTTCATTATCTGACGAGAAAAGCACCGGATCGCTATAAAGATATTATTGGAAAATTAGGATTACCTAAGTAATCAAAGAAATGACTTTGTTGTTGTCTCGCAAGCCTAAATGATAAGTTAGCGACTAAAAAGGACTGATTTTGAAATCAGAAGAATTTATAGTATAATAATATTAAGTTAAAAGGGTTTGGGTTGTTGGAAGTTGAATAGTGTGAACCAAGTTTGACTTGGTAGCAATAAATATTTGATTCTTACTATCCGATTTCTAACTCCCCAAAAACCTACTCAATTTATTTTCTAATGCAAAAGATTATTCGAAAAGAAATCGAACTTGCAGGCAAAAAACTAGTTCTGGAAACCGGTGAACTGGCCGGCCAGGCCAGTGGCTCAGTCTTAGCTTCTTACGGCGAAACGGTTGTTTTAGCAACCGCTGTTTCTCAAACGGCCCGTCCAGACGTCGATTTTTTCCCATTAGCTGTTGATTATGAAGAAAGATTATATGCTGGCGGTAAAATTTCAACCTCGAGATTTATTAAAAGAGAAGGTCGTCCTTCTGAGGAAGCAATTTTAACTTCCAGGCTAATTGATCGCGCTATTCGTCCTCTTTTCCCTAAAGATTACCAAGCTGAAGTTCAAGTCGTTATTACTGTTCTTTCTGTGGATCAAGCAAATGATCCCGATGTCGTTTCTTTAATTGCTGCTTCTTGTGCCCTTTCTATTTCCGACATACCCTGGGACGGACCAATTGCGGCCGTGCGAATTGGCAGACAAAATGGTGGTTTTATCTTAAACCCAACAGAAGAAGAAAAAACATTCTCAAGTCTCGATTTAGTCGTCGCCTCAACTCGTGACGAAATTGTTATGATTGAAGCTGCCGGCCAAGAGGTTGAAGAAAAATCCATGGCGCAAGCGGTTAAGTTTGCCCTCGAACAAGGGGAAATAATCGTTTCACTCATCGGTGAATTTGTCAAGGAGGCGGGTCGCCAAAAACAACAGTACGAAGTTCAAAAGTTGGATCCCAAAAAAGAAGAAGCTATCAAAAAATTTATTCAAGACAATCTTATTAAAGAATTAGAATTGCCCTCCAAAGCTGAAAGCGAGAACTGGTTTGGAGAGTCGCTAGAAAAAATCGAAAATGAGTTTCTAAAAGAAGACCAATCACAGTTATCCGGCAATCAAGAAATAACCACGAAGATTCTTTCTGCCATGCTTGATGATGCTGTCAGTGAATTTTTAAGAAAACAGATTTTGGTTAACAAAAAGCGGATCGACGGTCGTGCTCCCGAAGAAATAAGATCGATCAAAACCAAGGTAGGAATTCTGCCAAGAACCCACGGTTCCGGCTTTTTTGAAAGGGGTGAAACCCAAGTTTTATCGATTGCCACCTTAGCATCTCCCGCTCTCGAGCAATTAATTGAAGGTATGAGTAAAGAAGGGACCAAAAGATACATGCATCATTACAACTTTCCTCCTTTTTCAACAGGTGAAGTCAGGAGACTGGGCTCACCTGGAAGAAGGGAAATCGGTCACGGTGCGCTAGCCGAAAGAGCGCTCTTACCTGTTCTTCCCTCAAACGATGCTTTCCCATACACTATTCGAGTTGTTTCAGAAGTTTTATCTTCTGCCGGATCAACTTCTATGGCGTCTGTATGCGGTTCTACCCTGGCACTTATGGATGCCGGTGTACCCATAAAAGAACCCGTTGCAGGTATTTCTATCGGTTTAATTTCCGATAAAAAAGACAAATCAAAATACCTTCTTTTAACAGATATTGCCTACCAGGAGGATGCCCAGGGAGATATGGATTTCAAAGTCGCCGGCACCAAAAATGGCATCAACGTAATTCAAATGGACACGAAATTAAATGGTATCACGGTAAAAATTGTTGAGGAAGCTCTCGAAAAAGCGAGGAAGGCCAGACTTGCGATATTAGAAAAAATCCTCTCTACAATTCCTGGTTCAAGAAAAACAATTTCACCACACGCCCCAACTGTTATCTTAGTTAGAATTGATCCGTCAAAAATTGGCGAAGTAATCGGTTCTGGCGGCCGTACAATTAATAAAATCATCTCCGAAACAGGTGTTGCTATCGACATCAACGACGAAGGTACAGTCACTATCAGTGGCAAAGACGCCCAGGCTTGTCAAAAAGCTGCTCAGTGGGTAGAAGGTATCGTTAAAGAGCCTCAGCCGGGTGAAGTCTACGAAGGTAAGGTTAAAAGAATTCTCCCGTTTGGAGCTATGGTCGAAATCCTCCCGGGTAAAGAAGGCTTAGTACACGTTTCGAGACTGGCATCTTACAGAGTTGATAAAGTTGAAGACATTGTCAAAATAGGCCAAACAGTCAAAGTCAGAGTTGCTGAAATTGATGATCAAGGCAGAGTTAATCTCTCAATGAATTTAGAAGGAGATGCGGTAGGTTCCGCGAGGCACCAAGGTGACCAGAGAAGAGACTTTGTCCATAAAAGATTTGACAATAGGCGTACTGGGTCAGATCGCAGACGTCCCCCGAAAAGATATTAAAAATGAAAAATAGCCTCCGCCTGCCGGTAGGCAAGACAAAGATAATCTTAGGGTTTACAATACTTCTCTTAGCAACCCTTTTCTTAACAGCTTTTCTAAAATTATTTAACCAAAACGAAAATTCACTCCAACTCACTTCTTATGAAAATAAGTTTCAACTCAACTTTAATCTTCAAGAAGAAGACGAGTTAAGGTTTTCGCAAATTTTAGAAAAACTCAATTTACCACAAAGCACAAAAGAGGGAGTTGAGTTTGAGTTAGACGCAACTTCGCAGGCTAGACTTTCATACCTAACGCCAGTGAATGTAAGGCTCGCAATTAAAGCCAAAGAAATCAGCTTTAAAGGTACGATGACCCGCGTACCATTTCCAACCCTACGAGAAACAAGTCCTTTTATATCAGACAATTTTGCAAGCAAGAAGTTTATAATTCCCGGCTCTGCCAATCTAGTCATCTTTGGACCAGACCTCAGAGATTTTCTAAAAACCAGATTTACTTTTCCCAAAGAACTTGCGAACTGGATTGATGACAATCTAATTTCAGAACATGGCCAATATCTTATTATTCTTGGACAAGACGCTGATGTTGCAGTTATTTTAAGAAGCGCCAAAAAGATAGATTTGGATAGGTTAAAAAATATTCCAACAGCCGAAGGCCAACAACCTGTATACAAGGAAGAATCACAAGAAAATATAACTTTTCATCTTTTGAACTTACCACCAGACGAGAATGATCAAAGAAAAACATTTACATTTTTCCAAATTGGAGAGTGGTCTTTCTTTGTTTCCTCAAATGCCGCCGCCCGCATTCTTGCATCTGTCCAAAAATTAAAAAATCCTGTCTTTGAACTCCCAAAACTACCGCCTGATACGTCAATGGCTGTTTTTTTTAGAAATGGCAATCAACCACTCGGCCCAAATTTTTATGATTTGCTTTTCGGCCAAAAAAAGAAAAATCCCCAAGTCTTTGAAAAAGTTACCAAGTTCGAATTTATTTTGAAGGCCAATAAGTTTTCTGGCTTAATGATGTTAAAATAAATGTGTAAGTTTTCAAAAAACATTTAGCCTCAATTTACCAAAAATTTCTAAAATCTCGAGGCTAAATTTGATAAAAAGTTTTTGAAAACTTACAGACTTCCGCCCAAACTTACACTGCACAACTTAATTGTTAATAGAATACATACGTTGTTCTTCTATAATAACTTTTAGAGAAAAGCCCTTACCTAAAGCGTTAACATAGCGACGCAGTGAAGTTAAAGTATAGGCATCATAACCACGCTTTTCCACTCTAGCCACTTGCGCTTGTGAAACACCAAGTCTTTTTGCAAGTTGTTGCTGTGTAAGCCCCGCAGCTTGTCGAGCTTCCACTAATTGTAGCCAAAGTTCTTTTTTGGCAGCTTCTTCCTCGTAAATACGACGATTCTCGGAATCGGAAAGGAATTTTTTCTCCCACTTCTTATATGCAAGTTCTCCCTTTTTAATTAAATCTAGTTTAGTCATTTTCACCTCCCTGCCTGTCTATAAAGTCTTTAAGTCGAGACGATGCGATGTCAATTTCTCGACGCGGCGTTTGTCGTGACTTTTTCTGAAAACCATGCAATAGAATAATCTTTCGGCCAGTGAAAAATACATATATAATTCTGTGAATATTACCCATACTTTCTTCCCGCAATTCCCGCAACTTTTCTTCGATATGTTTTACTAATGGTTTTCGGGCATGAACATTGCGACGATGTAGTTCCCTAATCGACCATATAAATCTAGAGTTGGTTTTTGCATCAAGAGTGTCTAAGAACTCCTGGACAGGATTGCGACCGCTCTTTGTTGTGTAAAAAACTATCGACCAATCATCGGCAATCACCATACGCATTTTAGTATATTCATTTGTTGTTAGTCAATCTTTGAAAATTTCCCCCAAAGTTTGAATAATATCCTATAGCTTTGCTCAAAATATAGAGATTGATTTTTTCAGCAAATTTGGAATAATTCCGACAAAACAATAAATCGCTAAAATGTTTAAGCGACATCAGAAAAGAGCTTATAAAATTAGCAAAAACGTTTCATTGAAAGTTCCCAAGAAGCTTGTTCCCTTTGTTGATTATCTTGGGCAAAGAACCAAAGCAAGCGTTGCAAACATCAAGAAGTTGTACTTTGAAATCAGGCAACAAGGATATCAAGGCTGTTACATGTCTCTTTACCGGTTCATGAAAACAGATGTTAAAAATTTTCAAACTCTAAAGCGTAGTCAACGATTAGAGACAGGCCCAGGAGAGCAAGCTCAAGTGGATTGGGGATCTTTCGGAGAAATCGAAATTAATGGTGTAGCTAAAAGGCTGTACTGCTTCGTTTACGTATTGGGCTACAGTCGCGCACTCTATGTCGAATTTACCACGAAACAAAATATCCAATCATTGTTGGAATGTCATATTCATGCTTTTGAGCAGTTAGGAATTCCCCAGACCATAGTTTATGACAATATGAAAACTGTCGTTTTAAGGAGGGAAAAACTAGAAAACGGGGAGGTAAAAAACCATTACAATCCTGCTTTTCTGGATTTTGCCAATTTCTATGGTTTCGAAATATTTGTTTGCCCTCCGTATTGGCCAAGAGCGAAAGGAAAAGTTGAGGCCTCCGTTAAATTTGTAAGAAACAATTTCATGCAGGGTATGAGTTTTAAAAAGAACTCCTTTTCGTTAGAGGAACTGAATGAAAAAGCGAGTTTTTGGCTAAGTCAAGTGGCCAATAACCGAAACCACAGGACAACAGGAGAAAGACCCATAGACAGATGGTTGTTCGAAAAAGCATACTTGAGATTTCCGTCAAAACAACAAAGATATCAAATTTCCCATTTTGAAGTTAGAAGTAGTACCAAAGACGGGATGGTTCAATATCATTCCAACTACTATTCAGTACCTCTCGAATTTGCGGCCAAAAGACTTTTCTTAGAGGAAGTTAACAATCTCGGCGTTCCCTTTATCAAGATTTATTATGAAGACAAGGTTATTGCCAAACATATTGTTTCTCAAGGCCGAAATGAGTGGATCGTCAGCGACGAGCACATTATCAAGAATCTTCGTCAACCTAAAAACACAGAAAAAGAATTTGACATACAGGTTGGGAACTTGGAGAAATATTCAATTGAGATAAAAATACGACCGCTTAGTTATTACAACCAATTTATTCCGCAAAACAAAAATGGCAAAGTCGAAAGTTAGAATTTATAAAATATCTAGCTCTCTAAAACAGAACGAAAGAATTAGTCAAGCATTGAAAGAACTTGGCCTTGATGGAATGAGTTCATCCTTTGATAGAACTGCGCAAGAGTGTATCAAAAACAAAAAAACTCCGCACGATTTTTTAGAAGGGCTGCTTGAAAAAGAGTTCACTTTAAGAGAGGACAGCCGTTTGCAGCGCTGGATTCAAAAGGCCGGCTTTCCGTTTAAGAGAACTCTAAAAGAATTTGATTTTACCTTTCAGCCCACGGTTGACGAAACACAAATTAGCGATTTAGCTTCTTGCCAGTACATTGATAAAACAGAAGACGTTGTTTTTATGGGTCCTCCGGGAGTAGGTAAGACTCACCTTAGTGTGGCACTTGGCTATGAAGCAATTTATAGTGGTCATGATGTAAAATTTTTAACCCTCGACCAACTAGTAGAACTAGTCGAGAGAAAAGCTAGTGCCGAAGAACGCCATTATCTCTTCACCTCACTCCTGCGGCCAGATCTTTTAATACTGGATGAAATGGATTTGTATGAAACAAGTACCAATGCAGCGACTTTTCTTTTCAAGCTACTGCACCAAAGATACGAAACCGGTTCAGTTATCTTTGCTTCTAATAGATCTTTCGAGGAGTGGGGGAGGCTTTTTGGCAGCCAACAAAGAGCAGCAGCGATTCTCGATCGACTGCATCATCACGCTACAATAATTAAAATAGAAGGAGAGTCCTACCGGTTAAAAGATAAACTGAGAGATAATCCTAATCTAGTTGCTTCTTTAAATTCAAATTAAAATCAGCTTTCCATCTGTTACAATTGGACTATGGCTGTTGCACCTGCCCAATTTGAAGACATCACGCTTCTTGAAAATAAACTGGCAGGCGCCGCGCTCCCGCCGGAGCTTGCCCAAAAAACCCAAGCTATGCTCGCGCGCTTGGTTCGCCTTGCCACACAACAAGGATATTCACAGGAGTATGATTCCGTCGCCAGATACTTGGATTGGATCATCTCGCTGCCCTGGAATAAAAGAAGCACGGATACGGCCTCCCTGGAAAACGCCAAGAAAATTCTGGACGCCAATCACCATGGATTGGACAATGTCAAAGAACGCATACTTGAGTATATTGCTGTTGCAAACCTTAAAAATCAAAAGCATCAAAATCCACAAGGACCAAAGGCCCCGACTCTACTTTTTCTGGGATTAGTTGGTACCGGCAAAACAACCATGGCTTACTCTATCGCCCAAGCATTGGGTCGCCAATTTGGCAGAATTCCCATGGGCGGCATGGGTGATGCCATACAGCTAAGGGGTAGAGCAAAGACCTATACAGACGCTGAACCGGGCCAAATTATGAAAGTCTTGCGACGTGTCCAAACCAAAAACCCTGTAATTCTCCTGGATGAAATTGATAGGGTTACCGATGAAGCGAAGGCAGACATCATGAGTGTACTGGTCGAACTCTTAGACCCCGAACAGAACAGTCAATTTTTAGACCATTTTATAGACCACCCGTTTGATTTGTCGGAAATTTTCTTTATCGCTACGGCCAATAATACAACAGGTATCGCGACGGCAGTTTTAGACAGATTAGAAATAATTGAAATGCCCTCTTACTCCGATGAGCAAAAAATAATAATCGGTAGAAATTACCTTTTACCAAGGATAATTGCTGCTTCAGGCCTTAAACCCGGCAATTTAGTTTTAGAAGACGATGTTTGGCCACAAATCGTCAGGCCCCTTGGTTTTGATGCAGGCATGAGAACTTTAGAAAGAACATTAAATAACATATGCCGCAAAGTAGCTAAGCTAAAAGTGGAAAGTAAACTGGAAAGCCTTACTCTTACCGCTCAAAACCTGAAAGATTATCTACCAAAATGGTGAAAGATAAAGGTTTCATCGGAGGACTCTTTCCCGAGGGGAAAAAGGAGAACCCTATAGCAATAATCATCCTTTTGAGGTAAAATTAAGAAAAATACTTGAACTCTACCATGAGAAGACGTAGAAAATCTGCATTTGGACCACCAATTTATCTTGAAAAGAAAACAATAACCACTATTATCGGTATATCAATTTTGGCCACGTCACTGCTTCTTTTTTTATCATTGTTCACCAAAGCAGGCGCACTACTTGTCTTCAAAGAATACTTTTACGATCTTTTTGGCATCGGGATTATTTTTCTTCCCATAATCGGGATATTAATCAGTTTGCCTTTACTTTCCCTAAAATCTCGTTTTGCCAAAACTAACGTAATCTTAGGCGCAATTGCCGTTCTCCTTTCGGCGCTTGGCCTAGTATCTTCAATGTCCGAAGAACTTTCAGGTTTAATAGGAAACTCCCTATGGTCGTTTTTAAAATCAATAGTTACCCCGGCCGGTGCTTTTCTTATTCTATTTTTTACATTTTTAGTTGCGAATTTTATTGCCTTTAACACCAGTTTAGATCAAGCAATTGCGGCTATTGTTAAGACGTATCAAATGGTAACTAAGTTTACCGCAAAATTAAGCCCGAAAATATTTGGGAGATCAAAACCAAAACTTATCACCAAAACCCAATCGGGCTATACTGCTCCCAAAGAAAATCTACAAGCAAAAAAACAAGCAGAAAAAGACTTTGAATATCCCCTGGGAACAAGCGTTATTGTTAACAATCCAGATCATGCACAAATTTGGCAATACCCGCCTTTGTCTCTTCTTTCAGATAATCATGGAGCCTCCGCTAATCGTGGTAACTTAAAGCAAAATGCCGCTATCATCGAAAAAACTCTTGAAAGTTTTGGTATAACCGCCAAAGTAGCCGAGATTAATCTTGGTCCGACGGTTACCCAATATGCTCTGGAAATTCCCATGGGAACTAAACTTTCCAAGATCATCAGCCTCCAAAATAATTTGGCCCTTGCCCTGGCAACCCCAACCGGTAACGTCAGGATAGAAGCACCGATCCCCGGCAAATCTCTTGTCGGCATTGAAATACCTAACATTTCACCGGAAATCGTTTCTTTAAAAAATGTTCTTGCAAGCGATTTATTGCGGACAAACAAATCCAAAACTGCAGTCGGCCTAGGGTTGGATGTCACCGGTAACATTGTGGTTAATGACATAGCCAAAATGCCCCATGTTTTAATCGCCGGCACTACGGGTTCCGGCAAATCAGTTCTTTTAAATGCTCTCATTGCCACCTTGCTCTTTAGGGCAAGTCCCCAAGAGATAAAGCTCATCCTTGCGGATCCCAAGCGTGTAGAGCTTTCAGAATATAATGATATTCCCCATCTTCTAACACCGGTTATTGTCGAACCGGATAAAATTCTTTCGGCCCTGAAGTGGGCAATGGGAGAAATGGATAGGCGTTACAAATTATTCCATGAAGCTCAAGTTAGAAATATCGGAAGCTATAATGAATTCTCCGGTTTCCAGGCACTACCTTACATTATCATTCTAATAGATGAGTTGCATAATTTGATGGAGTTTGCCCCGGTTGAGGTTGAAGATGCCATTTGCAGAATCGCCGCCATGGCCAGGGCCACCGGTATTCATTTAGTCATTGCCACCCAAAGACCTTCTGTTGATGTAATCACTGGCCTTATCAAGGCTAATATTCCCTGCCGGATTGCTTTCAATGTTTCTTCCATGGTTGATTCCAGGGTGATTCTCGACCAGCCGGGCGCTGACAAACTCCTGGGGAAAGGAGACATGCTTTATGTCCCCCCTGATGCTTCAAAATCACAAAGAATTCAAGGCGTTTTCGTTTCTGATACGGAAATCAGAAATTTAATAAATTTTCTTAAAAAATCAGGATTTGCCCCCGAATACACCGAAGAAGTTACCCAGCTGCCGATTGGTAAAATGGCCGGACGTGAAGGCGAAAAAGATGATCTTTTTGAAGAGGCTGTGCGTACAATTTGTCAGTACGATCGAGCGAGCGCTTCACTGTTGCAAAGAAGGTTACGCATCGGTTATGCAAGAGCCGCCAGACTTCTTGACGAACTGGAAATAGCCGGTATTGTAGGTCCAGGTGAAGGCTCAAAACCCCGCGATGTTTTAGTCAAAAATGCCGATGAATACTTACAAGCTCAATCACAAAACTCCACAAACTAAAAGTAGATGGCAACATTAGGCGAGCTTCTATCTTCACAAAGGAAAGCCAAAAGAATTCCACTAAAAAGAGCAGCTCGCCAGTTATCTATTAAAAAACAACACCTGCAAGCCTTAGAAGAATCCGACTGGTCGGTTCTTCCTGAATCAGCCTTTATTCGCGGTTTCATCAAAAATTACTCTACCTATTTAGGCCTTGACGAAAAACATGCCCTGGCCCTTTTTAGAAGAGAATACGATGAGGCTAAATACCCGCAAAAACCGCCGATCAGGCAATACAAAAAAGGCCTGATGCCAACTACCACAAAAATTATTAACTCAACTTTTACAGTAGCCGTTATTATCTTTATTGCTTATTTGGTAATTCAATATCTCTCGATACTTTCTGCCCCCGAACTCAAAGTCGCAAGTCCTCCCGATGATTTCACTACCTCAGTACCGATCGTTGTTATTTCAGGCCAAACAGAAAAAGAATCACAACTCGCCATTAATGGTCAGTTCGTCCCGGTTGATCCCCAGGGCAATTTTTCTTATGAGCACAAGCTTAAAGACGGCCAAAACATCATTGAAATTATTGCTTCCAAACGTCTTTCTCCAAAAACCAAAGTCACCAAAATCATTCGCCTGACCCGCTAGTCCGGCACTTATCCCTTGACAACAGGTAATTAGTGTGCTATACTGAGGCTATGAAAAATCAATTTAGCCTCGCAACATTCTTGCGAAAGTATAAAGATGATGAATCGTGTCTTGCTGAGATATTTAAGATTAAGTATCCAAAAGGTGCTAAATGCCAGAACAAGAAATGTAAATACTTCGAGCAAATATCCAACTTCTACAAAATAAAAGGCAGAATGGTTTATCAATGCTCCTGCGGTTATCAAATAGCACCGCTTGCAGGAACTATCTTTGAAAAAACCACAACACCCTTGCAGTATTGGTTCTACGCTATGTTTGTAATGTCTAATACCCGATCAGGCGTATCAGCAAAGCAATTACAGCGTGAGCTTGCAGTTTCATATAAGACGGCGTGGAGAATGTTTAAACAGATCAGAATGTTAATGGCAGAGCCAAAAGATGGCTTGCTGGACGGCATTGTAGAAGTTGACGAAACATTTGTAGGTGGTAAGACAAGCAACCGCAAGAATAAATATGGTATTGGTTCAACCGATAAGGAAATAGTAATGGGTATGTTAAAAAGAGGCGGGAAAGTATATTTAAAACACATTCCTAATACTGGTAAGTGGACATTACTACAACAGATAAAAGAGAATGTTGACCCGACAGCAAGGGTTTTTACAGACGAATTTGCAGGTTACTATCACTTGCCGAAGTTTGGCTACTACCACGAATCAGTAAATCACAGGTTGGAATCAGTACGAGGCGAAGTGCATACGCAAGGAATCGAGAACTTTTGGAGTCATTTCAAGAGAGGGGTAACAGGAGTCTATCGGGTTGTTAGCAAAAAGTATTTACAGGCTTATGTTGATGAGTATGGATTTCGCTTTAATCACAGAAACGAGCCAATGTTTGAAGTATTACTCGGGCAAATTAACGGAGTTAGGGTTTTGAAAACTTAGAATTTCTTATAAATGATCGCCCACTCTAAAGATAGTTGGTATATCATCATCAAAAATGATATAGGCACGCCACCTCAATTTCAACCGAGCTTCCCACGTATTTGCAGTTTTAGGTTCTATCTTCTTGAAACCCTTGATTAGTGATCTTTTTCTTAGTCTTTCTACGAGTCTCTCTAGCTGTGGTTTAAGTCTAAGTCTGCGAGCTTCGTCTTCAGCCTCAGGTAGTACTATGACTTTGCGCTCTGTATTTTGGTAACCGCCCATACACTCCAATTATTTCATCTAATTGCTCACTTGTGTATGAGCCTGTTGCCTCAAATTGCGAACGCAATTCTGCTAGCAGTGGGTATTCAAAATTATCCACCAAGCTAACTACCAGTTGATTTTCTCTCGGAATGTTTGTTACCCACTTAATTTCCCCTATCTTTGGTTGTAAATCTTCATCTATTATTATGTCGTAATCTCTGGATTCCCAGGGTAAGGCATTAATCATTTTTTCTCACTTCTCCTTTTTTCATTAATTTTGTTTGTATTTACAATAACCTCCGCAAGTTTTAAACCAACCTTTTTAGGCAAAGTAACTCTTGAAACTACTTGTCCAGAGGACGGATCACGAGGATTGATAAAAATAAATTCTATTGTCATATCTATATTAGTGACTGTCACGCTTGCAAGCTGGGAATAAGCACTTCCAATAATTGTGCTGGCATTTATTATTGTTTTTTGTGGTATCTCTTTCTTTTCTGCCATCGGCGGTATTATAGCAAACTAATTTTTTGAGTGTTACTTTGACTTATCAAACGGCTCTTGTTTCGTAGCTTCTACAACTAATTTTTTAAAACTACTCTTGCTACCCGCTAAATCTTTCCTGTCAGGATTCCTTTTTTCGATTAGGATTGAGGTGAGGGTTACAAATTCTGATTTCTTTTTAGTCGGCACAAGTATATTCTAACAAATTGACTCAACTACTTAAGATAAAAAAGCCGAATCCCCAAAACATAAGTAGCAGAAACCCTGCAATTAGAGCAAGGAGCAATGCAATTAGACGCAACGACCTATTTTGCCTCCGTTTATTCATTTCTGAGGCTACTTTGACAAAATCACTCATAGCATTTATACTCTTATCAAGAGGTATATTTATCCAACTCATATATCTTTTAGACTCCTTCGCCAAAAGGAGTTTTTTATTTTTTATCCCATATTTATATTGTTTCAGGCATTTTTATTTATAGGCAAATGGCAAAACTGACCCCTTAAACGCAAAAACCCACGCATTTGCGTGGGGTAATTTCCCTCTTAAAACTATTCTAAGGCTATTTTATTTTGAAGTCAATTTAGTTTTTCTTTTCGTCTGGCATAAGATATAAGATTATAGCTGTAGCAACAAGAATTAAAGCAGAGATTCCAATTTCAACGTTTGTCGCATTTTCAAAAAGACCTCTTTTGCCTAAACTTGGGAAAAACATATATAGTATAGAAAGTGCAAATAGAAGACCTGCGAAGTATTTTCTAATCTGGTTCATTATTGGGAATTATATCACTTTACCTGTCATGTGGGGATAGGTGCCGCTAGTCCCCATTGACAAAAACAAGGACAGTGAAGTATACAAGACTAGTTCACAGTCAAAGTTTGACTTTCGACCTTGACTACATACTTTGACTTAACAACTGCCCTATGGATATAACACAAATAATTCTTCTCGCAGTAATTATTGTACTGTCAATTTTCCTTATAGCTTTGGGTTTCCAAGTTTTCTTTGTTCTTCGCGACCTTCGAAAGACACTTTTTAGAATGAATAGGCTTTTTGATGACACCGACGATTTAGTGGGTCAAGTTAAAAAACCGATTGAAACTGCCGGTAACCTTTTTGCTTCGCTTGCTGCCGGTGTCGGTATTGCCCATTTATTAAAAAAGGGCAAGAAAGAATCAGGTAAATGAACGATCAAAAAAACGGCAATTCCTCATTTCTTTTTGGCGTTATCGTAGGCGCTGCTCTTGTTTATCTTTTTGGCACCAAAAGCGGCCAAAAACTCAAAGAGGAGCTTTTAAAAGAAAGCCAAAAGCTTATCGGGAAAATGGCTGAAGCATTAGAAGAAACAAAAGAATCAGCAGAAGAAAAAATCGACAAGCATAAAGAAGGAATTAAAGAAAAATTAGCCGAAAGCGCCCATGCCGTTCAAAATATCAAGGAAAATGTTCAGGAAGCAACCGCGCAAATACCTGAGCACATCGAAGAAATCCAAAAAAAAGGCCGCCGCTTCTTCTTCCGGCGCAGTCATACGCGCCAGGAAAGTTAGACCAAATCAGACCTGGTTAAACTTTTCGCTGCAGTCGTACTGAATCTTAATTTTCCTCGACAAACTGAGATATAATTAAGTTCAATGAACTCTTCAGACCTTCGCCAAAAGTTTTTGAAATTTTTTGAAGATAGGGGACACAAGATTATTCCTTCTGCATCTCTTGTTCCGTCAGAGTCCGTCGAACTTACCGGTACTAAAAGAGTTTTATTTACCACTGCCGGCATGCACCCACTGGTGCCCTATCTGCTGGGTGAATCCCACCCAGAAGGCAAACGGCTCGTTAACGTCCAAAAGTGTCTGCGCACCGATGATATCGATCAGGTAGGGGACAGCGTCCACAACACATTTTTCGAAATGCTTGGCAACTGGTCTTTGGGCGGGTACTGGAGAGAAGAGGCGATTTCTTGGTCTTATCAATTTTTAATTGATGTTTTAAAACTCGATGCCAAAAGAATCTATGTTTCGGTTTTTGCTGGAGACGCCGATGCCCCTTTTGACCAAGAATCCTACGATATCTGGAGGAAACTTGGCTTACCAGAGAATCACATTTTCAAATATGGCAAACAAGAAAATTGGTGGGGTCCGGTAGGCCCAACCGGTCCCTGTGGTCCTGACACTGAGATGTTTTATGACGTCAGTCCGAACGATTCAGGGCAGGTTGAAAAAACGAGTGATTCAAATCGCTTCATTGAAATTTGGAACGACGTCTTTATGCAATATGACAAGCAAAATGACGGTAGCTTCAAACCTCTTAAACAAAAAAATGTTGACACCGGTATGGGCTTGGAACGCATGCTGGCAGTTTTGGGAAATGCTCTCTCAATTTATGAAACCGATGTTTTTCTACCACTTGCCAAAAGAATCGAGGATCTCGCCAGTTACCTCGATGTTAAATCCACAAGAATCGTGGCCGACCATATTCGCTCGTCAGTTTTTTTGATATCAGACGGTGTTTTCCCATCAAATGTCGAGAGAGGATATGTCCTTCGTCGACTTGTCAGACGTGCGATTCGACATGCTTCTTTGTTAAAAATCGAGGAAGACTTCTTGGAAGATTTAGCCAAAATTGTCATCAAAACCTATGGTGATCTCTATCCTAATCTATATGAGTCTCAAAACTTGATCATTGAAACCCTTAAAAAAGAAGAAGATAAATTTAAAAAAGCACTCTCATCAGGTATCAGACAATTTGAAAAAATTACCGGAGATATTTCTGGTCATGATGCATTCGATCTCTATCAAAACTATGGTTTTCCCATAGAACTAACAATCGAGTTAGCGACTGAGAAAAGTAAACAAGTCGACCTCGCGGGGTTTGAAAAAGAACTTAAAGCCCATCAAGAACTCTCTAGGAAAGCCGGTGAAAAAACCAAAGGGGGATTGACAGTCCAAACGGAAAAAGCAGCCAAACTTCATACTGCTACCCATCTTTTACATCAAGCACTCCGTGATGTTTTAGGCAAGCATGTCCACCAAACCGGCTCTCACATTACCGAAGAAAGATTGAGATTCGACTTTTCGCATCATGCCAAAACGACACCAGAGCAAATAAAACAGACCGAAGCAATCGTTAACCAAAAGATCAGAGATAATCTTATGGTTAATCAAAGGGTTATGCCTAAAGAAGAAGCAAATAAAATTGGCGCCGTCGGACTTTTTGAAGAAAAATACGGAGATTTGGTCAATATTTATTTTATTGGCCCATCCACTAAAATCGAAGAAGCCTATTCTAAAGAATTTTGTGGTGGACCGCATGCCAAATCTACCGGCGTTCTTGGCCATTTTAAAATCACCAAAGAAGAATCCGCCGGTTCTGACCTCAGGAGAATCTATGCTACAATTGAGGAGTAATTTTCAATTTCAATTTTAAAATTTATGGATACTGCCCCCAAGAATAATTCAATAGTTCAAGATTCTAAATCTCCAATCGGATTATCTTCACCGCCTACATCGGACTCTTCCAATACAAATCCGAATGACGCCTCACCAACTCCTATTGAGCCAGGACAATTTGTAACAACTCAAGAAGAAAATGCGGCAAGCTCCACCATCACCACACCACCACTTCCATCGGTTCCCCCGATACCTAGCATCTCACCACCACCGACTCCTCCGTCAAATGAGCCTGCTCCCCCCGCCCAAAATTTTCCACCCAAGTTCCCTGTAATGGGAGAACAACCAAACCCAACACCCTACGCTGCACCACCTGACCAAAGTCCGGCACCCGAAGAGCATTCGCAAATTAAAAAACTAAGGCTAATTGTCATAATTATTGGTGTTTTAATTCTCGTCGCGGCAATTGCCGCAGCCGGTTGGTTTTTGGTACTGGGCAAAAAAACGCCAAAAGAGACTGTTAAATCAGAAACAAGCCAACCACAGATTGAAGAACCTCCGCCTCTTCCCAAAAGAACAAGAGGCGGTTTTGCCGATCTTCCTCAAATTCTCAGGGAATCAACGCGTGAAGCCACCAGTGAGCCACGAGAGTAATCTTCCGAATAAAATTTTTAGCTGATATAATTGGGCTACACTTCATGGGACCTTTGAATATATTCACAAAGATTCTTAAAAAAGATTCACCGGGACAAAATTATCTTTCGCTTGTAGTCACTCCAGATAGAGTAGTGGCTTGTATTTGGGTCCTAAATTTTGACCAAGTAGAATTTCTTGGATTTGGCCAAAAGTCCATTACCGATATAAATAGTCTACGTCATCAGGCTACAATTGCTATCGATACTGCAGCGCAAAATGCTAAAAGCGATGTTACAAAAATAGTATTCGGGCTCTCCAATTTCTATCTTGAAGATAACCAGCCTTCCCGCGAAGTTTCAAAGATTATCAAGAATTTAGCCAGTGACTTGGAACTTTCACCACAGGCTTTTATACCGTTGGCAGCGGCAATCAATCATTTATTAAAAATAGAAGAATCGGCAACACCACACGCTGTTTTGATTGGGGTTTTTAATGATTTTTGCGAGGTTCACATAATTAAAAACAATAAAGTGATCGCCACTTATACTTCCAAGGAGAAAATTACCATCGATAAAATTGAAAATCTGATAAGTCGCCTCAAGGATGAAGTGGAAAATCTTCCCTCACGCTTTATTGTTTATGGAATCAAGGACCCAGGGTTTACTGACAAAATCATTAAAGCGGATTGGAAAGATCTATTTATTCACGAACCCAAAATTATGATTTTAGACGCCAACCAACTGGCAAAGTCCGTTGCCTATGCTCAGGCAGCAGATATTCTTGGCCATGACCCTACGTTATTGGAAATCACCAAAGGTCATTACCCAAGCCCTGTCAAATCAAAAATAGAAAAAATTAATGAGTTTGGTTTTGTTGAGGGAGAGGACATTTTACTTACCAAGCAACAAGAAGAATTAGAAAGACACGAGACATCGGATTCCGCAGTCAAAAGTTTACAACCAGACTTGCCAAAACATGTTTTAGCAAAACAAGAAAAAGACAAACCAGACAAAGAAGATTATGCAGTCGAAGTAAACCAAACGCCCGATACTGCCCCCGCCCAAAATTACAAAGAAACTTTAGGAGATATCGCAACCGGCGCTTGGTTATCGCGAGTCTTGGCAATTTTTAAAAAAAGGCCTTCAGTCAAAAAAATTGCCGTTGCTGTAGCAGGGCTTGTGATAATCGGTTTTCTCGGAAGCTTTATAGCATCTCAAACCTTAACTTCCGCGCAAGTGATTATTAAAGTGAACGCTAAAACTTTAGAGAAAAATTTCAAAGCCGATGTTGTTTTAAGACAGACAGAAAGCTCCCAAATAATAGGCCAAGAAATTACTACCAAAATGAGCGGTTCCCAAAAGGCCATAGCCACTGGTACTAAAAAATTGGGGGAGAAAGCCGGCGGTGAAGTGACAATTTTTAATATCACGTCTACTCCTAAGAGTTTTCCAAAAGATACAACAATAATTACCAAAAGTGGACTCAAGTTTGTTTTAGACGAAGAGGTGGAGGCTACCTCAGCTGGTAAACCTGGACAACCAAGTCAGACAAAAACACGCGTCACAGCCAGTGAAGCAGGACCGCAATATAATATAGACACAGAACAAGACTTCTCTTTTGCTCAATTTGATGAATATGCTTATTGGGCACATAATGACACACCATTTTCCGGTGGCAGCGAGAAGCAGGTCACCGTAGTCGCCCGGCAAGACTTAGATAAGTTAGAAAAGTCTCTCATCGACTCATTAACGGAAAAAGCCAAAGCTGATCTCAAAGAAAAAATTTCCGGACAAAAATTCCACAACGAGACCACCATCATTAAAATTCTCGAAAAAGAATTCGACAAAAAACAAGACGAAGAAGCCTCCCTGATTAATCTAAACATGGAAATCGAGGCGCGCGTGGTTGTTTACAAAGAAAGTGATCTTAAAAACCACCTGGCGCAAGATGCCCAAAGTGATATCCCGGCAAACTTGGAAGCCAGAGCCGACGATATTGAAATTGTCGATATAACGGTTAAACGCCTCAATGATACCATCGAACTTTCCGGAAGGTATCAGGCAAACTTAATCCCAAAATTTAATGAAGACGAACTGGCCGCCAAAATTGCCGGCAAAAATCTAAAAGAAACAAGAACGATTATCAAAACAACACCAGAAATTTCTGATGTTCAAGTAAGATTTTCACCGAGTTTGCCTTTGGCCGGTTCGATTCCGCGTAACAAATCAAAAATCACCTTTAAAATAGAGGCAAGTCAAGAATAATTCAAAATGATAGCAGCCAACTTAGTTAACTTTTAATTTTAGAATGCCCCTTGCAGTTTATGTCAAGGAAAATACTTTCGACAAAATACAGGTCGCCAAACGTCGCGATCGGGTCTTTTTTGGGCTTATCACCATTATAGGTTTAACTTCAGTAATTTTTGCCATTTGGCCGTATTTCGTCTGGCAGACGGTGACCCGACCAAGATTGTCTGGAGGTGTTAATGATTTTCCTATACCTAAGGCTCAGGTGCTTTCATCAAAATCTACTCTTTCCGCAAGCATCCAAGTAATTCAAGACCCAGATGGATTTTCTTATTTCATTCCGACTACTTTTTCAAAAGAGGAGGAGGGAAACAAGCCCTCTTATTTCATTCCGACTACTTTTTCAAAAGAAGAAGCTTCTGAATCTTCTTCACTTGTCCAAAATTATAGATTAGAAAATAAACCTAGCGAGTTTTCCCTGACAATTCCCAGACTCAAAATCGCAAGAGCCAAAGTTAAAGTCGATAGCCTAGACTTTTACAAGAGTCTTGCCCATTTCCCCGGATCCGCTCTTCCCGGCGAAATCGGCAATAGCTTTATCACTGGCCACTCGGTTCTGCCTCAATTTAACGATCCTAAAAATTATCGGGCAATTTTCACCAAACTTTCCGATCTGGAGGTAGGGGATGATGTTTTTGTAGAAATTGAAGGTCAAAAACTCCATTTCACAGTTCAGTATTTAAGAGTTGTTGACCCGCGCGACACGTCTGTCATTAACCCGATTTCGCCAGCCGGTCGTAACCTGACTCTAATGACTTGCGTGCCCCCCGGAACAAATCTTAAACGTCTGGTGGTTGTTACCAGTTTGATATGAACTACGTTTTGACAGCAGAAAGTAAATGACCTATGATGAGCCACAATAAAATGGAACGGATTAAACCAAAAGAGTTTGCCAGACTGCAAGGCAAATCAGCGATTGTAACCGGTGCCGCCAACGGCATCGGTTGTGCCATAGCGCAATTATTTGCCGAGGAAGGCGCCAGCGTACTTATTGCCGACATTGACGAGAAAAATGGTTTAGAGACAGCAAAAGAGATTACAGATGGTGATGGTCAAGCCGTTTTTGTTTGTTGTGATGTCACCAAACCTGATGACGTCAAGTCAACGGTTGCCACGGCTGTCGAAAAATTTGGCGCAGTCAACATTCTGGTAAATAATGCAGTTGCTTTTATTTTCGGTAAAGTTGAGGATGTAAGCCAAGAAGACTGGCACAAAGTATTTGAGGTCAATGTTATCGGCTATGCAAATTGCGTGAAAGAGATACTTCCTTTTATGCGCGAAGCTGGCGGCGGAGCCATCGTAAACCTTGCATCGGTTAGTTCTTTCATTGCCCAGCCAGCATTTGTTCCCTACAATGCTTCCAAAGCCGCCGTCTTGGAGATGACACGTTGTCTTGCCATGGATTTGGCGCCAGACAATATTCGTGTCAACGCCATTTGCCCTGGCACAATCAAGACGCAGATCACCGAACGCCACGCTAAATTTCTAGGGCTCGATCCTAAAAGGGCTTACAAGCAATTCGGCGATGCGGCCCTTTTAAAGCGTATAGGTACACCCCGGGAGGTGGCGTATGGCGCACTTTTCCTAGCGTCTGATGAAGCTTCCTATATCACCGGCACACAACTGGTGATTGATGGGGGAGCAAGCAGTGACTAGTCATTTGACAATTTCCTCTAAACAATTTAACAATTTAGCAATTAAACAATGTATTTAGGTATTGATCTTGGTCGAAAAACAACCGGTGTGGCTATCTCAGCCGGTCAACTGGCATCACCGTATGCCACAATCACCCACAAAAATATTGATCAGGCTGTCAATTCAATAGTTCAAACTATTGAATTGGAGGGAATCGCCACTGTTGTTATCGGTTGCGTTGAAGGAAAAATAAAAACTCTATTTGAAGGTTTTGCCAAAAAACTCCATAAGCAAAAACCCGATTTAAAAATCATCTTGTGGGATGAAACTTTGACTACTGGACAGGCAACTCAAACTATGATTAAACTTCAAGTACCAAAGATGCGTCGTCGTCAAAAAGAACACGAAGTGGCAGCTGCCATTATTTTGCAAAGTTATCTCGATTCACAATGATCAAAAAAATCATCGCCCCGGTTCAGGCTTGGATTCTTCTTCAGGGAAAGTGTGTCGGTTGCGGCCGTAATTTATCTTTGGGGCGCAGAATAGAAAAACAAGACAATAGTCAAAAAGTCATCTGCACTTGCGGACGTATATTTATTTTCGATAAAAGAAAAGGTAAATACCACAGAGCAACTTTCGCGGAGGGTTGAGAGTGACAAAGAAACCGAGATCTTTAATTTTTCTCATAATCTTTATCATTTTGATTTCAGCACCGATTGGTTTGAACCAGTATTACAATTATTTACTCCGACCAATCTCAAATATGGAATCTTTCCAAATTTTTGTCATTAAACCCGGTCAACCAGTCGCCCGAATCGCCAAAAATCTTGAAAGTACCAAACTCATCAAGAATGCCCTTGCCTTCAGGCTATTCGTTGCTCAAACAGGTATTGCTAAAAATATCCAGGCGGGTGACTTTCGTCTTTCTCCCCATCTTTCAGCACGGGAAATAGCCGAATTCTTAACTCATGGAGCAATCGACGTCTGGATTACTTTTCCAGAGGGTACCAGAATCGAAGAAATGGCCCAGCTAATCGAGGTCAAGCTTAAAACCGCGACCAACGATAAATACCAGTTCGATAAAAACGAGTTCATAAAAATAGCCCTCGAGGGTTACATGTTTCCGGACACCTATCTTATCGCACGCGATGCCTCATCCCAAGATATCGTTCAGCGCCTTAGAAAAACTTTCGAAGATAAGGTCGATAAAAAAATCACCTCAGCCGGTAGCAAAAATAACCTTAAAGAAGAAGAAGTCATAATTCTGGCATCACTGATTGAAAGAGAAGCTAAAACAAACGAAGAAAGACCAATTATCGCCGGAATTTTAATTAATAGATTAAACACTGGTCTTGCCCTCCAGGTAGACGCCACTGTTCAATACGCCAAAGGTTATGATGTTGCCAACAGCAGCTGGTGGCCGTCCATTACTCAGGAAGACTATCGAAGCGTCAAATCAGCCTACAACACCTACCTAAACCCCGGCCTGCCACCGGCTCCTATTGCCAATCCAGGTCTTGAATCAATTCGCTCAGCAGCAACCCCAACTCAAACAGACTACCTTTATTACCTCCATGACAAAGAAGGTAAAATTCATTTTGCCAAAACCATCGAGGAACATAACAAAAATATTCAAGAGTTTCTCTAGAATTCGGAATTTCTATACACGACACGCGGGTTGACAAAAGCAAATAGTCAGTGGTATAAAACAGGGAAGATACATCCTTTTAAAGAGGGGTACTTATTGTACCTTTATTTTTGTTGTATCAAATAAAAATCCTGTGGATCATCCAAGTAACCCTGGTCTTCTCAACTAATGAGCTGGCTAGATTTTAATCCGACAAAACCAGAATTGGCCTGATCCTCTTGCTCAATCAGTTATTAATTATTAATATATAGCAAAACAAAATAACCAGTGGTAAAACGTATCTCCTGGGAACAGCCTTCAAACATTAACTTACCATCCTTGGACTTGGTAAAAGTTCAAAGAGATTCTTTTGATGCCTTTTTAAAGGAAGGAATCCGTGAGGTTATAGACGAAGTTTTTCCAATAGAAGATTTCACCGGTAAAAACTTTACACTTTCGTTTGGCGCTTACAACTTAGGGAAGGCAAAACATACACCGGAAGAAGCCATTGAGAAAGGCATCACCTATGATGTCCCCTTCAAGATAGAAGCCCAGGTTGTCAATAAGCAAACTGGGGGCAAAAACACCCAGGAAGTATTCCTATGCGATCTTCCATTAATGCTGGAAAAAGGCTCCTTTATAATTAATGGGATAGAACGGGCAGTAGTTACTCAATTAGTACGTGCTCCTGGAGTTTACTATTCCGCTGAAATTGATCCTACAACAGGCAAAAATCTTTATAATTGTGAAATTAGGCCCCTTCGTGGTTCATGGCTTGAATTTGCCATCACCAAAAACGATATCATCACGGTCAAAATTGACAGACGCCGCAAGTTTCCTGTTACTTTATTTCTCAAAGCGGTTGGATTTGCAGATGACCAAATTCACCGGCTTTTTGAAAATGTTACCGATGAAATTTCGCAAAAACTCATCGCAAATACCCTCGCCAAAGACACTACCACCACTCAAGAAGAAGCACTCTTGGAAATTTATCGCAGAATGCGTCCGGGTGATCATGTGGTCTTAGACAATGCCAAAGCTTTAGTCGAAAATATGTTTTTCAATCCTCGACGATATTCTCTCGGAAAGGTTGGTAGATACAAAATTGAAAAACGCCTCGCAAAAATTAAAGAAAAGCTTGCTTGGGAAAAAGATGAAAAAGATCTTGTACTTTCGCCTCCGGATTTTATAGCAGCCATTGCCTACCTATTCGAGCTTTTAAAAGGTAATGGTCTAGTCGATGACATTGATCACTTAGGGAACCGCCGGGTGAGACGTGTTGGTGAACTCATAGCCCAGAATGCTTTTAGAATCGGAGTTTTAAGACTGGAACGTGTGGTCAAAGAAAGAATGAGTCTTACCCCGATAGATACCGTTCCGGCCCCAGCCGCGCTCATCAACGCCAGACCATTGATTTCGGCTATCAATGAATTTTTCCGGTCCTCTCAACTTTCTACTATTTTAGATCAAACCAATCCACTTTCAGAACTGGATAACCTCAGAAGGTTAACTGTCATGGGTACCGGCGGCATTGCCAGAGAAAGAGCTGCTTTTTCCATTCGGGACATTAATCATTCTCAATACTCCAGGATCTGCCCGGTCCGTTCACCAGAAGGCCCAAATATTGGCCTTGTTACCTACATGGCACTTTACTGCCGTGTAAATGAATATGGATTTCTAGAAGCTCCTTATAAAAAAGTTGTCAAGGCAAAAAACGGTAGAGCCCAAGTGACCGACGAAGTCGTTTATCTTGCGGCAGATGACGAAGAAGATTATTACATTACTCATGCTCAAGTCGAAATAGACAAAAATGGCTATCTGGAAGCAGACAGGATCCCTGTCCGTTATAAAGGCGAATTCACAACCGCACTTACCGATGCGGTCAATTTTATCGATGTTATCCCCAGACAAGTTGTCGGAACTTCAGCCTCGCTTATTCCATTTTTGGCCCATGATGAGGCTAATCGTGCTTTAATGGGAACTCATATGCAGTGCCAGGCCGTTCCATTAATCAAACCCCAAGCACCGCAAGTTGGTACCGGCATGGAAGAAGTTGTTGCCACCAATATGGGTCGAGTTGTTAGAAGTCCTCAAGATGGTGAAGTTGTCTATGTCGATGCCAAAAAGCTTATTTTAAAAACGAAAGACGGCCAAATAACCATTCCAACCCAAAAGTTTGCCAGATCTCCGCAAAGTACCTGTTACTCACAAAGACCCAAGGTGGTAATAAATCAAAAGATCAAAAAGGGAGATGTTCTAGTCGACGGTTCGGCAACTGATGATGGCGAATTGGCAATCGGCCAAAATTTAACAATCGCTTATATGAGTTTTGATGGTCTGGGTTATGAAGACGCCATTGTCATTTCAGATAGACTCTCCAGAGAAGATGTTTTAACCTCAATCCACATCGAAGAGTATGAAACATCGGTTGTTGAAACCAAGCTGGGACCAGAAGAAACAACCCGCGACATTCCTAATGTTTCAGAAGAAGATTTGGCGAATTTAGATGAAAAAGGCATTGTCGTTATCGGTGCCGAAGTTGGCCCGAATGATATTTTAGTCGGCAAAATTGCACCCAAGGGCGAAACCGAATTAACCGCAGAAGAAAGATTGTTGAGAACAATTTTTGGAGAAAAGGCTCGTGAAGTTCGCGACACTTCGCTTAGAATGCCCCACGGGGAAAAAGGTACAGTTATCGACATTAAGATTTTGTCTCGTGATAAAGGGGATGAATTGGAGCATGGTGTCCTTTTCAAGATTTTTGTCAAAGTTGCCCAAATCCGCAAGGTAGTTGTTGGCGATAAACTTGCTGGTCGTCATGGCAACAAGGGTGTTATCTCAAAGATCGTCCCGCGGCCCGACATGCCTTATCTTCCAGACGGTACGCCAATAGATATTATCATTAGCCCCCTTTCTGTTCTTTCCCGTATGAATTTGGGCCAACTTTTAGAAACCCACCTTGGCTGGGCCGCTTCCAAACTTGGCTATAAAGTTGCCCTACCTGTTTTTGAACATGTCTCAGAAGAACGTATTATCTCTGAGCTTAAAAAAGCAGGTCTACCGACAGATGGTCGCGTAACTCTCTACGACGGCCGGACCGGACAACCATTTGATAGACCAATTGTTGTTGGAAATGCCTACATTATGAAGCTTATTCATATGGTTGAAGATAAAACTCATGCCCGCTCAACCGGACCCTACTCCCTAATTACTCAACAGCCACTTGGCGGCAAGGCTCAGATGGGCGGCCAACGTCTTGGCGAAATGGAGGTCTGGGCTCTTGAAGCTTATGGCGCAGCTTACACCTTACAGGAAATGCTAACCATCAAATCTGACGACATTGTAGGTCGTGCCAAGGCCTTCGAAGCAATTATTAAAGGAACCGAAATCCCCCAGGCTCTCATACCGGAATCATTTAAAGTCTTAGTTAAAGAATTAAATAGTTTATCTTTAAATGTTCAAACAATCGGCGCTAAAACCAAAGAGGCGACAGAAGAAATCCCCCAATCCGAGGAAGAAACCAAGAAAGTCCAAGAATTTGCCGAAATCGTGGGGAGCGAAATAGTTGCAAGTGAGACAGAAATCACCAAAGACAGCCCCATGGAACTTGAGGAGGGACCAATCTCATGAATGAACTAATTGATTTTGAAACATTAAGATTAACACTTGCCTCAGCGGACGACATTAAAACATGGTCGTTTGGCGAAGTTACAAAACCAGAAACCATCAATTACCGAACTTTAAAACCTGAAAAAGACGGCCTTTTCGATGAACGAATTTTTGGTCCAACCAAAGATTGGGAATGTTACTGTGGCAAATATAAGAAAATTAGGTATCGTGGCATTATATGCGACAAATGTGGCGTTGAAGTTACTCAGTCTCGAGTTAGAAGAGAACGCATGGGGCATATTAATCTTGCAGCCCCCGTCGCCCATAACTGGTTCTTTAAAGGTAGTCCCTCAAAATTGGGATTAATTTTAGATATTGCTCCAAGAAGCTTAGAGTCGGTTGTTTATTTTGCTTCTTATATAGTCTGCCAAGTCGATGATGAGGCCAGGCGTCAAACCATCAAAAGGCTTGAAACCGAGCAAGATGTCAAGCGTAAGGAACAAGACGCCATCCTTAAAAAGAAACTCGAGGAGGAAGAAAACCAAGTTAAGAAGGAAATTTCAGCCATCAAATCTAAAAAAAATATTGTTAAAGAACAGACAGATTTAAAGATTGAAGAAATCAAACTTGCCATGCGCCAGAAAGCAGCCAAGCTTCGTGATGAAAACGCTCAGGAAATTTCAAGACTCGAGGAAATTTACAAAAATATCATTGATATGACCAGATCCATTAAACATCGTGATCTTCTTTCAGAAGATGAATATCTTAAGTTAGGCGATTACAATTCTTGCGATTTCTTTAAAGTCGGCATGGGTGCCGAAGCCTTACTGGCAATCATTGAAAAAATTGACCTTTCCCAATTATCAGCTTCACTTAAGGAAGAAATCACCAGAACTACCGGCCAAAGACATCTTAAAGCTACCAAGAGACTCAGAGTTGTTGAAAATATGCGCAAAGCTGGCATTTTACCGACCTATATGATCGCCAAAATTTTGCCGGTTTTACCACCAGATCTGCGACCAATGGTTCAACTTTCTGGCGGTAGATTTGCAACTAGCGATCTTAATGATCTTTACCGAAGGGTAATAAACAGAAATAACCGACTCAAAAAACTTATTGAATTGGGTGCGCCAGAAATTATCCTTAGGAATGAAAAAAGAATGCTGCAGGAAGCCGTTGATGCCCTCATCGATTCACAACGAACTAAAGCAACCAGACTTACTCCTGCACTACGCTCGCTCTCCGACATGCTCAGAGGTAAACAAGGAAGATTCAGACAAAATCTTTTAGGCAAAAGAGTCGATTATTCGGGTAGGTCTGTGATTGTCGTCGGACCCGAGTTAAACCTCAACCAAGCCGGCATTCCCAAAGAGATGGCACTTGAGATGTTTAAACCATTTGTGCTGCGTGAAATAATAACCCTTGCGCTTGCACCAAACGTTAAAAGTGCCAAGCATTATTTAGAACGAAGAAGTGGAGAAATTTGGGACATCTTAGAAGAAATTACTAAAAACCATCCAATTCTTTTAAACCGAGCTCCGACTCTGCATCGTCTGGGAATCCAGGCATTCTATCCAATTTTGATAGAGGGCGATGCCATTAGAATTCATCCTTGTATCTGTGCGGGCTTTAATGCGGATTTTGACGGAGATCAAATGGCCGTCCACGTTCCCCTTTCTTTAAAATCGCAAGAAGAAGCAATCGCGCTAATGATGGCTGGCAAAAATCTGCTCAGGCCAGCAGATGGCTCACCGATCACTTTGCCAAACAAAGAAATGGCCCTCGGTGTTTATTATCTCACCTTGTTAGACACAAAAACACCTCCATACGATAATGTTTTTGAAAGCGAAACCGAGGTCATTCTTGCCAAAGAGTCTGCTAAAATCAAAACCAGACAACAGATCCAGGTAAAAATTGGCAAAGAAACCCTGACAACCTCGGCAGGTAGAGTTCTTTTCAACATTCAACTTCCCCAGTCTCTTAAGTTCATTAACGAACCAATTACTGCCTCAACAATTAAAAGGTTAATAGATACCAGCATCAACACCCTGAAAGAAGATGAAGTAATCGAACTTATCGATAAACTTAAAAGTTTTGGTTTTGAAGGTGCCACCTTCTCGGGTCTTTCCGTTTCCGTTTTCGATTGTATGATTGTCGATGAAAAATCGAAAATCATCGAAAAAGCAGAAAAAGAAGTCGAGTCTATTGAAAAAAACTTTAAGCTTGGTTTAATCACCCGTGATGAAGAAAAACGCCTTTCGCAAGAAGTTTGGCTTTCAACAACAAACGAGCTTGCCGATCTTACTTGGAAGAACTTACCAAAGGACAATTCTATCAAAATTATCTCTGATTCAGGTGGTTCTCGGGCGACCGCCGAACAAATCAAACAGCTTGCTGCAATTCGAGGTCTAGTTACAGACCCCTCCGGCAGTATTGTCCCTTTGCCGATCAAATCAAACTTTAGAGAGGGCCTTTCTGTTTTTGAATATTTCACCAGTGCCCGAGGAGCCAGAAAAGGACTGGCAGATCGTGCCATCAAAACTGCGGAAAGTGGATACCTTACCAGAAGGCTCGTTGATGTTGCCCATGATGCCATTGTCAGATTGGAAGATTGCGCTACCCAAAAAGGTATTACTATTTCTCGACAAGACAAACGGCGAGCGCCGTTTTCCACAAGGCTGCTGGGCAGGATTACAGCAGCTGATGTTATTTCTCCCAAAAGCAAAAAAGTTTTAGCACCAAAAGGCACGCTACTTACCGAAAACATTGCACAAGATTTGGAAAAAAGCGATATCGAAAAAATCCAAGTCTATTCACCTATCACCTGTGAAGCAAAATATGGCTTGTGCGCCAAATGTTACGGGATGGACTTAGTCGCCAGGACCCTTGTGGCGCTTGGTACCCCCGTTGGAGTCATAGCTGCCCAGTCGATAGGCGAGCCGGGGACTCAGTTGACCATGAGAACTTTTCATACGGGAGGAATTGTTGGTCTCGATATCACGCAAGGCTTGCCAAGAGTCGAAGAACTTTTTGAAGTCCGTACTCCAAAATACGTCGCCCAGATTTCGGAAATTACAGGTAAGGTTAAAATAGAGGAAACGAAAGACGGTTATAGTATAAGAATCAAAAGTACTAATCTTAAGCCGTCACAAGAAAGGGAATATACGGCTCTGCCGACAGCAGAACTTGCCGTAACCGATGGACAATTAATTACCGCCGGCACTGCACTTTCGACAGGATACTTGGACGTTAAAGAGATCTTAGCAATTTCAGGCCTGGAAATAGCACAAAAATACATCATCGACGGTACCCAAGAGGTTTACGAAAGCCAAGGGGTAGTCATCCACGACAAACATTTCGAGGTAATTGTCCGAAAAATGAGCGAGAAGGTTAGAATCGAGTCATCTGGCGATACTGTCTTTCTGCCAAGTGAACTAATCGGTAAAAACAAGTTTCAAGAAGAAAATGCCAAAGTTTTAGCCGAAGGCGGTGAACCAGCAACTGCCCAAGTTGTTATTCTGGGAATAACCAGAGCGGCGCTTTATACCGATAGTTTTCTTTCTGCAGCTTCTTTCCAAGAAACAACCCGTGTTTTAACCGATGCTGCCATTGAAGGTAAAGACGATCGTCTTCTGGGTCTTAAAGAAAACGTCATAATTGGAAGATTAATACCCACAAGCCCTGACCGGGCAAAAATAGAGTGAGATTCCAAGATTCTCAGAACTTAAAATTTTTGCTAGAATTAAGCTGAGTTGCAACCATGGCAAAAGAGTGGCAATCAGGAGGAAACGGCGGCGAGGAGGAGTACCTTGCGTCACCTGAGGAATTCTCAGTAGAGTTAGCCGGAATTGTTGCCGAGCGGCTCTGTGAGATTGGGGATAACCCCGATCCCATTTCTGAACCGGTAAAGGATTTTTTAAACAAACTCCAGACTCTTCCCAGAGTAGCTGGTGTGGCTTTTCTGATTTCTAACTATCCTAGGTGTGGGAGCACGCTGCTCGCAGAAGTAATTACGCCGATAGAAAAAGGGAGCAAGTCTTGCGATGAAACAACCAGGTCTGTTTCTGAAGCTGTAGGCCATCTTTCAGATAGGCTTAAACCCACTCTTCCAGTCAGGCATAGATTTTTAAATACAGGTCAGACGGACTTTGCTGAATTGGAATTAAAGGTGATCGCCGAGTGGTATAAGGAACCCCACCAAGAGCTGATCGTCCTCGGCCTTTTTTAAAAGAATTGATACCCAATAACTCCTACCTAGCTTGCAATCTACCCCGATTTTGCTATAATTCAAAGATTGTAATTTTTATCTTTACAATTTAAACTTGAAACTTGAGGTAATTTTATGCCAACAGTAAATCAACTTATTAGAAAAGGCAGAAAGTCAAAACCCAAAAGAATTAGGGCAACAGCGCTGCGTCGTGCGTTCAATAATCGTGTCAATCGTTATGTTTATTATCCTTCTGGTCAAAAGAGAGGTGTCTGCGTCATCGTCAAAACCATGACGCCCAAAAAACCTAATTCGGCTTTAAGAAAAGTAGCCCGTGTTCGCCTGTCCAATAAACAAGAAGTTACAGCTTATGTTCCGGGGATTGGCCATGAACTTGCCGAACACTCCGTTGTTTTAATTCGTGGCGGCCGTGTTAAGGACTTACCTGGAGTCAAATACCACATAATTCGTGGGAAATACGATACGACTGGCGTGGCCGGAAGACGAAAGGGCCGTTCACTTTACGGCACCAAAAAGTCAGGGGCAGTCACAGGCGCTCAAGCTGCAACCACTGTTGGCGCCGCCGTTGCATCCCAAGCCCAACCGATTGAATAATTAAAATGTCGAATTTCCAAAACTTATCACTTATCACTTGCGACCGAAGGGAGCGTTGCTGTGCCTAGAACAGGAAGAGTCGAAAAAAGACAAATCAAACCGGATCCTATTTTCCAAAACCCAACCATTGCCAAGCTTATCAATAAGCTTATGATAAGCGGTAAAAAATCTTTGGCCGCCAAAATTGTTTATGAAGCCTTTGAAAAAATTAGAGAAAAAGGCCAAGATCCTTTAAGAACCTTTGAAAAAGCCCTCGAAAATATTACCCCAAAGATAGAAGTTAGGCCAAGACGGGTTGGGGGAGCCTCCTATATGGTACCAATGGAAGTTAGGAGTTTTCGAAGACAATCACTGGCTCTCACTTGGTTAGTCGCCGCGGCCCAAGGTCGTTCTGTCAAAGAAGTAGAAAAACTCAAGAACAAACCATTAATCATCTCAAAGCTGGCAACAGAAATATTGGAAGCCGCCGAAGGCCATGGTAGAGCGGTTGCCAAGAAAGAAGAAATGCACCGTATGGCCGAAGCGAACAAGGCCTTCGCCCATTTTCGATGGTGAACGAAGTTCACTGAGAAAATATCAGGAAGCTCGCAAAACAATTAGGGTTGATGTATCACAAGGAGCGCCTTAACTTGCCAAGAAGCACAATCTGCTGATATAATTCCCGCTTAGTTTTCTAAACACTCTTCAACAATTTAAATCTCTTTAATTATTGAAGGAGTTTGTGTATATAATAATAAGATAACAATTAGAATGAGAGAAATCCAAACAAAAGCTCAAAAATTAAGAGATCTTAAGAAACGGCTTAAAGAGCTTGAAGAAGTTAAACTCAAGGAAGCTTTAGCCAAATATGGTCAAGCATACCAGGAGTCAACTTCTAACTGGAATGAAAATGCTGCTTGGGAACTTGCCGATGAAGAAGTCTCTGTTCTTCGGGCAATGATTACCGGAATAAAAACAGAAATTAAAAACCTGAAACACCCTCCATCTCCAGCCCCAACTAACGATCCGCCATCTGGCGAAAATTCAAAATAATCTATCAAATTTAAAATGGCGACTAATAAATCACGACTCTATCCACTCGAACAAATCAGAAACATCGGCATTATTGCCCACATTGATGCTGGCAAAACGACCACTACCGAACGCATTCTTTATTACACTGGCAGAACCTATAAGCTTGGTAATATCGATGAGGGTACTACCGTCACCGATTGGATGGCTCAGGAAAAAGAAAGAGGTATAACCATTGTTTCCGCCGCCATTACTACCTTTTGGACCCCAAAACAAGGTCCGTTTGCCAATATCCCCGCAAGAATCAATCTCATTGACACCCCCGGCCACGTTGATTTTACCGCTGAAGTCGAAAGATCACTGCGTGTTTTGGATGGAGGAGTTACGGTTCTTGATGCCGAAGAAGGTGTTCAATCACAATCAGAAACTGTTTGGCGCCAAGCGGATAAGTATAAGGTTCCAAGAATCTGTTTTGTTAACAAAATGGATAAGATTGGCGCTGACTTTTTTGCCACACTCGCTTCAATCAAAAAAAGATTAGGTGCTCCGGCTTACCCTATTAATTTACCCTTAGGTGCAGAAAGCGACTTCAAGGGAATAATCGATTTATTTGATCAGAAAGCGTATGTTTGGGATGAAACTGATCCATATGGTGCCAAGTTTGTTGAAACTCCAATACCCCCCACAGAAAAAGAAAAGGTCGAAAAATATCGTCATGAGCTTATCGAAAAAATAGTTGAAACTGATGAGGCGCTTCTTGTGAAATACCTGGCACAGGAAGAACTTGATATTAACGATCTTAAAAAAGCCTTAAGACGTGCGGTTATTGATTATAAAATAGTTCCTGTAATGGCAGGTTCAAGTCTTCGAAACAAAGGAGTACAACCACTCTTGGATGCTGTTGTCCAGTATTTACCCTCCCCGGTAGATATCGAAAAGGTCGAAGGCATTAATCCTAAAACGAACCAAAAAGAAATCCGCAAACAAGTTATAGAAGCGCCCTTTGCAGCCCTTGCCTTTAAAATCCAAGTCGATCCCCATGTCGGTAAACTTACCTACTTACGGGTCTACTCTGGCAAATTGAAATCCGGAACCTCGGTTGCAAATAGCGTCAAGAATGATCAGGAGAGAATCAGCCGAATTCTTTTAATGCATGCCAACGCCAGAGAAGAAATTCCAGAAGCTTACGCCGGAGAAATTATTGTCGTTGTTGGGCTTAAAAATACGGCCACTGGTGACACCTTATGTGATGGGTTAGCACCAATCATTTTGGAATCAATCTCCTTTCCCGAACCGGTAATCTCGCTGGCTATCGAACCGCAAACTAAAGCCGACCAAGAAAAACTTGGTTATGCCCTGTCGCGACTTTCAGAAGAAGATCCAACTTTCCGCATCAAAAGCGATTTGGAAACCGGCCAAACCATTATCTCGGGCATGGGCGAGCTGCACCTGGAAATTTTAGTAGACAGAATGCACCGGGAATTTAGAGTGGCAGCCAATGTTGGCAGCCCCCAAGTTGCCTACAGGGAAACAATCAAAAATACTGCCACAGCCGAAGGTAAATACATTAGGCAAACCGGAGGCCGTGGACAATATGGTCATTGCTTTTTAAGAGTTGAACCCATGGGACGTGGAGAGGGATTCCAATTCGTTTCCGAGATTAGAGGTGGAGCCATTCCCCAAGAATTTATTTCTTCAATCCAGAAAGGCGTTCGCGAAAAGATGGATATAGGAGTTCTGGCCGGATATCCAATAGTTGACATGAAAGTAGCGGTCTATGACGGTAGTTATCATGATGTTGATTCCTCCGATATTGCCTTTAAAATCGCCGGATCATTAGCTCTAGAAGAGGCCGTTAAACGTGCCAATCTTTGTCTTTTAGAACCTATTATGAAAGTTGAAGTCACCATTCCGGAAGAATTCATGGGTGATGTCATTGGTGATCTTTCCGCAAAACGTGCGCAAATACTCTCAAGTGGACATCGGGCAAACAGTGTTATTATTACCGCTCTTGTTCCTCTTTCCGAAATGTCAGGATACGTAACTACACTTCGTTCGATGACCCAAGGTAGAGGTTCGGCGTACATGGAACCGTCTCACTACGAGGAAGTGCCGCAAAATATTGCCGATAAAATTGTTGCCAAGGTTAAGGGTAATGTTAAAGAAAGTTAGTTAAAGAATTTTACTACTTGCATTTTGTTGCGCTAATCGTATAAACTATCGATCAAATATCAGTTGCTCCGCCTGCCAGAGAAGTCGCATTTATTGTGACTAAAACTGATATTATTATTTGTTTACGATCAAAGGGGTTTATCTTAGTTGTTCCCTAAAGGTAATATGGCCGAAAAATTCGAAAGAACAAAACCACATGTTAATATCGGAACCATTGGTCATGTTGACCATGGTAAAACCACGCTAACCAGCGCGATCACCCAAGTCCTTTCCAAAAAAGGTCTGGCTCAGGCCAAGTCCTTTGATCAGATTGACAATGCCCCTGAAGAAAAACAGCGTGGAATCACTATCAATATTACCCATGTCGAATACGAAACCGAAAAACGGCATTACGCCCATATCGATGCTCCCGGTCATGCCGACTACATCAAGAACATGATCACCGGAGCCGCTCAAATGGATGGCGCAATTTTAGTTGTTTCAGCTCCTGACGGTCCCATGCCCCAAACAAGAGAACACGTTCTTCTGGCCCGTCAAGTCAATGTTCCGGCAATTGTCGTTTTCTTGAATAAAGTCGATATGGTTTCCGATCCCGAACTTTTAGACCTCGTTGAACTTGAAGTTCGCGAACTTTTAGACAAATATCAATACGACGGCAAAAACGCCACCATCATCCGCGGTTCTGCCAAAAAGGCCCTTGAAGGTGATTCCGAAGCCACCAAAGCAATCGAAGACTTAATGGCTGCGGTTGATGAAAAAATTCCGACCCCGACTCGAGACCTTGATAAACCATTCTTAATGCCAGTTGAAGATGTTTTCTCCATAAAAGGTCGCGGCACGGTCGTTACCGGAAGAGTCGAGCGGGGAGTTGTTAAGGTCAATGATGAGGTTGAAATAATCGGCATTCGGCCCACTAAAAAAACGATTGTCACCGGCGTTGAAATGTTCAGAAAAGAGCTTGATCAAGGTCAGGCTGGTGACAATATCGGCGTTTTACTTCGAGGAATCGAGAAAGATGATGTTGAGCGAGGTCAAGTTTTAGCCAAACCCGGCTCAACCACTCCTCATACCGAATTTGAGGCAGAAGTTTATGTCTTAACCAAAGAAGAAGGTGGCAGACATACCCCATTTTTCACAGGGTACAGACCACAGTTTTATGTCAGGACGACTGATGTCACCGGTGAAGCGACTTTGCCGGAGGGTACCGAAATGGTCATGCCTGGTGATAACACCAAAATGAAGGTAAAATTGATTGTGCCCGTCGCCATGGAAGAAGGACTTAGGTTTGCAGTTCGCGAAGGCGGCCATACTGTTGGCGCCGGAGTCGTTGCTAAAATTATTGCCTAAGCGCAATGAACTTCCCCCAAGAGTTGCTCAAGGGGGATTTTTTTTGATACAATTGGTAATTATTGTTATTCTGGAGCGAAGTCGAGAACCAATATATGAAATCAACAAGTTTAAGCTTCAAGCCTAACCGCTTAGAGTAATAAAGAAACTTCTCGGCTCTTATCGCTCAATCAACATTATGGTCGTCCTGAACTCATTTCAGGACCTTATATAACCTGTTATTAAGGAATTCCGATACCCTAAAACCGGAGTCACAATTGGTTTTAAAGCAAGGCATTTAAGTACAAAACCGTTAGGTTAAGCTGAAAGCAAATAACGGACACAAAATTAAATAGCACATTAAAAGAAAAACCATGCCAAAAGGTAGAATTCGAGTCAAACTTAAAGCATACGACGCACGGGTTATGGATGCGGCCTGTAAGGACATTATCAACACGGCACTGTCAACCGGTGCTAAAATTTCCGGCCCGATTCCTTTGCCGACAAAGTTTGAGAAATTCATTGTTCTTACCAGTCCGCATACCGATAAAGACGCCAGAGAACAGTTTGAAATGCGCATTCACAAGAGGCTTATTGATATTATCGAGCCGACGAATAAAACAATTGATTCCCTAACGCATCTTGATCTTCCCGCGGGGGTAGATATCGAAATTAAGATGTAAATGCGAATTTATCCTAATATTCGGATTCATTAGGATTAATTATATTCGGATAGATTAGAATTACAGAAAATTTGGAGGTACTTGCTAAAATTAAATAAAAATAACCATTAACAATTAACGCTCAACAATTGACGATTTGTTAATCGGTAGGACACCTGAAAGCTCCATAGGAGATTTTTCTTATCGGGGTCCCCAATCGAGCCTGACTCGATTGGGGAGAATTTAAGGAGTCCTGCCTTTTTGGTAAAAATTAGGATAAATTAGGATGGTAACTACAATACTCGGTATTAAAAAGGAAATGTCTGTTCGTTTTGATCAACTTGGTCGTCGATTACCCGTCACCGTAGTCCAGGTCGATCCGAATGTCGTGATTTTAAAAAAAGATGGGCAAATAATGCTTGGCCTGGGTCAAAAAAAGAAGGCCAAAAAAACTGAGAATGCCTTTATTTCAGCATTGGGCTTTGCCCCAAAGTATAAAAGAGAGATCAAAATTGCTCAAGCAGAGATTACCGGTTCGGAAAAGATCAAAACCACGTCAGACGTGGTCAAAACTGGCGACAAAATCACCCTTTCTATTTTTGAGCCGGGTGATCAAGTTAAAGTTTGCGGTATCACTCGCGGTAAGGGATTCGCAGGGACAGTCAAAAGATGGGGTTTTGCTGGCGGACCTAAAACTCACGGACAAAGTGATCGTCACAGGGCACCGGGTTCCATTGGCCAGACTACAACACCAGGCCGTGTTTATAAAGGTAAAAAAATGGCCGGGCACATGGGTCACGCCAAATTAACAATTACAGGTCTTGAGGTTATTGAAGTTGATAGCGCCGCAAGTCAACTTATCGTTAAAGGTTCGGTGCCGGGTGTCAAAAACGGATTTTTAATAATCGAAAAAACCGGCAAAGTTAAGGGCTATAAACCACCACCAAAAGAGGAGGAAGAGCCGAAGGAAAAACCTGCAACTTCACCCCGCACCGATTCTGGTGCGGCCCAAGCCAAGGGCGACAACCAGAAACTGGAAGAAGAGAAGAAACCGCAATCAGGCCAATCCGATTTGCCATAATCAGTGGCTGCAAAGCCAGCGTAAAGAAAATGAAGCAAAAAACAAAAGTCACAAAACAAGCAAAAGTTATCAAGGTAAAAACCGTAAAGGCCGACCCTAAAAAAATTGCTCCGGAAAAGGCCAGACAAGGAGTTTTCAAAACACGTCTGAAAGTTGAAAGCTCACCCCGAAAGAGTCAAAAGAAACTTGCCATACCAAAACTGGCAGCTCAAGTATTTGATACTCAAGGCAGAGTACAGGGAACAATCAATTTACCAAAGGAAATTTTTGGCCAAACTCCCAATCAAAATCTTCTGGCCCAAGCGGTCAGGGTCTATTTTGCCAACCAGTCTGGACATTTTGCTAATACCAAAACACGAAGCGAAGTCCGCGGCGGTGGAAGAAAACCGCATCGTCAAAAAGGCACAGGTCGGGCCAGAGCCGGATCGATTCGTTCACCGCTTTGGGTTGGCGGGGGAAAGGCCTTTGGGCCGCACTATCGGGAAGTGAAACTCTCTTTACCTAAGAAAATGAAACACAAAGCTCTAATCCACTCGCTCTCTCTCAAATTTAAATCCGGTCATATCAAAGTTATCCAAAATATCGAAAAAATAGAACCAAAAACAAAAATTATTGCCAATCTTCTTTTAAAACTCCGGGCAAAAGGCGACACGCTTTTAGTTCTATCTGCCAATCCGCCGGCTGGCGGAAAAAATGTAAAACTAGCCTCTCGTAACATTTCGCAAGTTTCAGTTGAAACCGCTCAAAACCTAAATGCAAACATCGTTCTGAAAAACAATCAATTGTTGATTTCAAAAGAGGCGGTAAGTTCTTTTCAAATAAAATGAAAACCACCGACGTTATTAAAAAAGCAATTCTTTCCGAGAAAGCTTACAAGCAAATGGAAAAAAGCATCTACACTTTTTTAGTCGATGCGCGATCCACAAAAGATCAAATTGAGAAACAAGTTGAAAAACAATTTTCTGTAGAAGTTCAAAAAGTCAACGTTGCCACACGTGCTTTTAAAACCAAAAGAATTGCCAGGACGAGAAAAGAGACAAAAACTGGTGGCGGCAAAAAGGCTATTGTTTGGCTGAAGGCGGGTCAATCTATTGCCATGATTTCACCAAAAAAAGAAAGTGAAAAGTCGAAAAAAAGACACCCATCGCCAAAGGAAAAGGATATCCAAACAACATCAGCAGAAGGGAAGGAAGGATAAATGGCACTAAGAGTTTTTAAACCAACAACGCCCGGACAACGATTCAAAACAGGCTTAATCTTTGGCGAAATAACTAAAACAAGACCCGAAAAATCACTGGTCTATCGTCTTTTAGAAAAGGCCGGAAGATCAGCGGGTAGGGTAACCATGCGTGGTAAAGGTGGAGGGGCCAAAAGGAATTTTAGAGTGATTGATTTTAAAAGAGATAAAAGAGATATTGCGGCACGAGTTGCGGCAATTGAATACGATCCTAATCGCTCTGCCAATATTGCCCTTCTTCACTATGCTGATGGCGAAAAAAGATACATTCTGGCTCCAATTGGTCTTAAGATTGCAACTGAGGTTATGACGGGCCAGATTGCTCCGATAAAACCGGGCAATGCCCTGCCTCTCGGTAAAATGCCTATTGGTACAGTGGTTCATAATATCGAACTTATCCCCGGAGCCGGAGGTCAAATAGTAAGAAGCGCAGGCGCAGGTGCCATTGTTGTTGCCAGAGAAGGCAATTGGGTCCACCTCAAATTCCCCTCTAAAGAAGTTAGGAAAATACACGCCAGTTGCTTCGCCACGGTTGGTCAAGTTGGAAATTTAGATTGGAAGAATATCTCGATTGGAAAGGCTGGCAGATCCCGCCACATGGGCAAGCGTCCGAAAGTGCGGGGGGTTGCTATGGATCCAGGGTCACACCCCCATGGCGGTGGTGAAGGCAGATCGGGCACAGGCATGCATCCCAAAACACCCTGGGGCAAACCCGCCTTCAAAAAAACCAGAAAGAAAAACAAACCGTCAGATAAATTTATTATTCAAAAGAGGAAATAAAAATCAATTTAAATTGGAAGGGGATGTAGAAAATGGCAAGATCAAGTAAAAAAGGTCCGTATGTGGATCAAAAGTTGTTAAAAAAAGTTATGGCTCAAAAACAATCGGGTAAAAAAGAGCCAATCAAAACCTGGGCCAGAGCAAGCCAAATTCCGCCGGAATTTGTCAATCATACTTTTTCGATTCACAATGGGCGTACTTTCATCAGTGTTTTTATCAGCGAACCAATGGTTGGTCATAGACTTGGTGAATTTGCCCCAACCAGAGTATTTCGCGGGCACGGGAAAATTACCGAGAAATCAACAACTAAGAAATAAAACGCGACAAGGAGATTAGAGTATGGAAGTAACAGCAGTAGCCAAATCAGTCCGAGTATCACCTGAAAAGGTACGACTTGTTGTGGATCAAATAAAAAAGACGCCTCCACAAAAAGCTGTTCAAATTTTAAATTTTGTCAATAAGCGATCGGCGCCGATTCTTAAAAAAGTAATTGCCTCGGCAATTGCCAACGCCAAAAACAATTTTAATCTTGACCAGAACTCCTTGGCCTTTAAAGAAATCTTAGTTGGCAAGGGACCTGTTTTTAAACGCTTCCGGGCAGTTGCCAGGGGCAGAGCCCATCCAATTTTAAGAAGAACCAGCCATATAAGAGTGATTCTGGAGGGAGAAACGAAAAACACAGCTACTGCTTACAAAGTATCAAAAGACAATAAAGTTGTTTCTGAAAATCAAAATTCAAAAATCAAAATGCAAAGTTCAAAATTACAATGAAAAATTTCAAATTAATTTTAAATTACCATAACTTTTCACTTTTCCCGTCAAAGACCCGCTTCGCAGCGAGGCGAGCAAGGCTCGCCCTTGGCGGCACTTTTCACTTTTCACCTAACGAACGAAAGCGAGGTTGTCATGGGCCAAAAAGTTAACCCGATCGGCTTTAGGCTAGGAAACATTTATACCTGGAGCTCCAGATGGTTTGCCAAAAACGGTCTTTATTCCCAATATCTTCTGGAGGATCAAAAAATAAGGAAATTTATCATGGAACATCTAAAACCCGCTGGGATTTCCAAAGTTGAAATCGAGCGTTCTTTTGACAAACGAGTTGCCATCGTCCATGTCGCCAGGCCGGGTATCGCCATCGGTCGGGGTGGAACCGGTATCGAACAGTTAAAAGCGGCACTAGTCAAGAAATTAAAAATTGTAGATTCCGACAAACTAGAGATTAGATTTGAAGAGATTAAATCACCGGACCTTGATGCTTATTTAATTGCTCAATCTATTGCAGACCAACTGGGCAGGCGAATTCCTTTTAGAAGGATAATGAATCAAACGCAAGAAAGAGTTAGAAGATCAGGCGCCAAAGGAGTGCGTATCTCGCTCTCTGGCAGACTTGGAGGATCAGAAATAGCCAGACGAGAGACGGTTAAAATTGGTGCCGTTCCACTCCACACAATTAGGGCAGAAATTGATTTTGCTAAAGTCGATGCTCAAGTTCCAAAGTCAGGCACCGTCGGTGTTAAGGTTTGGATATATAAAGGAGAAACGTAACAAAATCAAAAATCAAACATCAAAATGACAAATCAAAATTCAAAAAAAACAAATCCCAAAATTGTAACAAGCTTAGCTTGGACAATTTTGTCTATTGTCTATTCCACGCGAGCGAGAACTATGGCCTTCAGGTCTTCGACCGTGAGGCTCAGACCGAATCGGCCGTGAGTAGTTTATTAAGGGAAAGGGAAAGTTATGCTTGCACCAAAAAGGGCAAAATATAGAAAACAGTTCAGAGGTAAAAGAAAAGGCATTGCCGGTCGTGGAACAATCCTCTCGTTTGGCTCTTATGGTTTAAAAAGTGAAGAGAGTGCTTGGGTGACCGCTAGACAAATCGAGGCAGCCAGACGTGCCATGACCCATTACACCAAAAGAGGTGGCCGTATTTGGATCAGGATATTTCCAGACAAACCGGTCACCAAAAAACCCGCAGAGACTAGAATGGGTTCAGGCAAAGGCGATGTTTCCGAGTATGTAGCAGTTGTCAAACCAGGCATGATCCTTTTTGAGATGGGTGCCGTTGAAGCAAATGTTGCCCAAGAAGCATTAAGGCTTGCCGCCCATAAATTACCAATAAAAACAAGAGTTGTTACAAGATGAACACAAAAAGACGGTGATTGCGATGAAAAATAAAGATTTGAACGAATTAAAAAATAAAAGTATTGAGAATCTAAAAAAAATTATTGCCGATCAAGAAAAAGAAGAAAAACAGACGCGTCTCAAGCTTAAAATAGGCAAAATAAAAAATGTCCATCTTGCAAATCAAAAGCGCAAAGACATCGCCAAGATTAAAACTATAATAGCTGAGAAAAATTTTATGGAAGTGATCAAAAATCAAAAATGAAGAAAAACAATATTAATACCAAAATTGGTACCGTGGTTTCAAATAAGATGAATAAAACAATAGTTGTTGAGGTTGTCTCGCAAACCTTGCACCCGCTTTACAAAAAACGAATCAAAAAAACCACAAGATACAAAGTACACGATAATTTTGGAGCAAAAGTCGGGAGCATTGTAAAAATAGTTGAAACCAGGCCGATCTCAAAAGACGTCAATTTTAAGGTTTTGGAGGTATTAGGATAGATGCTTTTAAGAAGGTCAGTTTTGGCAGCTGCCGACAATAGCGGTGCCAGAAACTTGGTTATTATTGGTATGCCTGGCATGTCCCATAAAAAATTTGCCGGCATTGGAGAAATTGTTACCTGTGTAGTTAGGGGAGCAAGCCCCACCGGTCAAGTTAAAGATCATCAAATAGTCAAAGCAGTTATTGTCAGGACTAGAAAAGAAACGAGAAGACCGGACGGTTCTTATATCAGATTTTCAGACAATGCCGCTGTTGTTTGCGATGAGAAAGGAATACCCCTCGCAACCAGAATTTTTGGTCCGGTAGCTCAAGAGTTAAAAAATAAAGGTTTTACCAAAATCATTTCTATGGCCCAGGAGGTTATTTAAATGTTTAAGTTCAAAGTAGGTGATCAAGTACAAGTTACAGCTGGTCGAGATAAAGGCATCAAAGGCAAGGTTGAAAAAGTCCTGGTCTTTGAAAATAAACTTGTTGTTGCCGGAGCTAATATTTATAAAAGACACAAGAAAGTTACTAGAACCAAAGCTTCCGGCATTTACGAAATTACTCGGCCCATTCCGGTTAGCAAGGTTGCTCTTATTTGTCCAAAATGCGCTCAAACTACCAGAGTAGGATTTGTCAAAGAAGGCAAGATCAAAAATAGAATTTGTAAAAAATGTCAAGGACGCCTAGTATGAATATTTTAACTAAATATAAAGAGGAGGTTAAACCAAAACTCAAGGAGGAATTTGGTATAAAAAATGATTTGGCTCTGCCTCAAATGGAAAAAATAGTCTTAAATATGGGAGTAGCTGAAGCAATCACCAGTCATGATATTTTAGAAAAAGTCAAAGATCAGCTAACTCAAATTACAGGTCAAAAACCAAAAGTCGCCCGTGCCAAAAGAGCAATCTCGAACTTTAAATTAAAAAAAAACGACCCCATTGGTGTTATGGTTACTCTACGAAGGAAAAGAGCTTGGCAGTTTTTGGAAAAATTAATTGCCATTGTTATGCCAAGAATGCGCGATTTTCGGGGTCTTACCACGACAAAATTTGATAAATTCGGCAACTACAGTCTGGGCTTATCTGAGCAGATTATTTTTCCAGAAGTAGATTACGCCAAAATCGACAAAGTCAGAGGACTAGTCGTCACCATAGTCGTCAAAAATAGTGATCAGAAAAAGTCCCAAAGACTTTTTGAACTCTTAGGATTACCTTTTAAGAAGTAAACTAATATTGCCGGAGGCAATCATGGCCAAAAAATCTAAGATTATCAAAAATGAGAAAAAACAAAAATTTGCCAGCCGGCACCGAAATCGTTGTCATCTTTGCGGTAGGCCAAGAGCTTATATCCGTAAATTCGGAATTTGTCGAATTTGTTTTAGGGATCTTGCACATCGCGGAGAAATACCTGGAGTCAAAAAGGCATCATGGTAATGATCAATTTTAAATTTGAAATTAAAATTCGGCGAAAGGAGATTTTTTGTGGATCCAATAGCTGATATGCTTGTCACAATTAAAAATGGATACATGGCTAAAAAGCCGGAAGTTTTGGTACCTTACTCAAAGTTTAAATCGGAAGTTGCTAAGGTTTTGGAAAAAGAAAAATTTGTGGGTATCGTCAAAAAATCACAAGCCCACCTCGCCCTGCCTCGCCGGCAGGCAGGCAGCGGGCGGGCAAAAATTATTATCAGTCTTTTATATGAGAATCAAAAGCCAAAATTACACGAGATCAAAAAAGTTTCTAAACCAGGCCTGAGGATTTACACCAAGAGCAAAAATATCAAAAAAGTAAAAGGCAAAAGAGGTCTGGTTCTTGTCTCAACGCCCCAAGGAGTGATGACGGGTGAACAGGCCAAAGCCAAAAAACTTGGAGGGGAGGTAATTTGCGAAGCATGGTAAATAAATATCAGATATCAGATAAAATTACTTGCCCTGCGAAGCCGGGAAATTTCCTCAGAAAGGAGAGTCTATGTCTAAAATAGGCAAACAACCAGTTATAATTCCTCAAGGGATTAAAGTAGAAACTTTCGATTCCCAGGTTAAGATCTCTGGACCAAAAGGCAATCTTTCATTTCAGTTTCGTCCGGAAGTTACTGTTGAGGTTTTTCAGGATAAAATTAATGTGGCCAGAAAATCTGAGAGTAAATTTGCCAAATCCCTTCACGGCTTAACAAGAAGTATTATTGCCAACATGGTCAAAGGCGTGACAGAAGGCCACCAAAAAGTTTTGGAAATCATCGGTGTTGGCTATAGAGCTACAAAACAAGGGGAGAATCTAGTGTTAAATATTGGTTATTCTCATCCAGTTATCATCACACCTACAAGCGGTGTCCAAATAGAAACCAAAGAAAACAAAATTATTGTTTCTGGTTGCGATAAAGCATTGGTTGGTGAAGTAGCCGCCAGAATTAGAAGAGCAAGACCGCCTGAACCTTATAAAGGTAAGGGAATAAAATACTCAGAAGAAGTAATCAGACGAAAGGCTGGTAAGGCAGTTAAAGCTGCCCAGAGTTCAACATGAAAGATAGAAGGAAGCAGAAAGTCCTAAGACATGACAGGATAAGAAAAAAAATAGCGCGAGCCAAAAACGTTCCGAGAATAGTTGTCTTTCGTTCAAATAAACATATATATGCGCAACTAATAGATGATCAAAAAGCAGCTACTATCGCTTTCGCTTCTGACGCAAAAATCAAAAAAGGTACAAGATGCCAGAAAGCAAAGGAAGTTGGGATTAATTTGGCCAAAGCTGCAAAGAGCAAAAATATCAAAAAAGTAGTTTATGACCGCGCTGGATACTTCTATCATGGACGCGTAAAAGCTTTAGCCGAAGGTGCAAGGGAGGAGGGCCTACTTTTTTAGCCAGAAGCTTAAAATGAATAGTCAAGAAGAGCAACTAATAGGATTTGCAAAAGAATTTGACGAAAGAGTCATCCAAGTGAATCGAGTTTCAAAAAAAACAAAGGGCGGTAATCGAATCGGTTTTTCGGTACTTGTAGTTGTTGGTGACAAAAAAGGTAAAGTTGGCGTTGGTTTGGGCAAAGCCAGAGACGTTTCTTCCTCAATCAGGAAGGGTGCGACTTATGCTAAGAAACATTTGATCACCGTGCCGATCGTCAAAGGTACCATTCCTCATGATGTACTTCTTAAAAGAGGCGCGGCCAAGGTTCTTCTCAAGCCTGCACCAGAAGGATCAGGAATTATTGCCGGCGGAGCAGTTCGGGTTGTGGTTGAAGCGGCTGGAATTAGAAATATCTCCAGTAAAGTGATGGGGACCAAAAATCAGGCGTCAAATGTCTACGCAACGCTTGCAGCTTTAGAAAGTTTAATGCCATGAATTTAAATACCTTGCCAAAAATAACCCAAAAAAGAGCAAAAAGGATCGGTCGTGGTCAGTCGTCAGGGAAAGGAAAAACAGGCGGCCGCGGGACCAAAGGTCAAAAAGCCAGAGGTAAAATGAAAATTACCCATCCACATTTCGAAGGCGGAACAAGACCTCTTATTAAAAGGCTTCCTTTAAGAAGAGGTATAGGGAATCCTAAAATTTCCCAAAAACCGCTAGTTGTCAATTTAGGAGCATTGAATCTGCTACCCGAAAACTGCCAAAATGTGGACCTTGAAGCACTTGTCAAGTTCGGTATAGTTGAAAAAAACGACGCCAAAAATTATGGCGTAAAAATCCTGGGAGATGGTAATTTATCAAGAGCACTCGTCATAAATTTACCGACTTCCAAAAGTGCAGCAGAGAAAATTCAAAAAGCCGGCGGAAAAGTGACAATACTGAATCAAAAATCCCCCGCCTCGCAAAGCGAAGCGGAGCGGGCAAATATCAGAAATCAAAATTCCAAAATTGGAACTGCTTTAGGCAAACCAATTTTGTCCACCAGGAGAAAGGAAGTATTAAGGGGAAAAAACAGGATCCCCGCGAAGCAGGGGTGATCGCAAGGCTTGCCCTGAAGTACAGTTGTGAATTATCTACAAACCTTATTAAAGATTTTTAAAGTTAAAGATTTAAGAAAAAGAATTCTTTTTAGCTTTTTTATTTTTCTTATCTTTAGGCTATTTGCCCATGTGCCGGTTCCTGGTGTCGATATTGCATCACTTAAAAGATTATTTGCCGAAAGTCAACTACTTTCGCTTTTAGATCTTTTTTCTGGCGGCACCTTAGCCAATTTTTCAGTCCTATCATTAGGGCTGAATCCGTACATCAATGCCAGCATTATCATGCAACTCTTGCAATTGGTTTTTCCAAAACTTGAAGAGCTAGCCAAAGAGGGCGAGCAAGGACACGAGAAGATTAATCAGTACACTCGTTATCTAACCGTCCCTCTGGCTGCCGTTCAGGCTTTTGGAATGTATATTTTACTACGCAATTCCGGCATTATAAGTGTCCTATCACCGCTGATTCTTTTAGCTCTCGTTATCACCATGACGGCAGGCACAATTTTTTTGATGTGGTTGGGTGAACTAATTTCCGAAAAAGGAATAGGCAATGGAATCTCAATGATAATTTTTGCGGGTATTGCTGGTAGATTACCTATTGGTCTTGCCCAAACTGTTTCAATTTTTGATCCAACACAAATAAAAAACATCCTGATTTTTATGGCGATGGCCGTAATTGTCATTGTCTCAATCGTTATTGTAACAGAGGCTAAGCGTCCGATTACCGTCCATTACGCCAGAAGAAGCACGACTGAAACGCCAGTTGCGAGCTATATTCCACTTAGAATTAACCAAGCCGGCGTTATCCCAATAATCTTTGCTGTTTCCTTAATTCTTTTGCCGACAACATTTGCCAAATTTTTCGAAAGGTCCCCCAGCGTTTTAGTTGCCAACATCGCCCAGGAAATCCAAAGGCTTTTCAATCCCCAAGATGTTCTCTACAACGTAACCTACTTTTTGTTAGTGGTGGCTTTTACCTATTTTTACACCACTGTCGCTTTTAACACTAAACAAATCTCGGAAATGCTTATGAAACAAGGCGGTTTTGTTCCTGGAATTAGACCCGGTTCTCCCACTAAATCACACCTAGATTATATTTCATTAAGAATAACCCTCTTCGGAGCAGTCTTTTTGGGGCTTATTGCGATTCTGCCATCAATCGGCCAAAGCCTAACCGGAGTCGCAACTCTCCTAATTGGAGGAACCGGGCTTCTAATCGTGGTCTCAGTTGTCCTGGAGACAACAAAAAAAATCGAATCGCACTTAGTAATGAGAGATTATGATTCCTTTCTGAGGAAAAGTTGATGAAACTTATATTCTTAGGCAGCCAAGGTTCAGGAAAATCAACGCAGGCCAGTACGCTTTCCCAAAAGCTTGTCCTGCCATACATCGAAATGGGTCAGCTTATGAGAGATAAGGCCCAAGAGAATAACCAAGAAGCAGGTGAGGTAAGGGAAGCCTTAGAAAAAGGCGATCTCGTCCCGGATAATATTGCTGTTGTAACACTAAAGGAGCGGTTAGCAAAATCTGATTGCAAAAATGGTTACATTCTGGATGGTTACCCTAGAAATTATGCTCAACTCGAGGGAATAGAATCAGATATTGACAAAGTTTTTTTTATAAAGGTTTCCGACCAAGAAGGCATTAAAAGATTAATTGATAGAGCAAGACATGACGATACTTTAGAAACAATCACCAGACGTCTCGAGCTTTATCATCAGCAAACCGAACCGTTGCTTTTATACTTTAAGCAAAAAGGGATACTTGAAGAAATTGATGGCCAAAGGAATATTGACGAGGTGCACCAGGATATTATCAATCGATTACAAAATGGTAACACAAACCGAGTCTGACGTGGTAAAAACCGACAGAGAAATAAACTTAATGAAAATTTCTGGCAAAATTACGGCGCTTGCCTTAAAAAAAGTTTTAGAACAAGCCAGACCTGGTGTCAGCTGCGACGGACTGGATCAGATTGCCAAGCACCAAATGGAAATAAGCAGGGCGCAACCCTCTTTTATGACAGTTGATGGCTATAAGTGGACTATTTGTACAACTGTTAATCAGCAGGTTGTCCATGGCGTTCCCACCGCAAAGGAACTTCAAGACGGAGATATTTTAGGAATAGATGTTGGGGCCAGCTACCGGGGTTTTCACACTGATATGGCGAAAACCGTAGCCGTCGGTAATGTATCAAAGAGCACACAAAAATTTTTAGAGATAGGGCATTTAACCTTAAAAAAAGCTATCAGTCAGGCAGTAATCGACAACCGCATAGGTGATATCTCATCAACTATTCAAGGAAATATCGAAGGTGAAGGCTTCTCGGTTGTTAAAAGTCTTACTGGTCATGGAATTGGCCGCCAGCTCCATGAAGAACCGCTCGTTCCCGGTTTTGGCAAAAAAGGGAGCGGTCCCAAAATAGTAGAAAATATGGTTTTAGCAATCGAGGTAATCTATGCTCAAGGTTCGTCTGAAGTCAGATTAGAGAGAGACGGATGGACAATTTCAACCAAAGATGGTTCCCTTGCGGGTCTTTATGAACAAACTGTAGCCGTCACCAGAAATGGCCCTATAGTCTTGACGCCCTATTTGTAATTATGTACAATATAGTCTTGAGAAAAATATTTCTAAAATTATGGCGCTGTATATCCACTATGGGAAAGGGGAAATTATGAAACCCGGCGTTATTGAAGCAGAAGGCGAAGTCACAGAAGCCTTGCCCAACACCATGTTTAGGGTCAGAGTTGCATCTGCCCAACTGCCAAGCGTCAAAGAAGATAAAATTGTCCTTTGCCACCTGTCAGGGAAAATGCGCATTCACTATGTCAGAATTTTGCCCGGCGACAAAGTAAAACTTGAAATGACACCTTACGATTTAGCTCGTGGGAGGATAACGTTTAGGTACAGATAAGAGGCCAATTTAAGAATAAAAGTTAAAAATGAAAAGTTTTTGAATTTACCATGAAGGTTCAAGCAAGCGTTAAAAAAAGATGCGTTAATTGTAGAATCGTCAAACGTAAAAGTCGGCTTTATGTGATTTGTACTAACCCTCGCCATAAGCAAAGACAGGGATGAAATACCAATGTGTCTTAATCAAAATAATCCGAATGAATCCGAATAGTCAATTCTCAAAATTAGCAATTGAAATCAACTGGGAGCATTCGGATAAATTCGGACTAATCTTATTAGGATAAATTAGGATATTATGGCTAGAATTGCTGGAGTCGATCTGCCAAACGAAAAAAGAATTGAAGCAGCTCTACCCTACATTTTTGGGATTGGATTAACTTTGTCCAAAAAAATCATTGCTGATTGTCAAATAGACCCAAACACTAGGACAAAAAATCTTACGGAAGAGCAAATAAATAGACTTCAGCGCAAGGTAGAAGAGTACAAAGTAGAAGGAGACCTTAGGCGCGAGATTCAAGAAAATCTTAAAAGACTTCAAGAGATAAGTTCATATCGGGGTATTCGTCATACCAGGAATTTACCGGTACGTGGCCAAAGGACAAGGACGAATGCTAGGACCAAAAGAGGTAAAAGAATAACCATAGGTACAGTCAGAAAAGAAGCTGCAGGAAGGGTTGAAAAGACGAAAGAAATAACCAAAGTGGCCGAGAATAAATGACTAAAAAAAACACCAAAACCAACAAATTAAATAAAAAACCCGGAAACGTTCACGAAACTTCCGCCGCCGGACGCGCTTACGTTACCGCCACTTTTAACAATACGCTAGTTACAATAACAGACACCAACGGACGGACCATATGCTGGGGATCAGCGGGTGCCTCCGGCTTTAAAGGCGCGAGAAAATCAACACCTTATGCTGCAACCACAGCAGTTGAACAAGTTGCAAGAAAGGCCAAAGAAAAAGGCATTGAAAGCGTAGAGGTTTACATCAAAGGTGCTGGTCCAGGTAGAGATGGAGCGATCCGTGCATTAAAAGCAGTTGGTCTTGATATTGCAATGATCGCCGATGTTACACCTATTCCACACAATGGACCCAGAGCATCGAAAAAGAGAAGAGTCTAATGAGAATTACCAATTTCAAATTTCCAATGAAAGGAAGGGGAATACTAAGGGGAAATCTTGGTTGCCCCTTAGAGTGTCATGGCTAGATATACAGGACCAAAGCATAAACTTTGTCGAGCGGAAGGTGTAGCTCTGTGTGGCTCGCCAAAATGTCCGGTAATCAGAAAGAATGCTGCCCCCCCAGGACAGCATGGCGCAAAGGGCCGCAAAAAGCTTTCGGAATATGGCATCCAGTTAAGAGAGAAACAAAAAGTCAAAAGAATGTATGGAATTCTTGAAAGACAGTTCAAAAAATACTACCAATTGGCTTCCAGTAAAAAATCCGCAACCGGCCAAACTTTGCTTGAAATTTTGGAAAATCGTCTTGATAATGCGGTTTACAGATTAAATTTAGCCAAAAGTCGCCCGCAAGCAAGACAGCTTGTCTCCCATGGCCATGTTTTGGTCAACGGTAAAAAGGTGACGATCTCCTCATATAATGTTAAAATAGGTGATGTTATTTCACTGTCTGCAAAGGCTGCGAATTTAAATTTCATTAAAAAATTGCAGGAAGAAACAAAAGATGCAAAATTACCGTCTTGGCTTGCCAAAAAGGCAACTGTCGGAAAAGTTGTTGCCAGACCAAAACGTGACGAGCAAGATCTGGCGATTAATGAAAGTTTAATCGTCGAGTATTACTCAAGATGAATCGTGAAGAAAATTTTTAAAGGAAGGGGAATACTAAGAAGGAACCTTAGGTGTCCCCTTAGGGCATAAAAGGAGGTGAAATAAATGCTCGATTTGTCGCAAATTGAAATCGAAACAGAAAAAGAAACGCAAGAGTTCGGAAAATTTATTATTGAACCATTAGACCAAGGTTACGGGCATACTATTGGCAATTCATTGCGCAGGGTTCTTCTTACGTCCTTACCGAGCGCAGCCATCACGCAGGTAAAAATCTCCGGCATCCGCCATCAATTCAGTTCTCTTCCCGGAATGACCGAGGATATAGTTGAGTTTATCTTAAATCTCAAAAATGTAAGACTGAAAATTGCCGGTGACAAACCAGTTAGGCTTACTTTGGATGTCAAAGGGCCAAAAGAAGTGAAAGCAAAAGATATCGAACCGGCAGCCGGGGTGGAAATTGTTAATGGTGATTTAATTTTGGCTCATCTTGCGGATTCCAAAACAAGACTTAATGCTCGTTTGGTTGCCGAAACAGGCATGGGTTATTCACTTGCCGAAGAGAGAAAAACTGACGAGATCGGAATTATTCCTATTGACGCTAATTTTTCGCCAATTATTTCCGTGAATTATAAAGTAGAGGCAACACGTGTTGGCCGACTTACCAACTACGACAAATTAATAATCGAGATAGCCACCGATGGCACAATTAAACCATCTCTTGCCTTAAAACAGGCGGCAAAAATTTTAGTAGATCATTTCATAACTATTTATCAACCTCAAACAGGTAGTAAAAAACAAAAACCTCAAACAAGTCAGCCACCAAGCGATGAGGTTTTAAAAACATCCCTGGAAGAACTTGATTTACCAGTGAGGTTAACTAATAGTTTAAAATCGAGTAAAGTTGAGACGATCGGTGACTTTCTGCAGAAAGACAAGAAAGATCTTTTAAAAATGAAGAATCTTGGGCCAAAATCTATCGCTTTGGTTGAAGAAAAACTAAGTGAGAAAGGAGTCGATGTCAAGTGAGACACGCAAAATTTGGTCGCAAGCTCGCCAGAGATACCAACGCCAGAAAAGCGCTGCGTGCCAACCTGGCCAGTTCATTAATAACAAATGGTGCTGTTATCACGACCCTAGCAAAGGCAAAATTTGTGCGCGGCTTTGTCGAAAAATTGGTCACGGACGCCAAAAAAGATACTTTGCATTCGCGAAGATCATTAGCATCTATTCTGACCAACCAAGCCTTACTTAAATTAACTCGCGAAATTGCGCGAGCTAATATCAAGAGAATAGGCGGTTACACGAGAATAATCAAATTAGACATCAGACGAGGTGATGCTGCCCAGATGGCAAGGCTTGAATTTATTGAAATGGGGGAAAAGGAAAAGTCTGTTGTCCCAAAAAGCACGAAGGCTAAAAATAAGACGCCGAAAAAGTTGTCACGCAAGACTTCGGCAAAATCAGTGGTTGTTAGCCCGCCAGCGGCTGAAGCTGCAGGCAATCTCGCACAGGCAAGAAATTAGAGAAATCTTTGTTAGCATGAAAAACATCAAATCAGGCGACATCCAAAGAAACTGGCAGCTAATCGATGCCAAAAATAAAATTTTAGGAAGGCTATCCACAAATACCGCCAAGATATTAATGGGCAAAAGTAAAAATTATTACACGCCCCATTTGGATACTGGGGATTATGTAGTTATTATCAACGCTAAAGACGTTATCCTTTCTGGTAAAAAAGAAAATCAAAAACTTTACCGGCACCATTCAAATTACCCCGGTGGATTAAACGAGCGGTCCGCCCGGCAAGTTAGAGCAAAAAAACCTGAAGATCTCATCAAACATGCAGTTGTCGGTATGCTACCGAAAACAAAACTCGCAAGACAAATGATTAAAAAACTCTATATCTATCCAGGCTCCCAACACCCGTATGGGGATAAAAAACTGATCACAGAGAGTACAGTAGAAAAACAGAAGGCACAGAACTCAGTGCCCTCAGAACCTTCCCGCTCAATTGAGCGAGGTTCGCCGAAGGCGACTGTGGCCTCCGTGATCACAAAATGAATATGGAACCAGCACGATCAAATACTAAAAGTAAGAATACCCAGTATGTCACTACTCACGGCCGCAGAAAAGAAGCTGTCGCCAGAGTCAGACTGTTTAAAGGTAAAGGGGAAACCATCGTTAACAATCAGCCGATCGCAAAATATTTTCCGGGAGAAATTGCTAAAGTAACGTGGCAAAAACCCTTATTTTTAACGAAGTCTCTGGAGAAGTATTTTGCAAATATCAAAGTTGATGGTTCAGGTAAGAGTGGCCAGTTAGATGCTGCCGTTCACGGTCTTTCACGAGCATTGGTTCTTGCCAATCCTGATTTTCGCCCTATCTTAAAAAAAGCCGGTCTTTTAACCCGCGATCCTAGGGTTAAGGAACGCCGCAAATATGGCCTGGCCCAGAAGGCACGAAAAGGCAAGCAGAGTCCGAAACGATAAGTTTAGGACGATCTCCTGAGTCCGCCGAAAGACAATCACCCAAAAGGTAAACGATTTAGTGTCGAGAGTTTCTGATTTATCTCCTGCTTTTTAAAACGGATTTTGTCGAGGCACCCGGCTTTGTAGTTGTTGGTGGGATTCCAGCGCGCCTCAGCAAAGCGAAAGAATCTCGGTCGGGATATGAATAACTCGCTTTTGATTCACGGGGCTCGACACTGCTTGTTATTCCTTGGCCACGTAGTTGGTCTAATTCTTCTTTCAATCCAGTAATTTCTCTGCGATCAGCTCCTTCAAGTGAAATATGACTAGCAGCTTGGTTACTCCCCTGCAGCAAAGCATCTAATCGTCTTTGAAGTTCATCCGCACGTCTTTGTTTGGCTTCTGGGCTATTTGGATCCTCAGGCGGCGGTCCGGGTGTTTCGCTTCCAGGTGGCTTAAGAGGTAGCTCTTCTGCTTTAACGGCAGTTGTCATTCTATATCCATTGTAACTTTTTTCTAACTGATTTTGTCAAACCCACCGAGTTATTCTAACTTGGTCGGCCTTATTAGACGAAATAAGGAACCTTTGGCATACTATCAATTCTTTTGAGTTTAGTCCAGCTAATGTGGGAAGATTCCTTAATTTACAAGTAGTTTACTAATTACTAACTATGAATGGTCGACAAACTAAGCTTTTTCTTCAGGCCTGGCTTATCCATTCTTTTAAATTATCTTCAAGCTCACTTAACCTCTAAGACTTTAAAGTTTGTCTTTTATAGATTTTAGTAGATTTTCTTCCTTATTATCCAAAGGTGTGTTATGTTTTATTTTATAAACAACCGAACCTGCAACATGCCTATTTACTGGAATGTCATTCCAACCTGTAATCGTTTCAGATTGATTAATTTCCTCTAGTTTCTCCAAGGCTCTTTTTGTTTTTTCTTTATCCTCGGCAGCCAACCTCTTAGCTTTTTCTAGCTCTTTTTCTGCTTTACCCTTATTGTTTTTCCTTCTTGCTAAGTAAATAAATGGAGATGACAACACTAATAGCAAGATACCCCAGAAAAATGCTCGTGCCAATGCCGCACTTACATAGTAATCCTGATAAGTCTCCGATAGTCCTACAAGTGCAATGATTGATACCACTCCTGCTATAGAAATCAAGATTACTTTTTGTACTAGACTAAGCTGATTAAAATAATTCATTCAAGTAAAAGATGCACTAACTTCACAAAGTGAAGCGACAATCCATGGGTTACCTTTTTTGAAAAAATGTTGTTTAATAATTCGCGTGTATTTAGATTTCGAAGTTTCTGGTAAACTACCTGCTTCAACAAGCTCTACTATTAATTGATATCCAAATTTTGGGGTAATGATTTCATCGGGTATTTCCATTATTTCTGAAAAATCCTTTTTCTTACAGGGGATATTCCATGTTCTACCATCGCCTCTTTGAATACTTGTCGCAATAATAGCTTCAGAGCCTCTAAAGTTTTGAGTTGGTGATTGTTTTTTTGTAACAGGAAGAAGAATTTTGTTGTAAGATTTGTGGTGAAGCTGTCCCGATAAGTGGTAGCTTGAGTGTGGTTTGTGTTTAGAATCACGTTTATTAAAATTAACATAGACATCACCCTTCACACCTCTACGAATAAGGAACATGAGGAAAAGTTCGCCTGAATCTCTTATGGCAATTGCATATTTTCCCATTGTTATTTTAGCTATCAATTATCTTTTGGAGAAAATCCTACTTTTCATTATTGATAAGGGACATTTTTGGAAATCCAATCCCATGCATCTTGTGGCAACCAACCTTGATAATTACTTTTAGTAATTTTAATTACAAGTAATTGATAAGGATAATAACTTCTGATACTATCCGCTAATTGATTGGCATCATAAGACGATATTAAAATATAAGCAGAATTTAAATAATGCCACCAATTACTAATGTGCCTATCGCTTTTTATATTTTCATGCAGTTTATTATAATCAACCGAAGTATTTCTATTGAATACAAATAAATATGCGTTCATTTTTTACCGCTTCCTTTCTTTAGTTCTTTTCTTATATTTTTTTCTTCTGGTTTTCCAATTACGAGTTCTGCCTCTATGGCTTGAGCAGGTATCTCTTGTCCTTTCCTACCCATCATTTCTAATCGCTGTTTTTGTAATTTATAAGTTTCTGAACGCAATGAATCTGGGTCATTACGCATAAGAAAATAATAACAATACCCAAAAAATAGAAGTATCGGTATTAAGATAACAAATGATGCAATAATAATCCAAACACTTGCCTTTAGAAAAACTAAAAATAAGATGAATACAAGAAAAAATAGGACTACATAAATCATATCTTTTAAGACACTTGAAACACGGATTGTTCCAAATACTTGATTAAGGTCAAGCTTAAATGGTAGTGAATCAGGAGAAATAGCTTTCTTAGGCATAATGGCAGTATGCTATCACATTTACCCTTATTTTTTAAGTTAACCCCGTTGTTCTCATAGTATAGGTACATCTAAATAGCTGTACCCTTAATAATGCAATACTAAAAGAAATAAAAAGGCTTGTAGTTCATCTTCAGTCAAAAATATACAACTTCAGAACTCATCAAAACTCTACTAAAATTAGATTATCCCAACAACATAAACTAAATTATTTAGGGAGATTTTACTTGACAATGCAGCGTACTGTGCTATTCTATATTTAATAACCTATAGAACGGAGGCGAATATATTTCAAAACATAAATGAGACATAAACATAAGAAAGCCGAAAGGCCAAACTCCCTACCTTGTAAGCAAAGAATTATGGATTCTTTCGGCATTTTTGATGGTAACAAATGTGAGGCAGACAGTCAACCAAAGGCACTCATGGATATGGCCGATGAACTTGAACGAGCCTTAAATGAGCACAAAGAGTTGATTAACCGCATTTGGGGAGGTGAACTAAATGGCTACTTTGCGTCAAAGTGAAGCTGTTGTGGCAATTTACAGAAGGTATGGCAAAGACATCAACTTTGATGTGGTGTTTCACAAATGGTCAAAACAAAAAGCCTCAAAATTTATCGCAAAAAACTACATGAGCTATTACGACCAATTCAAGCCAAAATTTTTATCGCAAGGAGGTGAATCTAAAGGTGATTGAACTGTATCTTTCAACAGACGGGAAACACACAGTCCATGTCCAGGCTTCAGACAGGGAGGAAATGAATAAGATGTACCCTTTCGCCAGAGCCTTATATCAAAAAGTCACCAACTCTTTGGGCACGAAACCGCAGCTTTGGAATGGAGTAATAAATGGCCAGAGGAAAACTAATGGTCAATCTTTTGGGAAAATAATTGACACACCTGAGCAGGCTCAGGCGGTGCTCGCCCCTGTTTGCCCAGTCCATGAGACGCCAATGAAGCTCAGGGAAGGCCAATACGGGAAGTTCTGGTCTTGCGGAAGGAGAAATCCAGATGGTTCTTGGTGTCAGGAAAAGCCAGAACAAGAGTACTCAAATCCGTAGAAACCTGGAAAAAACAAACAAAATCTTTACTGCAACTGCAGACTTTGCGGAAAGAGCTGAAGTTATGAAATCAAAACAGCAGCAATTGATTAAAGTGGTAAAAGAAAAAGAGGAGGAAAAACTTGGAAGAAGCCCCCACTTTGAACTCAGGACTAAAAATAGCCACCCCCTTGATGAGGTGGTCAGCGGGCTTCAGAAGGCCATCAGGCGGGGTCTTGAGAACAGGGCGTTGTACTTTATGTGTGAGATGGTAGAAGGCGGTTTTGCAGGCTATTTTTGGCGTAGGATTGGGATTATCTCAATAGAAGATATCGGTCTTGCCGACCCTTTAGCCCCCGTTGTAGTCAATTCCCTTGCCCAGCTTCACGAAAAAGCCAACCGACAAGACCGCGATTTTCTATCAAGCAAATATGAATTATATTATATACAAGCCACTGCAAAACTTGCTGTACAAATGATATAGTTACTTTATGCCGATGAAAAAACTTGCCCGAGGATTTACATCCCCCTTAATATTGCTTGCAATAGGCTTAATTGTGGGAACTGGTATCGTTTTTGCCTACTTTCAATTCAAATCTAACCCTACACCTCAACCACAGCCCGTAACTACTACATCCTCGCCAGTACCTGTAACCAATTCGACTCCGTCGACCGACGATACTGCAAACTGGAAGACGTATACGAGCCAAGAAGGTAAGTACTCTGTCAAATATCCTGAAAGTGTCAAAATCTATGTGAACGAAAAAATGTCAGTTGATGGGGTTAAAGTACCAGTTCAAGATACTACGGTATTCGTGTCTGACGTGCTACCCCAAGTAAAAACTAATTACCAGTTGTCAATTAACCACAAAATTACAAATGAAACTAATTTGAAAGACTTAGTTGACAATAACAGTCTATGTACAGATATACAATCTAGTAAGGCAAAAGCATTTATTCTAAATGGTCAACAAGCATCGATTTTTGAAAATACACCCTGTGGCCCTTATGGAATGACAGTGATTTATGCGCTTAATAATGGTGTGGGGTACATAATTGAAATAGAAACTCAGGCGAGCTACAGTGATATAAGCAAATTTACTGAACAGATCCTCTCAACTTTCAAATTCTCTACATAGTTAATCTAATGGCCTAGTTTGTTCGAAGTCCTGTCTGCATTAACCTTAAATCAAGCGCTTTTAGCCTCAATAATGTGTGTCGGGGTGGCCGGACTCGAACCGGCGACTTCCAGACCCCCAGCCTGGCGTTCTAGCCAACTGAACTACACCCCGTGCTTGATAAT
>MFBZ01000015.1:12839-27163 GCA_001776545.1 Candidatus Curtissbacteria bacterium RIFCSPLOWO2_12_FULL_41_16 | reverse complement strand
CAGAATTATTCGCAAACCATTCGGTAAAGTTAATTTCTCGAATTCAGCCATAATCAGCAAATTGACCTAATTTACCTAATTGACCTGAATAAATCCTGATATCGAGATTCGCTAGCGAATCTCGATATCTTCTACTTCCCAACTGTAATCGTCCCAAACCGTCAGAATCGCAAATCTCGGGCCCTGAAAATTTCGATCTGAGGCAATGGCCCCAATTGTAGTGATTTTAACAGACTTATTGGGACTTTGGTACTTGGCAAAAAAATGCAGATCACCGGAGAAAAATCCGTCAACCCTTCGACTTCGCTCAGGTCTTCGACTCCGACCATTCGGCCTCCCGTTCAGGGTCTCGAACGACGAGCTCATGGCCGAGAGGGGTCGCTCAGACTCGAGGAGGCCTTCGGCCTCCTTCCCCTCTCTTTTCTCTGTCTCCTCCGTCTCTTTGTCTCTCCGTCCCTCAAGCAGCTTAAGAAACTCTTGCGCCTGCCGTGCTACTTTGGGACTATCCTCTCCCATTACATGCTTGCTCTCCGGATGAAACGGCGTTTTGTGGGCAAAGACAAAACAGATTCTTTGAAAATCTGTGCGGGTGGTAGTCCTGGAGGGGGTCCCGACAGCGCGGAGCTCGCCCAACGATTGTCTATCAACTCCCGATAGTTCTCGCAAGCGAGCACTGGTGGGCCGCCGAAGGCGAGCCTCGCCAAAAGCGGGAAGGAAAGAACTGACAGGACCCGCACAATTTTTCAAAGAATCTGTTAGAATCTGCCAATCTTCATCACTAACCCCCAAATATATATCACTATTATCTAATAGAACAAATGATACTCCAACTCTATCAAAAACTTGCGAAGATTGCCCAAAAACTTGCCCAAAATTGTCAACATCACCCCGGTTTCGGCTCTCCCATCCATCCCGGTCACCAGCTATCACAAAGTACTGCAAACCGAATTTATCAAACTCTCGCTTCGCCGCCTCAAGCTCTGCGATCATTCCTAAATTCGTATAATCCCCGAGTCCAATTACAAAATTAATCCCCATGCCCTGAGCTTGCCGAAGGGCTTTTTCAAGCAAATCATTCTCATTATGCGAATCAGCAATAAGCGCCACCCTCAAAATCGGCCTTTTTTGCAAAGGAGGCGCCTTCTCAACTCTTGGATTACTTATCAAAACAGGCCTGATAAACACATACCCCAATATCCCCCCAAAAACCATTAACGCTAAAAGCAGTATCTTCCTCACTCATCCACTCCAATGATTCGATTAATCAAAGTATAATGACGAAGTGCCTTGCCCAAATGTACGCCAAGCGCTCGCCTGTTAACATCAGCCACATAAAAACCACTCCACCATGAGAATACGGACACGGGAGGATTTGGCCCGATCAAGTCTTTAAGGTTTATATTCAAACTTCGCAATTGAAAGCCATAGCTTATTCCGTATGGACCAAGAAGATCGAGCACCCGTGAATAACTCTTGATTGTTACCCCTTTTACTCTTCTGCCACTAAGGTCATAAGTAGTAGGCATTTTTTCGGGCATTGGCCCGATAACCCTTATTGACACCCGGCGCATCTTATCAAACCGCGGCCCTTCGGCAAGAAGAAACAACTGTTTTATCTCTTCTTGATACCTTTTAAGAGTAAAGAAATAGTGCCACCTGCCACCTTTTTGCTTACCGCTTTTAACTCCATAAACCGCGTGACCAACCGGCTCGTTTTGCCACTCAAGATAATTGGCGATGAAATCTAGGTCATTCCTTTGATTCCTTTGAAGTCTCGGATATAAACCGGCGCCTCGGGCAACTTCGCCAAGGTCAACAAACACCCCGGGATACCTTCGAAAAACATAATCAGGCACCTCCCAAATTAGTTTGCAAATCGCTTCCCGTTCGGTCTGGGGATTTGCCAACAGCTCTAAGACGGGCCTCCAGTCCTTTGTGCGACGAGGCACATCGACTGGCTGTTGGCGCCCGGCCAGGATCTTGCGAGCACTGGCAAGTTGACCAGGGGTATACCCCCCTCTTATCAGCTCATCATAAGTCGCGCCGCGTTTCACCGCTGCCATTATGCGCACAGCTAAACCTCCATGAGCCAAAGAATGTCTGTCTCTGGAATGGTCGCTTTTTGGTTTTGTGAAATTCAAAGTCTCAATTGGTAAACCGTCTTGGGGCGCAGCGCGAAGCATCTGGCGGGCAGCCGCTTTAACTTGCTGGCGAACCCCCTCGCGTGTCATTTTATATAAGCCGCCGACCTCTTCAAGAGACTCGTCCGCAAAAAGATAAGTCTGTGCCATGTTGTGGCGGTTTTCCGGCGCTCCTTTTCTTCCTCTATAGCCAACCGGCAAGGCAACCGGAACGGACTCTCTCCCTAAATTAAACGCGATGACGTCGCTTTCCCCCTGCGCGTGACTTTCAGTCTCCTCCCCGTCTTTCATTTTTCGCGAATGAACCAAAAGCCTGCTTTCTTCGGCGGCAACTTTTCGCAAAAGAGGACTGGCCAGTGTCGCAAGCGAATCGCCAACCAAAGTTTCGTAAGCAGATCTATACGCTTTTTTGGTGTCTTCAAAAGGACGCCGGCAATCTTCTCTTTCAATTGACATGGGTGCAATTATATAGCAGCTTTTTGCTGCACACAATCTGCTTTTCGAAGAAAATATCGCTCGCGAAGCGAGGAAGATATACATATCGCTCCAAGAAGCAGAAGAAGACATATCAGCACGATGGGGTAGAAACAACCCTACATCTTCTCCGGCGCGGTGATTCCCAGAAGTTTTAAAGTATTTGCCAAAGCAGTTTTTGTAGCCATCACGAGCCCAATTCGTGCTCGCATCAGATCTTCCTTTTCGCCTATTACCCTGCAATTCTCATAAAACCGATGAAGGCTGTCCGCCAAATCAGTTGCGTATCCAGTCAGCCGATGAACGGCAAAACTGGCGCCAATATCACTAACCAACTCCGGCAGCCTTGTAATTTGCTTAATCAACTCAAGTTCGTAGTTGGTAGTTAGTAGTTGCCAGTTGGCTTTTCCCGAACCCGGTTTGGAGGGAATTTTCAAACCGGGTTCGTGTACGGATTTTGAAAGAATCGAACAAATCCTCGCGTGTGCGTACTGCACGTAATAAACCGGGTTGTCCTTTGATTTCTTAATCGCCAAAGCCAGATCGAAGTCTATGTCAGAATTCGGGTCATACATTAAGATAAAAAACCTCAAAGCATCCTTTCCTACCTCATCCAAAACCTCACGGGCTGTTACAAAAGTCCCGGATCTCTTGGACATCGCCATTAACTCACCACCACGCTTAAACCTTACCCATTGGTATAAAATTACATGAAACTTTGAAACGTCGTGGTCGAGTGCGCCAATAACTGCCTGGAGCCTCGGCACATGCCCATGATGATTGGCACCAAAAACATCTATCACCAAATCCGGACCATCTTTAAACTTTAAGTCGTGGTAAGCAATATCGTTTGCAAAATATGTGTATGAACCATCAGATTTTTTAACAACTGTTTCCCTATCTTTAAAAAATTCATCATTAGGCGCAAACCAGGTCGCACCCTCCTGATCTTTTATCAATCCTTTTTTGTCAAGCTTCTTAATAGCTTCTTCCGTTTTCCCTGATTCAATAAATTTACTCTCGGGGAAAATCTCGTCAAACTTAATCCCCATCGCCCCGCAATCTTTCAAGATTTCCTCCAGTAAAATGTCAACGGCCTTATCGCCAATCGTTTTCGCATTCACTTTCAAACCGGGTTTGGAGATGTTGCTTGCGAGATCTTGCACGTATTCGCCTTTGTACTCCTGATCTTCCAGCCGCTGTCCTTTGGATACGTTTATAATTGCTTCACCGAGCTTTCTTACCTGCCCACCAACATCGTTGTGATAATACTCGCGAATAACCTTATAACCATAAAATTCCAAAACCGAAGCTAAAGCATCGCCGATCGGCCCGCCCCGTGCGTTTCCGAAATGAAGCGGTCCCGTCGGGTTCGCTGATACAAATTCGACCCTGGCTTTTTTACCTTTTCCTGTAGTATTTGAGCCAAATTTTGACCCTTTTTTGAGTACCTCCTCTACTTCTTTTTGCCAAACTTCGGATTTGATAAAAAAATTGATAAATCCCGGCCCGGCGACCTCTAGTTTTTCAACATAAGGCTGATCTTTTAACCTATCGGCCAAAACTCTGGCAAACTCTAATGAGGATTGATAAGAGCCAGATATTTTAAATACCTTTGTCTCTTCTAAAGGTTTACCCTGAGCGAACGGAGTGAGTCGAAGGGCCACATTTGTCGTATAATCCCCAAATTTCGCATCACTCGTCCGCATGACTTCTACCCTACCATCCCACTTACCTACTATCCTATCAACCTCTTTGGCGATATCATCGCGAATCTGCTCTCTCAACATCTTGCCTCCAGTGTACAGTTATTAAGAAATAGTGTAAAGAATTGCTTGCCCCGCATATACGCCCTTGCGAGGCGAGGATGTAAACCTCGCGAGCAAGTAAGTACTGTGGGGGTCAATTGTCATCCATTCGGTAAGCTCAGGATGACCCTGAGTCTATCGAGGGGTCAATTGTCAACTCACTTCTCGCTTTTAACCTTAAAACTTCTTCCGTCGCTCTCCACTTCAATGATCCCATTTGTATCATTGCGCAGTATTTTTACTCCCTTTGATTGCAAAAGATCAGTCACTTCTTTATGGGGATGACCAAAGCTATTTTTACCAACTTGAATCACGGCGATCGCCGGTTTGACCAAATCAATTATTTCCTGATTGGTTCCAGTTTTTGACCCATGATGCGCTACCTTCAATACCTGGCAGCTTTGCAAGGGCACCCCTTGCAAAGTTAGACTAACGAAAATCTCCTTCGGAATATCGCCGGTCAAATAGGCACAAAAATTTCCATACTCTAACCTCAAAACTATGGATGTTTCATTCAAATCCTTAGGTTGACTCTTTCCCCATTGATCGATCTGCCCTCTGCCGGGCCAAAGCACCTGCAAGTTTAAGGTTTCAAGCATCAAACGATCGTCAATATTTGGGATATAGATCTTTGCTCCCTCATTCTTAGTCGCCTCCTGCCAGGCCCTAAAAAGCTCTGTGTCGTTTTTGACTTGTGTTGTTGCAATCATCTTCACTTTATATCTTGCTAAAACTTCCAAAAGCCCCGCCATATGGTCCTTCTGGGGATGAGTCACAACCATAAGATCAATGGACCTATCCCAAAAAGGCATCTTTTGCGAAAGGCAGTCAATAATTTTTGAACCTGGTCCTCCGTCAATCACCACATCCCGGCCACCGGGAGTTATCACCAAAAGCCCGTCGCCCTGACCGACATCACAAGCAATAATCCTTAATTTGCCAAGGCTTTGGGTTTGGAAAATCAAAGCGAGTCCCAACCCGACAAAAATTAAGGCCAGGGTTAATAGAAATCTGGTCTTCTGGTCCATTCAACAAATTCTAATCACAAAACCATAAATCCTAAACAATCTCAAAATTCAAATTTTCAAATTCCAAAGTTTTGAATTTCTGAAATTAGAGCATTTGGATTTATTTAGAATTTAGGATTTAGGATTTCGGATTTAACCTTCTTCCCCATACAAACATCAATCCCAAAAGCAGACCGTACCACCCAACCACCATCGCTTCGCTCCCTTTCCCCAAACTCAACTGACCTGCCGGTAACTTGGCAAAAACTTCCACCACCTTCACAAAATAAAAAGCCGGAACATAAGCTAAGTACGCCACAACTTGCGCCAATGGCATAAAAATAAGGCTTGTAATCGCCACTAAAAACCCAAAAATCATCATCGGAAAAACCGCTTCGGCCACCAGGATATTGGCAAAAGGCGCCAAAGGAGAAATTCTACCAAAATAAAACAGGATAACCGGAGCAGTAAACAAATAAGCGCTTGTTGCGACAGCAGCGTTGGATAACAAAAGATCAAGAAATTCTTTTTTAAGGGTTCGATCCCCTTTAGGGTCGGACCCTTGCATAAACTTCCCGATAAACCACCTCCCCAATGTCATAATTCCCAAAGTTGCTGCAAAAGTAAGCTGAAAAGATATTTCACCGACTGCACTGGGCCAAACAAAAATAATCAAAAGCGCCGCAATTACAATGCTCAAGATCGGCATTACCTCTCGACCAAAAAATATAGCAACACTTGAAGCCAAAACCATTAAAGTCGCCCGCACAACCGGTGGCTCAAAACCGGTTAACAGCGCATAGCCAAAACAAACAACTGTCGCCAAAGCTAAGCTTTGTCTTCTGCCAATATAACCAGCCAGGGCCAGAAAAATTCCGGCAACGATCATCAAATTCTGTCCTGAAACCACCACCACATGGATAGTACCAGTACGAATCAGCTCATCTTGAAAATCGCGGCCAATTGTGTCAACCCCCAATACTGTTCCGGCAATTAAAGTCGCCTCGCGTGTTGGTAAAAGCTGGTTAATATTTTGAGTAATTTTGTGACGTAGGCCTGAAAGCCTGGCAACCGAAGTCTCCCCGTAGCCTATTTTCTCAATCTTTGCACTTAAAGTTTTGCCGCCGGTATCGAAAGTAGTCTCGACTTTGAGCTGATCGCCAACCCTATACTTGGGAAATAAATCAGTATAAACTCGACTATCTCCTATTTCCAAAATCTGCCTATTCTCAAAAATCCTTGGCTCTTTTTTCAGTGTTGTAATAAAGACAACCGGCTGATTTTTAGGCAAGATCGTTTTACTTTGAGAAGAGATTCTAAAGGCAAAGCCAAGGCCGAGAAGAATGATAATCAGAAAGTACAGTGGAGAATTTTTAATTTTCAATTTTTACTTTTTGATTTATCAAAAATACGCTCTCGTATTTTCAATCAATTTCCAATTAGACTAGTAGGTAATCAAGCCTTTTATTTTTTCAAAAACCGATTTACTTACCACCTTCTTAGTCAAAAGCTCTTCCAAAGAGCCGTAGGGGCGCGAGGCGATAATCTTTGCGGCGGTCACCGGCCCGATCCCCGGCAGCTTATCCAACTCGGCCTCTGATGCGGTATTGATATTTACAAGCGATGAAACAGAAACTCCTGTAGTCTCACCTACTATCCTACCATCCCCTTCGCCTACTGACCTAATATATATCTTCTGACCATCCACAAGTTTTGACGCCAAATTTACCTTGGATTGATCTGCGTCTTCAGTTAATCCTCCGGCCGCACCCACCGCATCGACAACTCTTGACTGATCGGCCAATTTATACACCCCGGGTTTTTTAACTGACCCATCGACATGAACAATTATCTGGCCGGGAGCAACCTTATCAGTGCTTGCGATTATCTGAATTTCACTCCCTGAATTTTGATTTTTAAAGAAAAAAAGCCCTGCTGCGACAGCCAATACAAAAACCCCGGCCAAAAAAATCCCGATGGAGACAATTCTTATACGATTGCCCGACTCTCCAGAATCTTCTTCCTGTACTCTTTCAGCCATTTTTTGAAAGCATGCACTAAATCTTTGGCACCGTGCAAGTTAAGCTCTTTATTGACGATACCACCGTGGTGAGGGTATTTAAAGAGACGGCGATTTGCCGAAGAAAATCCGTGGTGATAGTGGCAAAGTTCATGGCAGATAGTGTAGCGCACCACGTCAGTTGGGACGGATTCGCGCGCAAACATAGAAGTAACAGTAATGATGCTTTTCTGCGGAATATCCCGGCTCGCCAAGCTATTCCAAACCCGGTTTGGAAAGCTACCTACAAACCGGGTTTGGAATCTCGGTGATCTCAGTCCTCTGGGCTTAACCAATCTTATCGACCCAAACCTGTATTTTGCCTCCCTGCCGAATTTAATTTCTATCGGATTAGTAATTTTAACATCGGCAAAGTAGGTTTTAAGCAAATATTCTAATTGTTTCTGTAGCCAGTCGTTATCTCTCATGGGACACCGCTCATTTGAATTGTAGGCCAAGAGTATCTATAATTCAACCAAGCTAAAAAGAAATCATCAATGTCCCCTGAAAGTCCGAAGTCTCCGCCTGTTTTGAATATCGAACAGTTTGCAAAATCATTAGGTGCTTGTGGAGCCAAAGAAACCCTCAGGCGCTTTCAGGCGTCCGACGCGGCCCTGAAGGCCTGGGAGAAAGCCGGCCGTCAGGCAGCTGCTTATCTTACCCAAGTTCAAAAGGCGGTAGAATTTGACCAGCAACTTGCACCTTTTATTGGTTACTTTTTGGGGGAGAGACTAACAATCCAAACAATCCAAAATGATCCTCCCTCTTATCCTCAAAATGACCAAAGACAAAGAGCTTGGGACCTCAACCTTATTAAAGCGGCCACAGACGAGTTGTGCCAATGGCATGCGCAAACGATTTTTGAGTGTGACGGACAACTCAGGGACGAATGCTTGCGACTGTCCAGTTGCGCGGCAGAACAAATTGTCCAAATCGCAAAATACCAGACTACCCCTAATCAACTCAACATCAAGCTCTCCCTGCTTTCTATCAACAACCAACTAACGGAAATATACCAACAATCTCCCTTTTATAGAAAATTTTATGGGGACATTGTCGGATTGACTGAAGGGGCGAAAATTTAATGCGGTTTTTTGGCAAGTCTATGCTGGATATCAACAGGCTCGATTTTACTAAGTTCCTCGTTATTAACCTCAAAGTTCCATCGCCAAGCAAAGACAATTCTACCCGGATGATCCGGATCTTCAAAAACAAACCAGCGATCATATTCTGTTTTATCGCGCGGCCTTGTAGGGTCATTTCCCCAAACAACCCTCGCCTTTTCAATTTTTTTAATGACTTTGCCAGGATCAAGTTTTCTAATTATTACTCCCTCGCGAGTACTAAAGTCTTCTCCTATTGCTGTTTGAGTCGCCGGCCTATTACGAAGATTTACAGGTTCGGTTTTATCATCTACTCCTTCATCAAGCACACGAATGTTGTGAACAAAATCTTCTCCATTGCCGCTTGCCAGAAGCTCTTTGCCTTCCCTTTGTTCCTTTGTCGGCCGTTCTCTGATTAGTTCAAGGCTTTTTCGCAAAAATCCTGTCTGGCCTTCCAATAAAACCACTGCTGCCGCACTCCCTAGTAAGCCCAAGAACTTTCTTCTAGCTGGAGATGCCGGTTGATCTAATGATCCTTCCCTCATATTTTCATTATATCACCAGATTAATTAATCGATCGGCAACAAATACAACCCGCTGGGGTTTTCTATTACCCAAATATTTTTGCACTCTCTCCGAAGCAAGTGCTAACTTCTCCACCTCGTCCTTGCTAACACCAGCCTCAACTGGCAACCTATCCCGTACTTTGCCATTTATCTGAACAACAAGTGTCACCTGTTTTGAAGCAGCAAGTTTCGGATCGAACTTGGGCCACGGCTGGGAGTGGATAGACCAGTTATCAATTTTCGGTCTCTCTTTTTCAGCTTCCAAACCCGGTTTGTAGGGTTCTTCCAAACCGGGTTTGTTTTTTGTGGCGGCTCCGCTGACAGACTGACCAATAGATTGACCGGAATCCGAGAATCGACGACCGAGAACCGATGACCGAATCATCTGCCACAGTTCCTCCGTCACGTGCGGAGCGAAAGGCGCCAGGAGCTTGAGGAATACCTCAAGCTCTTCCGTTCTCACAGTTGACATTTGACCTTTGACATTTGACTTGGTCTTTTTGTCAATTGTCCCGTGCCTCTCAAGCGCACTGTCTTCCAAACCCGGTTTGTTTGCCTTTTGCTCAGAACCCCGAGCGATTGATCGCTCTTCAAGAAAGTTCAGCCATTTCATCAGTGCCGCAATTGCCGTATTGTAATCCAAAGACTCGATGTCTTCGGCCACCCTCTTAATAGTTTTGTGCATTAAATGCTCGGCTTCCTCGCCCAATTTTAAATTTGAAATTTTAAATTTGAAATTTTCTGAAACGAGTCTCCAGACTCGCTTCAGAAACCGGTGCATTCCCTCAATTCCCGTGTCTCTAAAATCCCCGCCTTGGGTAAAGCGGCCACAAAACATCAAGTAGCACCTCAGGGTGTCAGCACCGTATTTTTCAATGTAGGCGTCAGGCACAACTACATTACCGCGCGATTTACTCATCTTTGCTCCTCTCGAAATCAACAGCCCATGGGCCCTGAATTTAGAAAAAGGTTCCTCAAAATGAACCAATCCTAAATCATAAAACACCATGGAAAGAAATCTTGTATACAAAAGGTGAAGCACTGAGTGTTCTGCTCCTCCGATATACATGTTAACCGGCAACCATTTTTCGCTGCGTTTTTTGTCCCAGGCACGATCGGTAATTTCAGTCGACAAATATCTCAAAAAGTACCAAGAACTATCTAAAAATGTATCCGAAACGTCAGTCTCACGCTTGGCTCCACCACCACAATTCGGGCAATTTGTTTTGACAAAGCTTGCAACAGACGCCAGTGGTGACTCGACTGCTTGTCCTGAGCTCCTCGAGTCTGAGCGACCCCTCTCGGCCATGAGCTCGAGGCCGAATGGTCGGAGTCGAAGACCTGTCGAATGGATTCCCTTCGGCTTCCAATCACGAACATCTGGCAATAAAACTGGCAAGTCCTTCCCGGGCACTGCCTGCCAGCCACATTTCTCACAATGAATCATCGGAATCGGCGGCCCCCAGTAGCGCTGACGCGAGATCAACCAGTCTCGAAGATGATAAGTTGTCTGGCGGACTCCCCAGCCTTTCTCTTCAAGATAATCCATAATCACGTGTGTCGCTTTATGGATATCCATCCCATCCAAAAACTCAGAATTAATTATCGTACCTTCTTCTTCCTGTACCTGCTCTATACGGGTAATTTCCGACTTGTCGCCATCGACGCCCACTACCACGCGAATTACGGGCAGCTTCATTGCTTGCGCGAACTCAAAGTCGCGCTTGTCATGCCCCGGAACACCCACCACTGCTCCTGTTCCCACATTCCCCAGCACAAAATCACTGATCCAGATAGGCAGTCTCTTACCATTTAAATTGTTAATGGCATAGCTTCCAGTAAAGACTCCGGTCTTTTTACGCCCTTCGGGAATCCTCTCCTTATCAGACTTTTTGGCCGCGGCTCGTGCATATTTTTTGACTGCATCTAAATATCTCTTTAGGGTAATTTTATAGATCAGTGGGTGCTCAGGGCCTATGACAATAAAAGTCGCCCCGAAATTAGTATCGGGCCTTGTGGTGAAGCAGACAACTTCCTCATTGCTACCCTCAATTTTGTAAGCAATGTTGATGCCTTCCTTGCGTCCGATCCATTGCCTCTGGGCAATTTTCACTCTTTCTGACCAATCGAGCTTCTCTAAATTTTCTAGCAGTCTGTCAGCGTAAGCAGTAATCCTGAAAAACCATTGCTCAAGCTCCTGTTTCTCGACCACGGTACCGCAACGCTCACATTTACCGTCTATTACCTGCTCATCCGCCAGAACTGTTTTATCTTGTGGGCAAAAGTTCACCAGAGCCTTTTTGCGATACGCTAAGCCTTTTTTAAACAATTGAATAAAAATCCACTGAGTCCATTTGTAATAGTCGGGATCATATGTTTCCAGTTTCCGACTCCAGTCATAACTATTGCCATTTGCTCGAAGCTGTCGATAGAAGTTTTTCTCGGATATCTTTGCTTGCTCTTTCGGGTGCCGACCCATTTTTAGGGCATAATTTTCGCTGTGAATACCAAATCCATCGAGCCCTATTGGCTCAAAAACATCATACTTCTGCATCCTCTTGTAGCACCCATAAATGTCAGAGCCGGTAAAAGCATACATGTTGCCCACATGCAGTCCTTCGGCCGAAGGATATGGAAACATCATCAGGTTATAAAAAGGCTTTGCGGCTCTATCTAAATTTGGTGAAAAAATCCCCGTTTCCTCCCACAATTTCTGCCACTTAGCCTCAATCACGGTGGGGTTATACTCCTGCTTGCCCTTCGGTTTTTCAAACTGTTTCTTTTTCATAGCTTTAATTCTACCAGCAGCTTGCTGCCAGTTACCAGTAACTCTTTTATCCCATAAACAAATTTTCCCGGCAATTCAATGTGAGAAGGGCACGGCCAGTACAATTAACCATCAGTACGATATTATAGGAGATCATCCTGGGTTTGAACAATTATAACAAAATAATTTTTGAAAAAAGTTTGGCTGGCAAAAGACTAGCGCTTCTTGCCAGAACAAAAGCATTGATGCTGTCTGATTCTTTTAATGTAACTATTTTTCACAAACCGATAAAATTTTAAACTCTAAGTTACTTTCATCAAAAATATTTTCTCAAACGTTTTTAACTCCATTAGAAACCCAACAATTTTCATTCATGGACCCTATTAATTATTCACGGATGTTATATTTTTATATTAAATGATATTTTTCTGATATATTAAGACGACAGTCGTTAGGAATTATTTGACAACAGATTTTGTGAAAGTAGTCAAGAAACCCAAACAAACTGCTTCACTTTTGCCGTTAACCTTAATAAACTCCAATATTAACTTAAATATATCAGTGGACTCACCGGGAATTGAACCCGGAACTCAGCAATGCGAATGCTGCGGTATGCCGTTTACCTATGAGCCCTTCGTCGATGACTCCTCAGGGTAAACCCCTTTTATACATTTCGGAGTGTTTACACCGAGCGAAGCGAGGTGAACCAGAGAAGATCTGCCTTCGCGAGTTTTTTGCTTCGCGAAAAAGGCGAACTCCAATCCCATCCACCTGCCCGCCGTAATTGTGGACCGTACCGGACTTGAACCGGTGACCTTCGCTATGCCATAGCGACGCTCTACCAACTGAGCTAACGGCCCCCAATTATTTTATTACATCAGTCCAAAATTACCAACCTATTTAACTGGCAATTAACTTGGCTTGTCTGCTACTTTGATCTCGACGAGATTTTGTCGAGTTTTCAGATCAATAATCCATCTCAATTAAAAGCAGCATTTTTAATAATCTAAAGTCTACCCCAATATATCAAATTAGTACACAAACAGACAACAGTCATGACAAGGCGCAATATATCTTTTTATCTCTTTTTATTTATCTTTAATATCATTTGTATCAATGTATCCAAACCTATACCGGTCTTAGCCGAGATTGAAATCGCTTTTTTACGGTGTTTGGCAAAGACTGCAATTGCCACATTCACCGCCGACTTATCAACCAAGTCTGTTTTAGAAAGTACAATAATTTCTTTCTTTTTAGCTAAATCTTTTGAATATACTTTAAGCTCATTACGGACTGTTTGGTAGTCTTGCCATAAAACATACAGTCCATTGCGAGGGGTGGCAGTTCTGGAGGGGTTTCCGACAGCGCGCACACTGCCCTTTTCGGAATCTGTATCAACATTTGGATTATCTGACTTACTTAAAAAGGGCTGGAGAGCACTGGCGGGCCGCCGAAGGCGAGCCTCGCCAAAAGTGGGGAGGAAGCTGCTGACAGGACCCAGGGCGGCTGATACGTCAACAAGATGCACCAAAACTCTTGTCCTCTCAATATGCCTTAAAAACAAATCTCCAAGTCCTTTCCCCTTACTTGCTCCCTCGATAAGACCCGGAATATCAGCTACCACTAATCTCATTGAGCGTGTGGCACGAGAGGAAGGGATCCCGACAGCGCGCAATGAGCCCTGATCTTGCTGACTGACATTCGATTGTTCTCGCGAACGAGCACTGGCGGGCCGCCGAAGGCGAGCCTCGCCAAAAGCGGGGAGGAAACTGCTGACAGGACCCGCGAAATCCATCACTCCCAAATTCGGCTCAAGAGTAGTAAAAGGATAATCGGCTATTTTTGGTCGCGCTGAAGTTAAAACCGAAAGGAGAGTCGATTTACCCGAGTTAGGCAAACCAACGAGGCCAACATCAGCAATAAGTTTTAGTTCAAGCGTTATATTGCAAGTTTCCCCGATCTGCCCTTTCTCACCTGTCCTCGGCCGCCTGCCGAATCCATCACGTAATTTGGCATTACCCCTGCCACCCTCCCCGCCAGAGGCAACAAGAACCCTTTGCCCCTCCTCGACTAAATCGTAGATGACATTTTGTTGGGTGACACCAATAGAAGGGTTCCCGGCAGCGCGCAGTGAGCCAAAGGATTTTCCATCAAGATTCGAACCTCCCCGCGAGGGAGCACTGACGGGCCGCCGAAGGCGAGCCTCGCCAAAAGCGGGAGGGAAATTGGTGGCAGGACCCAACAAAATATTAATCTGAGTCCCCACCGGCACCTTCAAAACTTCGTCTTGGCCATTTACTCCCCTCCTTAAATTCGATGCACCCGGCTGCCCATTTTCAGCTTTATAATCTTTAACATACCGATATGGCTCAAGGGTATTTAGATCCCGCGTCGCCTGG
>MFBZ01000015.1:6865-12815 GCA_001776545.1 Candidatus Curtissbacteria bacterium RIFCSPLOWO2_12_FULL_41_16 | reverse complement strand
CCATCACCACCGTCAGCCTTTCCATAACGCTTACCTTTGATGTGTCGAAAAGACCCAGAGCCTTGCCCGCCATCTCCGGCACGAATAGTAATACGAGCAAAATCAATCATAGGGTAATTTTAGACTAATATTGGGAGTTAAACAATTAAGATTATTTACTTCCCCAGCAAGGAAAGTGGATTCAAAGCCGTACCGTCGCGTCTTATTTCTAAATGGACGTGCACTCCGGTCGATCTTCCTGTTGATCCCATTGCTCCTATTACATCACCTTTTGATACTGTCTGCCCAACAGATACATAAATCGCCGACATGTGTGCGTACAAAGTCGTAAAACCATTCCCATGGTCAATAACAACCCGATTCCCATATCCAAAATTATCCGGCCAACCGGCAACCGTCACCGTCCCGGAGTCAGAAGCCCGAATTGGACCACCGCCTAAATTAGAAATATCCACACCCGGATGATACCAGGAAAAGTATTGAGAAAAACCCCCGGAGGCCGGCCAGATAAACTGCGTAGTCCCCAAATCCACAACCGGAATGTTTTGTTGGGCAAGATACTGTGTCGGCGCCGGCCTTGGCTTCTCAGGCGGTGCGCCGTCCGGAACAATCAGTTCCTGACCGGTCAAAAGCGCGAAATTATCACCGATATCGTTAAAAGGGAAATCGATAACTGCCTGCGGATTGGCCTGATACTTTTTGGCAACCGAATAAATAGTATCCCCGGAAACTACCTTATGGGAAACTCCGGAAACCGGCAAAATTAAGAGCTTTTGGCCGGCTTTAATTGTACCAGTTAGCGCCAAATCGTTTTCCCAAAGAATTGTATTCTCTGATACTCCGTATTCTTTGGCAATCGAAGAGATAGTCTCACCTTGACGAACCTCATACTCAATAACTTTGTCTCTGGGTTTATCGGAAATGACAGTCACCGGCGTCACAGATGAAGAAATCACCCCGCCGCTTTCCAAATCATCGGCTGAACCTGCCACCAGCGGATTGGCAGGCACCCCCGGGTAGGACCCGGAAACGACCGAAGTCGAAGAAAATATCCCACCACCCACAAGAACAGCCAAGGCCAAAGTCAAAACTGAAACATGTAAAAAAAGGGGAGTGTTTGCTCCTCTCTTCATCATCAGCGCGTCAACAACAAAATCTTTACCCTTCTCAAAATGTAGACCGGCCAAAGTTAAGCGATAGGTAAAATAAGAGGCCAAAGCCTTTAAAAATGCCAAGAATTCCCGATGTAGCGGCTCGTGATCCACGGTAGTAATATTAAATATTAAAAATCAAAAATACAAATCAAATCTTAAAAATAAAAAGTCAAGCGAAGCTTGACTTCTATCTATTTGCTATTTAATATTTTATTTTTGATATTGCCCATCTACTTGATGTCTTTACTTAAAGACTCAAGAAACTCTTTTAGCCCGACCGCAGGTCGCGCGCAAGGAATTACTTGATGTCTTTACTCAAAGACTCAAGAAATTCCTTATTCGAAGCGGTCTTTACCAATCTCTCAATTAAAATCTCTGTTCGCTCGTCCGGTGAAAGTACCGAAAGCATTCGTCTCATCGTCACTACTTTCTTATACTCCTCTGGACTGAATAAAAGCTCCTCCTGGCGGGTTCCTGAACGCTCGACATCAATTGCCGGGTAAATTCGTCGCTCCGCCAAGCGTCTGTCCAAATGAAGCTCCATGTTTCCCGTACCCTTAAACTCTTCATAGATCAGATCATCCATCCGGCTTCCCGTATCAATTAAAGCCGTCCCGATAATTGTCAGCGAACCGCCTCCCTCGCAGTTTCTGGCTGCTCCAAAGAATCGTTTGGGCGGATACAAAGCTGCCGGATCAAAACCACCGGTTAAAGTTCTCCCGCTAGGCGGTACCGAAAGATTGTAAGCACGGGCCAGACGGGTAATTGAGTCCAGAAGAATCACTACGTCCTTGCCCGTTTCAACTAAGCGTTTGGCCCGATCCAAAGCAATTTCAGCTACTCTCGTCTGGTCTTCTGCCGGCTCGTCAAAATTGGAGGCTATCACCTCGCCTTTTACCGATCTTGAAATATCCGTGACCTCCTCGGGCCGCTCACCAATTAAAGCCGCCATTAAATGAACTTTGGGAAAGTTTTCAGAAATTCCGCGGGCTATATCTTTAAGAATCGTCGTTTTACCGGCCTTTGGTGGTGAAACAACCATCCCACGCTGGCCCAAACCGATTGGCGCTATTAAGTCTATAACCCGTATCGAAAGGGGTGTTTTGCCTATCTCAAGTTTCAGCTTTTCATCCGGATAAACAGGGGTTAAATCGTTAAATTGTGCTCTTCTGGTTTGCTTTTCGGCATCCACACCGTTTACTTTAATAACCTTTAAAAGTCCGAAGTACCGTTCATTTTCCTTGGGTGGTCTGCCTAAACCGGCAACATCGTCTCCGCTTCTGAGAGCAAAGCGGCGGATTTGCGAGGCCGAAATGTAAACATCCTGATCGCTTGGGCGAAATTTTGGCCGCAAAAACCCGTGGCCCTCGCCGGTGATATCCAAAATCCCTCGCACCTCTTGCGTAGGCACGTCTCGTCCCGGGCTTACTTCTTCATCGCCGTTGGGATAATCTCTTCTGACAACTCGGGGCGAGCCTTGGTCGTAAGGAGATTGGACAGGAGTGACTGTCTCCGAACCGTACCGGCTAGGATGCTCTACTTCTGCAACCGGCGCACTTGACAGAGGATGGCTCTGCCCTTCCGAATTCGGCCTTGCCGGGGAAGAAGGGGAAGAATGAGTTCTTAAGTCAATAACCCTCGCAGTCTCAAGTGTACCCTGGGATTCATGGCCTTTTTCATCATCAAAGTCTGTGGTACCCGCCTGCCCTGAACCACTCGGTTTCCTCGAGTCCCTCGGGACTGAGCCTGTCGAAGGGTCCATCGATCCTGAGCCTGCCGAAGGGTCCATCGATCCTGAGCCTGCCGAAGGACCTGTCGAATCGGTGGTACTCTGACCACTTGCGATACTTTTGTTTTTAACTTTTACGGAAACTTTTGCGGTTGGCATGGGATTATTACGAATTTACACTAATATTTAGTTAACAGGAAAGCAGATTCGTATATATTCGCATTTAACAGGGAAACATAAAGATAGAAGCCAGTGTGAATTGTATATCTACGAAGACACTTTGTCAAATATTAGGATCAATTCGGGTAAATTCATATCTAAAAAAGGACCGTATGCCTGCCCAACATACGGTCCTAAACTAGTGACTGGCATACTAGATACTAGTCACTAGTTTATGCGCTTTGTTTTCTGGTTAAACGATTCTTGAAGACTTCGCAGGCAGTCTCTGCCAATTCCTCTTCCTTCTTACCCGCTATCATTCTGCCTCGACCATATCTTGACAAAATAACCCCCAAAGGAGCCGCGCTAGCCATCGTGGCCAAGCCTAAAACGCCTGCTCCTGTTTCCGGCTGCTTTGTGGGCACTGTTGCTCCCGCAACCTGCACCGGTGCGGTTACGTTAACCGTCTGGGTCTGGGTCGGATTGTTTTCGATTTTGATATCAACCTTGTTCTCGTTTTGATTATTGTTGTTATTGTTATTGTTGTTCTCGTTAACGTTACCCCCGGCAGGTGTCGGGGTTGGAGTCACTGTAGGGGTAGGTGTTGGAGTAGGAGTAGGTGTTGGAGTAGGAGTAGGTGTTGGTGTAGGCGTAGGAGTCGGTGTCGGAGTTGGTGTCGGGGTCGGTGTCGGAGTTGGTGTTGGAGTTGGAGTCGGAGTTGGAGTTGGTGTTGGAGTTGGAGTTGGTCCTGTCAAATCTGCCAAAAAGGCAATTTTGATAATGAATTCATTGCAACCGCTTTGATTGCCAATTACCAGCCCTGAACCGGCAATTCCGTCCGCTACGGGCGAATTATCGAACTCCTTGACACCATTTCCGTCCCTATCCCAGGTCAATCTTGTAGAACCCGGCACATAGCTGATTTTGGCGCCGCCAGCAGCCACGTTAATAACGTCAGTATCATTCGCCGTGCTGGCGTTGCCGGCTGTCACAGTTAATGGAATATTTAAGGTGGTTGATGTCGTACCAGGTAAACTTACTTTGGCAGTCACGTCATGAGCGCTAGTTCCAACAACAGTATTGTGGATCTCAACATCAAATTGAACTCTATGTCCGGAAGCAGAATTAAGGTTGTGAACCCAGCCCGCGTCGGGAGAATCGCTGTAATCGTTAACCAATAATCTGGCAGTTAAAACCGGGTTGCCGTGGGCATCGACTGCTTTGGGCAAATTCAAAAACAAGCCGCCGAAAAAAAGCACGGCAGTTACAAGTATTGCCATTCCGCTCTTCCAAATTTTTTCCAAAACTTTAATCTGATTCATTTATTTATGTCACTTGTTACCCTGTTACCTGTTACTTGCTACTTATTCTTATAGGTCGCAAATATTACCACAGTCTCTAGCTCTTGTCAAGTACTATAAGACAATTACTTACTGTTGAAACTGTTGACCAATCTGCTCAAGTCGTCTATTGTATATCCTTTGTTTTATTCCATTAGGCAAGTCTCTATACCTTTGAACTAAACGCCTGATCACCTCAATGTCTTCCAGCTCTTCATCTTCTTCCTCTTGGGCAAGTCTTGCCAAAGCGATTAGGGAATTTCTGGCTGGTTGCATACCTTCATCACCTATTAGAAGGACATAGCCTCGTAACTGATCATTCGATGCGTCTGCGACAGTAGCCACTACTGCTTCAAGCAGCGTCATTATCCTTGCTAAGTTATCAATATCTTCATCGCTTAGTTGAGCTTGTTCAGTCCTTCGAGGAGCCTCTGTACCAGCCCCAGGAACAACTGCGTCTCCACTTTCTCCGCCTGCGGCAGGTGGTACTGCTGGTACCGGACCTTCTCGCGGCGGCGTCGGTTGTACTCGAGGCTGTGGTTCTTTAGGAGGTAGCGGAGCTGCGCCTGGAGCTATTGGTTGAACCGCAGGTGACTGTTGCTCTCGCCTTCTTCTACCCAAACCAAATAACAAACCAAGAACACCGCCAGCCGCAACAACGCTGGCGACAGCATCAATCCTGTCCCAAATATCATGGGTTCCTTTGCCAATATTTTTTGAGATATTAACTAATTGACTGGTAATATCACCAAATCTCTCTACAAGGCTCTTCTCACCCGGTTTGACACCTAAGGCCGGTCCAACTGCTTCCCAGTCTTTATCGTCACACTTCCCATCCTGATTAACATCGATACAAGTCTGACCGTCTTCGTTTGCATCAATTCCTAGAGCCTCCAATTGGGCATCGTGAGCCTTATCCTGCTTCTCATGCTGCACGTCCATCTTCTCGTCGTGTTTCCCTATCTGTTGTTTGATCTCATCGTGCTGTTGAGTCTGTCTTTCATCATGGCCTAAAAACTCACACTTGAATTCCTCAAGCATTCTTGCGATCGTTTTGGCGTCTTTACCAATAAGCTTGGCTTGAAATTCCGCTGGCAGATCAACCACTCTACCATCAGGCAGCGTACAAACCTTTGGTATTTCTGGTCTTGGCGTTACCACTATCTCAACTTTTTTGGGAGTTGGTGCAGGCGTAACCACAACTACAACCTCGGGTGGCTTTGTCGGTTCTGGTGTCGACGCTGGCGTCACCTCAATTTTTGGTGTTGGGGTAGGTGTAGATGTGGGTGTAGGCGTGACCTCCGGTGTTGGTGTAGGAGTTGGCATTGGAGTTGGCGTGGGTGTAGGTGTGGGGGTAGGTGTTGGAGTCGGGGTTGGGGTAGGTTCAAGTTTTTTCCTGTTCAGTAGCTGGACTTCCGCAGTTAAGCTTGCCGCATCAACCGTATCGCACCCGGCACCAATAACTACTTCAAGTTCTGGCGCAACATTGAATTCCTCAGCACAAACTTGCAAGCCTTCAACGTCATCATTTTGCGTAAAAACGATCTTTTTTATACCATCGCTGCCGG
>MFBZ01000015.1:0-6845 GCA_001776545.1 Candidatus Curtissbacteria bacterium RIFCSPLOWO2_12_FULL_41_16 | reverse complement strand
ATCATTTCTATACCATCGCTACCGGTTCTGGCACCTTCGGTAGCCTCTCCCGAATCTAACCTTCCATTGCGATTGCGATCAATTCCGGCTCTGAATGCTTGGTCAAAAGGAATATCGGCACTGTCGATTATCCCGTTTCGGTTGGCATCGAGCGACTTGTTAACTATTAGTTGAAACTGTTCATTATGCGGCGCTATCGGAGCTGGAGTTAGTTGCGGCTGATTATCCGGCCCCGGTGTTGCCTGCGGTTCGTTTGGGTCGACAGGATGGGGAGTTGATGCCGGTCCTTCATCGATAAAATTTGGATTCGGTGGTGGGGTTGTTCCATCAGCATAAGCCTCATTAGGCTTGAAGATTTCACTAATGTCTCTAACAATTGACGGAGGAGCATCCAGTGATGCTTTCTGGGCAATTTGGACTCCAGCAACAACTGCTCCAAGCCCTGTGACAGCACCAGCGCCACGCACAATTCTTGAAGAAGCAAGCCTCCCAAAGAGGCCGGATTGGGCACCATCACCCAACCCATTGACGTCATAATCCCCGATACCTGGTAACTCTTCCGCCTTAAGGGGTCGCTGACTTTTTGGAAAAATACCTTCTTTTCTACTCATTTTGGGCCTGCCTCGCCTACCGGCGGGCAACTTCTAAGAACTATGGGTTCTTAGATATTTACAAATTGGCAGGAATAGTACCACAATGATAAGTCATTGTCAAGTACTCTAGGTCGTTTTAAGTAATTGGTGAATCGTTAGATGAACGATACACAATCAACAATTAACTTCTAAAAGGGGCAGATTAAAATATGGGGCAGTCACGTACCGTTTAAAAGTACGGGGTGCGCGAAATATACACCACGTTATAGGATTTGTCAAGTCCTACAAAATACAGGTCTGGTCCGCTGTTGACTGATGCGCAGGAACACCTTCTCCACCAAAACCCAGTCACTGCCTTTCTGGCTATACTGAGTATACTGATTTTTAGAAAAAATTTTAGTGTTAGGAAATATTGTATCCAATTGTTGAGGCTGGGAAGTTACAAGATGATTAGATTATTTAAACAACCTAAAGTATCTTACCTCTTGACAAATTTTACTCAGTTGTTCTAATCTAAAAAAGGAAAGCAACTTAGCTGCCCTAAGTCGCTTCCCTTACACCTCAAAAGAGCATTGCTATTCGAGTTTCAGTCTGCGGTAGTGATGCTCTTTTTATTGATTTATCGGCTCTCAAGAGGTTTTAATCCTTAAAAGCCCTTTTCTTCCTCTCCAGCATCTAAAACACTTTTTAAGGAAGACATAAATCCTGTACCGTGTGGTACAGGGAGTTTCAGCCTGCCGAAAAACTTTAGCACCATCAATAATTTTTGTCAAGTCCCAAATTTAACCGATAGTAAAAATACGAGCCTAAAATGAAAAGCCTAGAGTTATTAAATCCACCAGTCAAATGACTTTAGCCTATTATAGTAGGCAAAACGGTTTAATTAATTGTTATATTGTTGAATTGCTAAATTGCTCTCGAACAATTTAGCAATATAGCCATTTAGCAATTAGATTCATGGCTAAATGATACAGAAGTATATAAAGACGTATATAATATAAAGGAAGTAAACTTAGTTACTGATAGCTAGTTTCTAGTAGCTCGTACTTAAAACCAGTTACTAGACACCAGCGACTAGTTAGCGTTCGCCCTTCGGGCAAATATCATCTTCCCCGCCGCCGTTTGTAAAATTCTATGTACAACAACCTCCACAGTCTTACCTATTAAATTCGCTCCCCCTTCAACAACAACCATTGTCCCGTCCGCGAGATAACCAACACCTTGATTTTTCTCGCGTCCAACCGCGTTTATCTGTATTTTGAGTCGCTCATGGGGTAAAACAGCCGTTTTAACCGCGTTGGCAAGCTCATTAATATTCAGCACACTAACGCCGGAAACAACGGCAACCTTATTTAAGTTGTAGTCAACCGTTATAATTTTTGCCCCGATTTTCTTGGCAAGTTTTACCAATTTATCATCAACCGCCGCGTCACGAGGCTCAGCGGACAAAACTTCAACCTTCACTTGCCGCTCGGCCTGCATCGCAGAAAGAACTTCCAAGCCGCGGCGGCCACGAGCCCGGCGAATCTCATCTTTACTGTCGGCAAGCTTGTGCAGCTCGGCAATTACAGAAGGGATTACCAAAAAAGTTCCGTAAATAAAACCGGTTTTAACAATATCAAATAGCCGTCCGTCAATAAGAGCCGAGGTATCCAAAATGAGCGGATTGGCATATTTCCCCCTTGAAGCGAAAGCCTTCCCGGGTCTCCTTTTTCTGAATGGTAATGAGGATCGCAAAAGTCCTCCGGCTGCGGCACTTGGCAGATGTCTCACAATTTGGGTTGCGACAGCCATAGTACCGGCTCGACCGGCAAGCTCCACAAGTTCAGGTAATATAAAACCAAGAATTCCAAAAGCGGCAATAGCCAGTATCAGAAGATAATTGCCACTAATGGTAAAAATCTCCGGGGGAACAATCACTTTAACAATAAAAGTCCCAATGATTCCAAAAATAATGGAGAGCAATGGACGAAGTAGAGTTTTTAGCTTCATTCTATTCTCCATGTATCGCATAGGAAATAGCCTCTTCTAAAGTTTTAAACTTTTCGGGTGTCACAAAATCATCAAAACCAAGTCTTTTGGCCTCATTTATGCGATTTTTTGAAAAACTGACAGGTCTTAACTCTCCAAGTAAACCAACCTCCCCAAAAGCACAAGTTCCCTCACGTAAGGGCTTATCCAGAGTCGCCGAAACAATCGCCAGGGCTACCGGCAGATCTGCGGCCGGTTCGCCAATCTTCAAACCTCCGGCTACGTTAACATAGATATCCAAATTCCCTAAGGCTAAGTTTGCAGCCCGCGTTAAGGCAGCAATCACAATTTGTACTCGGGCGAAATCCAAACCCGTTACACGCCTGATTGGCATACCAAAAATAGTTGAAGTACAAAGGGATTGAACTTCCGCTAAAATTGGTCTTTCGCCGGTAATTGTCGAGGCCACAACACTCCCGGGCCGCGATGCTATCCTTTGAGCTAAAAACACCCCGGAAGGATTGGAGACTTCAATCATGCCCATATCTGTCATCTCAAAAACCCCCACCTCGAAAGTCGAACCGAATCTGTTTTTAGTTGTTCGAAGTAAACGATAAGAGTACATCGCCTCACCCTCCAGGTTCAAAACCGCATCTACCAAATGCTCCAAGACCTTTGGTCCTGCGATGTTACCTTCTTTGGTCACGTGACCGACCAAAAAAATCGGAATATGATTTCGCTTTGCATAAGATTGAAGCAGTCCCGCACATTCTCTAACCTGCCCTACGCTGCCGGCAGAACCTGAAAGCCGCTCGGTGGTTATCGTTTGAATGGAATCAATGATGGTAATTATGGGGTTAAGTTTATCGGATGCGGCGATTATAGCCTCAACGCTGGTACAAGGCAAGATATAAAGATTGTCTAAGTACCCCCCACCCCACTTACCTGCTGGCCCAAGCAGCCTATCCGCCCTGATTTTTACCTGGTGGGCGGACTCCTCGCCGGTAACGTAGAGCACGGAGTGCTGGTTCTCGGTTGACGGTTTTCTGTTCACGGTAGCTTCAGGCCTTTGCTTTTGTCCTTTCTGTGAACTGTGAACTCTAAACTGTGAACTAATCTTCATTGCCGTCTGCAAAAGCAGGGTACTCTTGCCGATTCCGGGATCGCCGGAAATTAAAACCAACGAGCCGGGGACAATGCCCCCACCTAAAACCCGGTCAAATTCCAAAAAGCCGGTTGGCGTCCTTTTAAACTCCTGACTCTTGACATGGGAGAGCCTGGAGAGACTCTCTTCTAATTTGAAATTTGAGGTTTGAGATTTGAGATTCTCGTCAGAAACTTCAGTCTCGACAAGCGAATTCCATTCCCCGCAATTTGGACACTTACCTAAAAATGAGGCAGATCTGTACCCACATTGTTGACAAATGTATTGACTTCGCAATTTCATCGCTCACTACGAATTAATACGAATGCTTTTCTCATATTTACAATATTCGTATAAATTCGCATATTGAGAAATATTTATTTAGTCAAATCCTCCTACGCGAATCAGATACTAATGTTTTTAAGCTAAATAGCAGATTCGCATAAATTCGTTAACCTATCTATAAAGTATCGGTTTTTCGCGAACAACCGGTACCAAAGAAATCCGTCTGGCGCGAGTGTCTACAGATTCCACAAGACATTCCACTACCTGCCCGATTTCATATGAAACATTCGGAGGAAGCTTGGAGATATGTATTAAACCTTCGATCTCGTTTAATCCTTGGCCCGTCGAAGGATGTTTCAGGGTCACAAAAACTCCATACGGGGTAATTTTTGCTACCTTTCCGGAAACTTCCTGATCTTTGGCGTATTTTTCAGAAACCGCCAAGAATGGATCGGTGGCAAGTTGCTTAACTGAAAGATTTAAACGGCCTGAAGCCAGGTCTTTGGCAATAACCATTACTTCTAATTTATCCCCGACTTTAAAAAGTTTTGAGGGGTCATCAACTTTTTCCCAGGAAATTTCCGAAATATGAACAAGCCCCTCGAGTTTTTGGCTCGTAGGCTCGTGGGTTTGTGGGTTTGTGGGTTTTTTGCCTACCTGCCCACCAGCCAACTTACCCACTGACCCAATCTCTATTTCCACAAAAATTCCGAATGGCAGAACTGCGCTAACCTGCCCCGAATATTTTTCACCAATTTCAACCTTTGAAAGAAGTTTTAAAAGAGAGTCTATGTCTGACTTACTCAGTTGTTTTTGGGAAAATATTAACCGATTTGTTGACCTGTCAACCTCTATGACACGCACGGTTAGATTTTTACCAATTAATTGTTCCAATTTTGCCGGCGCTTGGGCTTGTCCTGACAAAGAAACAGAGAGCAACGAAGCTGGCAAAAATCCGCGCAAGCCCAGAAAGTCGCAAATCACTCCACCGCGATTTACTTCAACGGCAACAACTCCTATATCTTCTTGCTCTTCCCGTTTTTCCTCAAGCTCCAGCCAGCGTTTTTCTCCAGAAAGCTTACGTAGCGATAGTACTACCTGACCGGCGTCATTTTCCGGAAATATCACCTGCGCGTCCACCTTATCACCAACCGAAAACTGCTCAATAAGATCACCAACTGCCGCAAGCTCCCGGCCATAGACTAGCCCTTCGGATTTTGCCCCAATATCAATCAAGATTTCAAAGGGGCTGATGGAAATAATTTTCCCGCTAACCTCTTGCCCTCTCCGGAGCGCCGGGATTCTGTAGCCGGTTGAGGCCAAAAGTTCGGCCATTGTGGTAACTTTGTCAGAATTTTTTGAAGTATTTGAAGTATTAGATTTAGATTTTGAGGGCTTGTTTGTAGAATTTTGTTGAACCAATCATAACCACTTCCTTTTTAGATTTTTAGGCTGGGGGGTCAGTGGGCTGGGGGGAAAAATTTTATCCTAATTGCCTACGTACCTACCGGCCTAATTGCCTAGCATTGTATCAGGTTTTCAAAAAGAAAAAAACCCTACAAATACGCCCCAATCTGAACCTGGAGAAATAATCCCGATATACAAAGTCATTCGATCCTGAGAGAAGTCGAAGGGCTAGCTCACATCGGAAGTAGATGAAAACAAAAAGCCTACCGATTACGGTAGGCTAATTGATAATGCTGGCATCGAGCTATCTTCGCACAACCTTTCGGTAACACTATTGTCGCCGCTGAACCGTTTCACTATCCTGTTCGGAATGGCCCGCTTCGACGAATCGAGACGAGGAAGGAGTGGTACCAGTTCGCACAAGACACCAGCAGAAAAATTTTACTCTTTCGGGGAGGTAATTTCAATAGGAGAATTTTCGCGACCAGTTGAGCCATTGCCTTTTTGTGCAAAACACCTTTCCGCTGCAACTTTACAATCATAGGCTACCTCTATTTTTTGCAAATTGAGTGGCTTTTGTCGAAACGCCTCCGATCTCTCCGCTATATCATTTTCGCTCACTCCAAGCTGACGCAGGGAATCTTGATACATGTTATTAAGCTCTGTATCAAGAGCGGTACTTAACGCTGGACTGCACATTGCCTCGTATAATCGGGCTCTTTGCTCTGGGAATTTACCCATACAAGGAACGTGAACCCCAACTCTATCACCATTAGCAGGTCCTATTGGTCTTTCTACCATAATTTCCCTCCCAACAAAAAATCACACTGCGTAGGGCACGGGTGTGAAAATATCTAAGTATATTTAAGATCAACTACCTTGAGTTTGTCAACCAGCAAAAAAAGCGTCTAGCAATTAGCGTATAGCGTCTGGAAATTTTTAAAACTAAACGCTAATCAACTAATTACTAAACGCTAGATCTAGTGCCTTTAAAACTGAATGGAATAGACTCGCGCCCTGCGCGAGATTAGGTAATTCGATCTATTAGTACGGCTAAGCTGAACGCCATTAAAGCTGGCGAACAATTAACTTATGACAATTAACTATTAACTAAATTTCTTAAGTCAAATGTTAACTGTCAATTGTCAAATGTCCGCAAGTTTACTTAGCGAACCCTACGATTTAACGTAGACAATTATTGCTAATTTTACACCTGCCGCCTATCAACCTGGTAGTCTTCCAGGGATCTTCGATATCTCGTCTTGAGGCCTGTTTGGCGCTTAGATGCTTTCAGCGCTTCTCAGTTACGAACGTGGCTACCCAGCACTGCCACTGATGTGACAACTGGCACACTAGAGGTTCGCTCGCCACGGTCCTCTCGTACTAGTGGTGACCCCTCTCAAATATCAAACGCTTACACCGGATAGAGGCCGAACTGTCTCACG
>MFBZ01000014.1 GCA_001776545.1 Candidatus Curtissbacteria bacterium RIFCSPLOWO2_12_FULL_41_16 | reverse complement strand
TGTCCGGCAAAAGGCGTTCATCAGATTAGAAATATCGGAGACGTTGAATTGAAATATATCTGCTTCGGAGTGGCGTTAGATTAATCTTCTCGCCCAGTAGTCTGAAATTTTTCAAAATTGTATAATTCAAGGAGCACTTTTCGCCGGGATGGCAGAGGTGGTCAACGCGCTCGTCTGAAAAACGAGTTATGTCGGTTCGACTCCGACTCCCGGCACCACAAATTCCCATTGCAATTTTGCAATTGGGATTTGTGATACTTGGTCGGAGGAGAAGTTTATGCTGAGGAATGAAATGACGAAGTAACTCCGACTCCCGGCACAAAATTTGGTGACTTTAGTCACTCAAATTTGTGCCTTAGTGCCGAGTCGTCCGAATGACGACGGAGTTTATCCGACGAAGTTTTAACGTAGTCGGGACTCCCGGCACAAAATTTGGAATGACACACGTCATTTTCAAATTTTGTTTCTGATGTGAGGAGTTGTGCGAAGCGCAACGGAGTTTATACTGAGCGTCGCGAAGTGACTCCCGGCACCACGTAGGAAATTTCAAGTGGTTTTGGTTCGCCTCGCTTCGCTCGGCGACTAATTCGTATTGGATTTTGGGGGTAAAAACGAATTGGCGGTTTCGTTGGGAAAAAGAAAAATTTTTAATCAATTCCGTATATGAAAACTGTAGGAATAATTGGTGGTTTAGGACCTGAAACAACTTCTGAATTTTATTTGGAGTTAATTTTTTCATGTCAAAAACTCAATAGAGTTAATAGGCCACCAATTTTGATATACAGCGTTCCTCTGCCGTATGATATCGAGGAAGACGCTATTGCAAGGGGCAAGGGAGAGGAACGTTGTGTTCCTTTTATTTCAGAAGCAGCGAAAAAATTAGAAAAAGCCGGTGCTGATTTTTTAGTAATGCCCTGTAATTCTCTCCATGCTTTTATCGAGGACATACGAAGTGTTGTAAAAATTCCGGTGCTTAGTATTGTCGAAGAAACAACAAAATTTTTAAAAAAAGAAAACATTTCCGAAGTCGGAATTATTTCTACTTCAATAACTCTCAATAAGAAGTTGTATGAAAATTCATTCATGGCAAATGGAATTAAACAAATTACACCGGACGATTTTCAGCAAGCCAAAATAGGAAAAATGATTCACAATTTGGTGTCCAACAGACACGATAATAAAGACCGAGAAGAATTGATAAAAGTTATTAATGATTTTGAAACGAAAGGAATTGATCATGTTATTTTGGCTTGCACAGATTTGCAATTGTTGATACCTCATCATCCTAGATTGAAAATCTACGACACTATGAAAATCTTTGCTGAGGCGACTGTTCAAGAAATTCTTAAGAATTAAAAGAATTTGCCGCCAAAGCTGGAATTCGTTAGAATTCCAGCAGTTCACTCCGCGAACCGAAAAACTTGAAATTGTCATCGGTGCGGCTCCGCCGCATTTTCAGAATTTTGCGGGGGGCTTTCCTCGCCCCCTGCGGCGGCGAAATGCGTTCGAACTATTTTAAGAATACAGCACAAAATTACGGTTGAAAATTGTGATAATCAAGGAGGAAAAGTTTTTGTGATAATTTCCGGACTTAATTTAGTTAGAGTTGGGACTTTCCAGATAACGTTGATCAACTATGGCAGCATTCACCTGAAGAGGATGATCCTCCTGAATATGAAGAGTCACTCTTTTCTGATGTATTAACGCGCTTCGGACTAAGATACGCATCGGCTATAGCATCAATGACAGTCTCGTTTTGGTTTCGCCATTGTTCACTTGATAATCCATCTCCGTTTATTTTCATAGTCTCATCATATAACCGGAATTCTACTTCGATATACGAATAATCTTGGACTTTTGTGAAGCTTGAATAGACAATCTCCCCTCTGAAAGTTAAGTGGTATCTTCCCCACGCTAATGTTACTTTAGCTTTATCTAGATCAATTATTAGATCCTTTCTGGCTCCTATAACTTTATTTTTGATGACTTCCAAATGGGAAACGATGCGGCTTTCTTCCATTAACCTCTTAACGTGTTCGCGTCTATCATTTCTTTCTTGCTCTGCTTCTCTTTGAACGCGCAGATTTTCTTGTTTTCTAGTTAATTCTCTTTGTGCGTCTTCCTGCTCTTGGCTTATTTGAACCGCTTTTCTCTCTTGAGCTTTTTGTTCAATTCTTTCCCAAACCATGACTGAATTATATCAGATTTATGCTAATTACCTAAAGCAAGATAATAGATTGGTAATTCTTCGTCGGGATTGATGTCAAGTAGTTTCACAATTGCGTCTTCTCTAAATTCACCAATTGCAGAACATCCAATACCGATTTTTTGGGCAACAAGATAAATATTTTGGCCAAGATGACCGGCTTCAATGAGAGAATAACCTATGCCTTTTTGGCCGTATTTTTCGGTTGTTCTTTCAAAAGTGGCTGTGATTATTAAGATAATTGAGGCCTTACGGAACCATTTTTGGCTCATCCAAATATCTTTCAGGTCGGCACTATTAATTGGTCGAAGTAGGGTTTCTAATGAGTGCTCAATTACGTTGTAATGATAAAGACCTTTTTTAATGTCGGAGCCTACGAGCAATAGCGGATAAATTTCAAGTGGGTATTTGGCACCTGCAGATGGGTATGGTCTTCTTGAAGAATCAAGATCTTGTCTGAGAAACCTTACAGTTCCTGCGGAGAAATAAAGGATTTTGGAAAGCTGATCGAGACTGACCGGTTTCTTAGAGAATCCTCTGAATGATGAGCGCTCAGAAAGTAGCCTCTGAAAGGTTCCTGGGGAAATTTTTGGTCTTTTCATCTCATCGCTGTTTAATCTAGTGTAGTTTTTGAACTTCATATTAAAATGGGTGTTGTGAATCGATGTCTTCCTCCTTTTGGATGTCTGATTTGAGGCCTCGTAGCCTTGGTGTATTATAAAGCCTCCAGTTTTCTTTATATGGAAAACGCTCGTCATGATAGAGGGGGAGCAATTCCGGAACCAGAACTTTTATGACGTTAAGGTCCAAGTTGCGTACTTGCGGAACGGTTATGTCTATTGCGATTGCTTCGTAGCCTTTATCTGTTAGGCTATTGATAATTAAGTCTACATTTTTCTGATCGTTTGCAGACTCTTGGTTTTTAAGATCAACGATATGCTTTTTAGGTCCCGTAATGAAAGGTTTTATTGTTTTGATCATGTGAGGGGCGGCCCAAAGACGTTGCTTTCTAAGCAGAAAGCCGTCGGTTGTACTGCTTGCGGGGAGTTGCGGCGGTTTGGTTCTGAAAAACCTGTCACGGGCAGCTATGTGTCTTCTTACCGCCTCCAATGCAGCCGATGTAATGGACTTTTGGGGATTCAGGCTTGCTCCGAGGCCGGTGCAAACTGCTGGCCCGATACCTGTTTGATCGATAATAATACAGGTAATGGAAGTTAGCGGAAAATCGAGGGTTGTTTCGATAAAATATGGAATAAGATTATAACGGGTGATCCTGCGTTTAAAATTTGATAGATATTCGTGGTTACTAACATCAATTACATTGGCTTTGAGTTTGTTTAGGTAGCTGATCATATAAGCATCTCTTTCAATTGTTTCGCAAAGTCCTCTATAAAGCGCAAACTCACGGTTGGGTCCGCAGGCTGCGCCAGTGCTTATAGGAATTCTAATTGTTGGCTCATTTCGCTTTTGGGTTTGGTAATTAGCATATACTAGCTGGGCTGGAACAAGTACTTTTTGTTTACGGGTTAGAGAATAGCCTTCTATCCAGTTAAAAACGGTATCGTCATCAAACTTGAATTTACTAAAAAATTTCTGTTTTAACTGAGAATTCGAAAAAACTTTAAAGCGAAGTGGGTCTATGGCGCTTTTTCCCAAATTCCTGAAGTTTTCTTTTATGAAAAGCTTTTCCTGTTCGAAAAGAACGCAGTAATGCTCAATTGCTTCTGCTATTGCCGTTACCGCTGCTTCTTCTTTGACTTCACTGCAGCCATAGCCGAAGCCTTCTTTGGTATGAGGTTGGTTAACCTTTCTTTCACAAAGAAATTGATAGAATTGTGGCTCGTCCGGAAAATTAAAACGTGGTGCATAATTTCCTAAAATGCCTTGTTTTTTCAGAGTAGAGTGTATTTTCTCGAAGTTTTGAGGAAGTTTAAGCTTAGGTAATTTGAAGGTGATCATTCGTAGAATTATATCAAACCAAGGCGATATTCCTCTATTGGAGTACATTCTTTCTCGATGAAACAATTTTCGTAAAAAGTTCTAACATCGTCCATGTGCCGGCACAAAATCTCGCATGGCAATTTGTTATGCGAGATTTTGTTTGTCTTGGAGTGGAGTCGCGCTTGTCGCGACGGAGTTTATCCGCCTCTGGCGGGACTCCCGGCACCGCGTCAAACGCGGTCAGTCGAGTTAGACTTGACACAGCACATTTTTAGCCTCAATTTCTTGATCTTGACATAGGCCAAAAACAAAACCATAATGTAGATCGATGACTGACGTAACCCTAGAACAAATAAAAGAGGTTCTCCAAGAGGAACTTAAACCAATTAATAAAAAGCTTGCCGAACATTCTGTAAAGCTAGATTCACTCACACTTGATATAATTGATGTTCGAAAGAAAACAGATATTTTGCCAGACCTTTATAGTTTAATAAAAGATAATAAAGAAAAAACTGAAGAACAGGATGAACGAATTCAAAGATTAGAAAACGCTGCTTAAGCTTTGCACCCAAAAAGTTCTCCTTCATTCTTCAGGATAAATAACATCGTTTACCCTAAGTTAATCGAAGGGTCTACGTGTCGGCACCGCGTCAAACGCGGTCAGTCGAGTTAGACTCGACACAATACATTTTTAGCTTCGATTTTCGGCATGCTATACTTACTCACATTAAGGAGGTGAAACAAAAATGGCGCAGTTTTTAGGAGTTCATAAAACGACTGATATAGGCGTAATGGATGATCAAAAAGCAGTCGATGGATTCCACAAATACAAAGATGCGGCAAACAAAATGGGCCTTGATGCAACCCATGCCCACTACAGTCTTGAAAAAGGCTTTGCTTACTGTATAACCGAAGCAGAGAGCGCAGACAAGGTAAGAGAAGCTCATGCCAGTGTCGATATTCCGCTGGAAGATGTAATTGAGGTTAAAACCGTAAGCTAATCTTTACATAAAACCCAAAAAGTTCTCCTGCAATTTTTTGACAAACAGAAACAGATTTGATAGTATAATGTTAATCACGATGAGAGGACTACCAAAGGGTTTTGTCCCGAGGGAATGCCTCTCTTTTTTTAGGCTTCTACTTTTCCTCGGAACAAATTGACATTTACAATAAAGGAGCCAAATCTTCTGAGAAGTGAAGAATATTTTGAATTAGGAACGATTATTTTACTTAACCTGTTTTTCTTTACCAGATAATCTGCAAGGCAATAAAAATCTCCATCGCCAGAAACTATAATCGCCTTGTCGTAATTGGCAAATTCAATCATTGTATATAGTACAAGCTCTGCATCAACTTCGCTCAGGGTCTACGACGTGCCGACACTACCCTTTGCCATCTCTTTCGCATAAAGCTTCAGAGGTCTAGAAAGTTTCGGATAGCAAGCAAAACCTATAGTTGATAATGGGCAATGATTCTGGTATAATGCTTTCACTTTTACTCAAGTAAAAACAGTCTTCTTTTTATCATAGAGTAAATCTTAAATTATTATCTGTCATGAATTGATATGTTGGGTATTTAAAAATACCCGATTTTTTGTATCTGAAAAATATAAAATGAGAAATTTATGAAGGCATTAATTATAGCAGCCGGAAACGGTACAAGAATGCAACCAGTAACTTGCGGGCAACACAAGTCGCTTATGCCGCTTTTGGGCTTAAGGATTATAGAACGGGTAATTTTGGGCGCAAAAGAAGCAGGCATTTGCGAGTTTGTAATAGTAACCGGTTATAAAGGCAGAAAGCTTCAAGGATTTCTTGGTGACGGTACAAAATACGGTATTTCTATTTCCTTCGTTCAAAACGACAAATGGAAAAAAGCAAATGGAATTTCAACTCTTGCGGCGCGCAATCACTTTAGCAAAAACTTTGTTCTTTTAATGAGTGACCATGTATTTAATCCAAACACTCTGATAAGGATTCAGAGACTTAAGCTTAAAAATAATGAATGCGCCCTGGCAATTGAGAAAAATCTCGATTCGGTTCTTGACGTTAAAGACACAACTAAAGTAATGGTTCAGAATGGTAAGGTTATTGCCCTTAATAAAAATCTTGAAGTCTTCAACGCTTACGATACCGGAATGTTTGTTTGCTCTCCTTATATTTTTAAAGTTTTGGAAAAAACCACCAAACAAGGTAAGAATTCTTTAAGTGACGGTATGAGGATGCTAATCCCGGAAGGTAATCTTAGGACTTTGGATAATAAAGGCAGTTTTTGGGCAGATTGTGATACCTGGGAAGATATTAAATTTGCCCAAAAAAAGTTTGTTAGAAGTCTTTCTAAAAGTGAGGATGGAATTATTTCCAAGGGGCTTAATAGAAAAATTTCCACCTTTATCTCTGGCTATCTGGTTAATACGCCGATTACTCCTAATATAATTTCTTTTATTATTTTATTTTTGGCAATTCCAACCTTCTTTTTACTTGCTTCCGGCATTTATCCTTGGTTGATATTTGGTGGTCTTTTAATTCAGTTTATGTCTATTTTGGACGGATGCGATGGCGAACTGGCAAGGCTGAAATTCAAAGAGTCTAAATGGGGCGGATTTCTAGATGCCAACTTAGACAAATATATTGATACCGCAGTTGTTAGTGGAATGGCTTTAGGATACTTAAAAATAACAGGAAATTATTGGATAATCCCTATTTCCTTATTTATTATCTTTGGCTTGGGACTTGACGGTTATATGCCTAATAAGTTTCAAGTAATGACAGGCAAAAGGTTGAATTTTTACATGCTAAAATTTGTTAATATAAAAAGAGACGTTAGACTTTTAATTTTGTCGCTGGGCGCAATTTTTAATTTGATACTCCCCTCTTTAATAATTCTTTTGCTTTTTTATCATTTTAAGGTTGTAATAAGGCTAATTTCCGCAAAAATAATTAATGACCAGTTAAAAATTGAAAACTAACCTACTTGCCTTTCTACTCTTAGCCTTATTCGGCAGCTTCTGCTCCTTACGCTATAATCTACCTACTTAAACTCTTTTAAAAGATTAGTAAGATTGACCGTTTCGATTGGATGCTTGACAAGAGGTAAATCTTGGAGTTCTGTAACTTGTTCATGGTATGCCGGTTTTGACTCCTGAAAAAAGAGGCCGATTGGCAGTTTATCAGTTCTCATTGATTGTTTCCAAGCGGCTTCAAGATTCTCGCTGGAGTGCCCTTCATCCTCCAATTTAACCAGACGTTCCCGATACCAGTTGGGACTTTGAACCGGATTGAAAATTGGACACGGTTGAAGGATATCAATTAAGGCAAATCCGCCGTGTTTAATTCCCTGGGTGATACGTGAAGCTAAACGAGCAATATCAGGGGCAAATTCCCGGGCGACAAACGTAGCATGGTTTGAGACGGCCAGCGCTATTGGGTTTTGCGCCTCCTCGATGCTGCCTTCCGGGGTTGATTTGGTTTTGGTGCCTTTTTCGGTGGTCGGACTCATTTGGCCGGTTGTCAGGCTGTAGCGGTGGTTGTTGTGGACTAAAACCGTGATGTCGTGATTGCCGCGCATGAGGTTAATAAAATGAGTACCACCTTCCCCGTAGCAACCTCCATCGCCAATAACAACTATAACTTTAAGATCGTGATTTGCCAGTTTGGCACCAACTGCAGTTGGTAAGGCTCTGCCATGTAGCGTGTGAAAGCCATAGTAAGTGTTGAAGTCGGCCATATCGCCGGCGCATCCCACATCGTAAAAAATGGCAAATTTTTCTGAAGGCACACCGGTTGTGGCAATTCCATTTTTTAGCGCCGCCCAAATGGCGAAATTCCCGCAGCCCGGGCACCAAGTTGGAGCGAAAGGATAATCAGGCATTTTTCGTTAACTTTTTCGCATAATCAACAATGTCTTCTACATAAAAGGGTCGGCCATCATAGCGGTTAAGCCTGTTTTTGATAATAATTCCTGTTTCCTGGGTTATTAAATCCGCCAATTGGCCCTGACTGTTGCCTTCGACGACAATTACATTTTGTGAACTTTTTATAGCTTGTCTAACCTGTTCTTTGGGAAATGGCCAAAGCCAGGAAAGATTAAGCATGTTAATTGGAATGTTTTCCTTTTTGAGCTTGGGCTTTGCTTCTTTGATTTGGCCTTTTGTCGAGCCGAAAGAAATGAACGTGATTTGGGAATTTGGCTCTACTTCCCAAAATTGCTGAGGTATTTCCAGTCTCATTTTTTCTAATTTTTGGAATAGTTTGTCGACCTGCGATTTGCTCTCATTTGACTCCTCCGAAGAGAGTCCGTATTGATTATGGGTGTAACTGTTGGCGATGTGTGTTCCGCCAATGATTCCAGGGACAGTTCGATCACTTATGTTTGAATCATTTAGCAGGTAGCGAGGATAAGCGTCATTCTGACCCTGTTTTGGATTTTGTGAAAAACCATATCGTCTATTGATAAAAATTGACGTTTCAAGTTTCAGGCTATATCTGCTTTCGGATAAGTGTTTGTCGGAGACAAGAATTACCGGAGTCTGATATTTTTCTGCGAGTTCCTGGGCACGACGGGCAAGATCAAAAGCCTCAAGCGCATCGCCGGGAGCAAGAACAAAACGCGGAAATTCCCCATTGCCGGCGTTTAAAATAAATTTAAGATCGCCTTGAGCAGTCCAGGTGGGCATTCCTAAGGCTGGTCCCGGGCGCATAGCCTCAACAATAACAAGAGGCAATTCGGCTATTCCGGCAAGCCCTAAAGCCTCAACCATGTAGCAAAATCCCCCGCCTGATGTTGCCACCATTGCCCTTGTTCCGGCAAATGATGCGCCAAGAGCCATGTTAACAGCGCTTATTTCATCCTCAGCATGTTTGACGACAATTCCTGCGTCTTTGGCTTTTTCGGCAAGATAATGGAGGATAGAGCTTGCCGGCGTCATGGGGTAGGCAGCGTAAAACTGCAAACCCCCGGCCAAAGATCCCAGGGAGATCGCCTCATTGCCAGTCATTGTTAAAAACTGAGACTGTCCTTTGGTCAGAGGCGGTATTTGTGGTATTCGAGCTTTTAAGTAATCATATCCAGCATGAGCCGCCTTTTGGTTTAACTCGACTACATTTTTCCCCTTATTTGAAAAAACGTCGTTAATCACCTCGTCAAGTAGGCTTATATCAAGACCAAGCAAATAGACGGAGGCTCCGAGAGCAACGTTATTTCCCATAACTTCTTTACCCCCAAATTCTTTGGCAAGACGAACCATCGGCAGGTTAAATGTCTTGCCGGTGATTTGATACTTATTGATTTCAATTTTGTCGTCCTCTTTGTCATAAAGTACAATTGACCCTTGATCAATTTCCCCAAGATGTTTTTCAAGCCCATCTTTATTTATCGCAACCAAAAGATCTATTCTTGATGATTGACAGTAAACCGGAAACTTTGAAGCATGAACCTGGTAGGTGTTTGTGCCTCCGCGGATTAGGGAAGGGTATTCGCTGTAATCAAAAACATGCCATCCGGATCGGGCAAAAGTTTTTGAAAGAAGAAGACCGGTTGTCATTATGCCTTCGCCGGCTGCGCCTGCTACTTTCCAGACAAAACTCTCCTTGTCCATTTAAAACTCCTCAAGGGTTGATGTATCGCCAACCGGTAAATTTAGTTCTTTGGCTTTAAGAATCCTGCGCATAATTTTTCCGGAACGTGTTTTTGGAAGTTTATCAATAAATTCAATTTCCCGCGGATAAGCATGAGCCGCCAAATGTTTTTTGACAAACTGCGCGAGTTCATCCTTGAGTTCTTCCGAAGGTTTAACCCCGTCTCTTAACTTAACAAAAGCTTTGATAATTTCCCCTCTCATAGGATCAGGTTTGCCGATTACCCCTGCTTCAACAACCGCGGGGTGTTCAACCAAGGCCGACTCGACCTCAAATGGACCAACCCGCTCACCTGAAGTTTTAATAACATCATCTGCCCTGCCGATGAACCAAAAATACCCGTCGCGGTCAACCCAGGCACGATCACCGGAAACATACCAATCGCCTTTAAAGTAAGACTGATATTTTTCAGGACGCTTCCAAATAGTCTTCATCATAGAAGGCCAACCGGGCTTGATTGCCAAATTACCTTCTTTGCCCGGCCCAAGTTCTTTGCCGTTGTCATCAACAATTGCGGCACAGATTCCCGGAAGCGGTCGTCCCATTGACCCAGGTTTTATGTCCATCGCCGGATAATTGGCAATTAATATTCCGCCGGTTTCCGTTTGCCACCAATTGTCGTGGAAGGGAAGACCGAAGGCTTTCAAGCCCCAGCGGATTGGTTCCGGGTTCAAAGGTTCACCGACTGAGGCCAAATGCCGAAGTGATGATAAATCGTACCTTTTTACAAGATTGTCTGGCGCGGCCTCAAGCATTCTTATCGCCGTTGGCGCCGTATACCAAACGTTAACCTTATAGTCGGCAATGATTTTGTACCAGGTTTCAGGGTCAAAGCGGCCGTTAAAAACCACAGTTGTGGCGCCATTACTCCACGAACCTAAAATTTCGTAGGCGATACCTGTTACCCATCCGGGATCGGCCGTACACCAATAAACATCGTCATCGCGCAAATCCAGAACGTACTTTGCACTGATATGTTCATGGATAATTGCGCGGTGAGCATGAACCACTCCCTTCGGTTTGCCCGTAGTTCCGGAAGTATAGAGCATAAATGCGGGATCATCCGGGTCCATAAGTCTAGTTTTGTAATCCCTGGACTCCTTATTAAGAAGTTGGTCAAAACTAAAAACTTTTTTCCCGCTGATTTTTTTATTTTTCGCAAATTTAGGATCACCTGTTACCAAAATAGTTTTTAACTCCGGTAGAGTCTTGGCGGCTTTTTCGACCCGGTCAAATAGCTCCGGTTCAGTTACTAAAACTTTAGCGGAACTGTTTCCCACGCGATCAGCAATTGCCTGCGGCCCAAAAGCGGCGAACATAGTGCCTGCTATGGCTCCACGCTTTAAGGTACCGAGAAAACCAAAGTAGAGCGCTGGCACGCGTGAGAGAAAGAAAAAGACCCGTTCACTCTGCTCGATCTTTAGAGTGTGCAATAAATTGGCAAATTGATTGGAAAAGTCGTTTAATTCTGCAAAGGTAAACTTTTGCTTTTCCAAGTTTTCACCAATCCAGTAAAGCGCAACTTTGTTCTTGCGCCAATTTAGAGCATTTCTTTCGATAGCGTTGTAAGCAGCATTGAGCTTGCCGTTTTTAAACTCGATTTCTTTGGCGGCGTCTTTCCATAAAAATGACCGGTAGACCTTTTCGTAGTTTACTAGGTTAGGCGTAATTTTTTGAGGGAGCAGGCTCTTTTTAATTAGTTTTGAGTCCATTGACAAAAATTTGCGGCTTTAATTCAATTTAACACACTGAAAACCAGCCAGACAACAGTTTCAGATTGTTTGAAGATCACTTTGATTGTTATAATGTTTTATATGGAAGAAAAAACTCCACTAAACCAACTTCTGAATCTTTCCGGCAAAGTTGCAATTGTGACGGGGGCCGCACGAGGAATTGGACTAGGAGTTGCCTACCGATTTGCCGAAGCCGGTGCCGCCGTTATGATTGCTGATTTTAAAAAAGAGCTGGCAGATCAAACCGCCTCTTATCTTTCAGGTCTTGGTTTTGAGGTTCGTGCCGTAGGAGTCGATGTAGCATCTCAAGATGATGTTAAAAAGATGGTCAAGGAGACGCTTGACACGTTTGGTTCCTGCGATATTCTGGTTAATAATGCCGGAATATTTCCCAGTACCAGTGTTGTCGCGATGACTTTATCCGATTTCGACAAGGTAATTTCGGTTAATTTGGCAGGCGTTTTTCTGTGTACGAAGCACGTTTCTCTTCAGATGATTAAGCAGGGCAAGGGAGGAAGAATCATTAATATTACCTCGGTTGACGCTTTGCATCCATCAGCAATAGGCCTTGCGCATTATGATGCTTCAAAACATGGCGTCTGGGGTTTTACCAAAAACGTGGCCCTGGAGCTTGCGCCACATAAAATTTGGGTGAATGCCATCGCTCCCGGCGGAATCGCCACTCCGGGTGTTGAAGAAATTCAAAAAGGCGCACCGGCTGCCGGTATTGATATGTCAGGGATGATCGAGGCGTTTTTGGCAAAGATCCCGATGCGCAGAATGGGAGAACCGGATGAGATCGGCAAAGTCGCCTTATTTTTAGCCGGTGACATGGCTTCATATATAACAGGAGCTCAGATTGTAGTCGACGGTGGAGTCCTTTTATCCTAACATTCTATTTTAAATCCTTCTAATTATTACTGGTATAATTTGGCAATGGTTTTAAGAGGAATTTTAGTTTCCCTTTTGCTTTTTTCGATTTACATTGCCGGAGCCTTCGCAAACATCATCCCAATCAGGAAATTTGACCCAGGCTTCCGGCCGGTTTACGGAACTTCGTATAGTTTTGAGCAGGCCGGTTGGTATGGTTTGGAACCGAGAGAAGCATATGTAAAACTGCTCGACGAGTTTAATTTTGATTGGGCTAGACTCCCCTTTTTTTGGGACGAGATGGTTGATCAATCAGGTAAGTTGGTGATTGATGATCTCAAATTTGCGATTGAAGAAGCTAAAAAGAGAAATGTCAAAGTTGTTATTGCTCTTGGTGTCAAAACTCCATATTATCCTGAGTTCCATTTACCAAATGAAGTCAGATCGAAAATTAAGTTTGGGAATAGACTTACTGCTGATCATCCGATTGCCAAGGACTTAATTGAGGTTGATCGTGAAGTTGTTGGTGAGTTATCAGTTTACGACAATATTATTTTCTGGCAGGTGGAAAATGAACCATTAATCGGTAATGTTAACAGGTGGAAGATTGACCCGTCCCTTGTTGCCGCCGAAGTTGATGTTGTAAGAAAAACTGATCCTGGAAAACGGCCGATTATTCTTAACCATGCAGCTGTTGGCTTCTACGATAAAAGCTGGGAAGAATTGCTTCCCATATTAAAACCGGGTGATGTTTTTGCGGTAAATGCCTTTTTTAAGACAAAAGGGATTGATTTATTTAATGCAAAAATTTTTAATCGAGAAATCCATATCTTCTGGCCGGACCATTTTGTATGGCCGGTATATTCCTGGGGGCTTGCCTCTCCTGATCTTTCAGAAATTAAGAAAAAGGTTGAGGCAAATGGCAATCGTTTTTGGATTTTAGAAATGCAGGCAGAACCCTATATTAAGAAATTAGAAGAGGCCCAAGACCTGTTTCTTTCTTTTGAACCTGCCGACATCAAAGCTGCTGATAGTTTCCTGAAATCGTATGAGATTGAGTCTGTAGGCCTGTGGGGAGCGCACTTTTGGCAGTATCGAGAAAAGAAGGGCGATCAAACTTGGACTCAGACGATAAAGGATGTAGTTAACAATTAACCTTTTTTAAAACCTTCCAGAAACTAATAGTTGTATAGTTTCCAGGTGATGGCCAGCTGGATTGCCGAGATGCGATTTTGATTGTTGATTGTAAAAGCAGCCAGATGTTCTTTATTGTTAGAAACTCCGATGTAAGAATTAGCCAGCTGTGGATTTTTGGTTTTGAGGTTTTTGATAATGTCTGAGCCTTGATTGAAGTCGAGGGGAATTCCTTGGTCAATGTAATTCATCTGAATAACCGCTTCGTCAGGTGTCATCGGTTGACAGCATTCTGACGACATTAATGAAAAATCTACTTTTGGCATGGTCATGTAAGACGCAAGCGCAGCCAAGTTTTTGGAATTTATAGCTGCTTCAATGTTTTTCTGAACTTGAGATTTGGAAAATACTTTTGAAGGTGAGGCGGAAGGGCTGGCTATTTGAGTCGGTATTGGGCTTGGGGTTTGAATTGGAAAAGAGGTTGATGCTGCATTTTGCTGCCGGGTTAGGTGACTAATGAGTTTTTGATTTTGGAAAATAAAATAGCCGATAGCTGCAAGGAGTAAAATGACCAGTAAAGTTAACAAGTATGTCGCGTATCTGCCCACAAAGATAATTTAGCCGAAATTGCCCCTAAAGTCAAAACTCTGTTAGAATCTGAGCTGATGGAAAAAGTCGCAGTAGTTACAGGTTCTGCAAAAGGTCTTGGCAGAGCAATAGCTATTGCTCTTAGCAAACAAGGATATACATTGGTTATTTGTTATAACAAGAGTCGGCAAGAGGCGATTAAGGTTCTTGACGAAGTAAAATTAAAGTCGGGCCGATCAATCGCTGTTCCTGCCGATTTAAAGGATGAGGCACAGGTCGGCAGAATGTTTAAGGAAATTTTTAAAAGTTTTAGGCGAATAGACCTTTTGGTTAACAATGTCGGAAATTTCCTTTACAAAAAATTTTCAGAAACAACAGCTGAGGAGTTTAGGAATATTATTGAGTCAAACCTCTACTCCAGCTTTTACTGCTGCCGGGCAGTTTTGCCCGTGATGAGAAAACAAAAGTCGGGCCAGATTATCAATATTGGTGCTGTGGGTGCCGAAAGAGTTAATCTTCTTGAAAAATCAACCCCTTATTTTTTCGCCAAAACCGGTGTTTATCTCTTGACAAAAATAATGGCATTTGAGGAGGCACGATACGCCATCAGGATAAATATGGTTTCGCCAGGGTCACTTTCGACAGATATTTTTAAAGATTCTGATTTTCCGACCGGGAGAAGTGCAACATATGAGGATGTTGTTAAAGTTCTTTTATTCTTGATTTCTCCCGATGCATATTATATAAATGGTGGTAACATTGAAGTTGCCGGTGGATTTATTCCGGGACTAGGTAAGTCAAAGTGAAAAGTCAAAGTGTAAAGCCAGCTGGAAATAGAATACTTTTTATCTTAATTTTTGTTATTTTGGGTTTTATCGCCTTGCAGATTCCGGTTAATACTCTTGCCGGTTCTCGGGTTAAATTTACTCTTTTTGATCTTTTTGTGCCTGTTTCTGGTGCATTTTTAGGGACCGGCTTGGGGATTGTTTCGGTTTTGGCAATGCAGATTTCTCACCTCATTTTTCATGGTTTTAGCGGGGTTGAGGGGACGTCCGGCTTAAAATTTTTGGCGACACTCCGTTTTATTCCGACAGTGTTTGGTGTTTGGTTTTTTGCCAAAAGAGAAGGCCGGTTGCTTATTGTTCCGGCAATTTCGATTATTGCATTTAACTTGCATCCTATCGGAAGAGGTGTCTGGTTCTATAGTTTGTTTTGGCTAATTCCCTTTTTGGTTTGGCCGTTTAGAGATAGATTTTTGGTTTTGAGAGCCCTAGGAGCAACAATGACCGCGCATGCTGTTGGCGGAGCGATTTGGATTTGGGCCTTTAACATGCCGGCTGCCGTTTGGATATCTTTGATTCCGGTAGTAATTATGGAACGGTCAATATTTGCTTTAGGGATAAGCGCATCGTATATTTTAATGAATAATATTTTGGGGCATCTTTCTTTAAAAAGGCTTTTGCCTTCCGGTATTTCATTTGATAAAAAGTACATCTTAAAGTTTTAGAGTATTCTTCTTGTTTTTGTAATTGATCTTACAGAAGTATTTTTGCTGCGTGATATATAATTTTTTCGTGAATATTTTGAGGTTTATTGACAGAATATTTAAGCCGGATGCAGTTTTTGCCCACTGTGACGTTCCTTGTGGAATTTACGATCCACACGAGGCGCAGATGGCTGCGCATACAATAATTAGAATGACTAAAATGATAAGTGAAGTTAAGGCGTCTTCTGCTAATCCTGAATTTGATGAAAGAAAAAAGATAATTTCTCAGATATCAAGGCTTACCAATGTTAAAGAAGAACACGCTGAGCTTTTGAAACAACAAGTAAGAGTGATATGGGGAGATTATTTCAAGCCAGAACATCTTGCAAAGTACAAAGACCTCCATGATTTAGTTTTTGAGATAATGAAGCAAGCTTCTCGCGTAAGACAGGAAGTAAATTCAGAAGAAGCCGAGGCGCTTTTAGTATCTGTTCAGAAATTTGCCGAAATATTTTGGCAAACAAAAGGAAGGGAAACCACCCGCGTAAAATCGGGTTATCCTACAGAAGGTGAGCTTGTTCTTCCGAAGTAAGCAAAGCTTGCGCCCTTCGGGGCTAAAGCAAAGCTTGCGCCCTTCGGGGCTAAAGCAAAGCTTGCGCCCTTCGGGGCTAAAGCAAAGCTTGCGCCCTTCGGGGCTAAAGCAAAGCTTGCGGTCCTCATCTTTCGACAAGCTCCGGATTGCGGACCTAAAAATCTTTCCTTTATCCAGATTTATAATCCACGAAAGAAGCATGCTTCCAATCTTTCAACCTGGTGATCATGTTTTGACGTTTAATTGGATAAAGTTCAAGGCTGGGAATGTCATTGTTTTTAAAAAGGGACATAAATTTTACTTGAAAAAAATCGATAAAATCGTCGGCAAGGCACTTTATGTTTCTGGTGATAATAAGAAAGAAAGTACAAAACCAGAATCCGTTAAAAGCTCGCAAGTTATCGGCCGGGTTTTGCTGAAGTACTAACCTCTAAAAATCCGGGAAAAGATAAATACCGCAAGAATCCCCGAGATAAAAATCAGAGAATCAGAAAACCGCCTATTTTTAAGATATTTTTCGTGTAAGGATGGAATCAAGTCGCTTGCTGAGATATAAATAAAAAAACCGGCGGTTAAAGACAGGAAAATATATAGATTTTCTCGGATAGTTGCTGCGAAAAAGAAGGCAAGTATGGCGCCGGCGAAGGCAGTAAGGGCCGATAAAAAATTGTATAAAAGTGCCCTTTTTTTTGATAATCCGTTGGCTAAAAGCACGCTCATGTCAGCAATTTCCTGCGGAATTTCATGAGCGCCCACTGCCAGGGATGTGACGATTCCCAATGGGATGCTGGTTAAGAAACTGGCGGTGATTATCACCCCGTCAATGAAGTTATGTACCCCATCGCCGGCAAGTATTAGCCAAGTATTTGTCATTTGACCGTGTTGATGATGTCCGTGAAACCATTGAATAAATCTTTCGGCAAAAAAGAAAATTACTATACCCAAAAGGACTGGCGTAAAAATGTTGCCCCCACGCGCTTCTTTGGCGGCTTCAGGTAAAAGATCCAAAAAGGCCGTGGCAAGTAATACGCCGGCCGCAAAATTGATAATCTGACCGGAAAAAGATTCGGTTAACCGTCTTCTTGTTAGAAGGAAGAAACTTCCGACCAATGAGGCAATACTACCTATAAAGGTGAAGGTTAAGATGTAGATAAGAAGCATAAGTTAAATATTAAAAATCAATTTTAAAAAAATTATATCAGGTTTAAGGCAATACTAGATTTCTGCCGGGCAAAAATCTTTCTTAATTCTTCAAAAATAATTATTAACGAGCTGGCAAGAGCTGCAATAAGCCAATCATTTAAGGCCAGAGGAGTAGTGTGTAACAACTTATTGCCTAGTGGAGTATGAATTGCAAAAAGTTGCAGTGAAAACACAATTATAAAAGCTCCAATCAAAAACCAATTATTAGTGAGGGGCATCTTAAATAGAGATTGCTCTCTCGAGCGGATATTTAAAGCATTAAACCACTGAATTATTGAAAGAGTCAAAAGAGCCATGCTTCTTGCGTAAGTTAATGATGAATGGGTCGTGTAAAAATAAAATATAGGTAGGGTTGCAACTAGCATCGCAAACCCCATTAAAAAGATCCTTCCGAGCATCAGATTGTCTATCAAATTTTTGATTCCTACTTTTTGAGACAAAAGATTATCTTCTGGGGGGTCTTGGGCAAGCGAGATGTCCAAAAACCCATCGGTAACAAAATTTAGCCAAATTATCTGAACAGCCACCAGTGGTAATGGTAAACCTAAAAGAATTGCAGCAGAAATTACCAGCACTTCCCCAAAGCTGGTAGAAAACAAGTAAAGAATCACTTTTTTAAGTGTTAAATAAATCCCTCGACCTTCCGCAATAGCGGCTGTAATCGTTGAAAAGTTGTTGTCGACAAGAACAATGTCGGATGCATCTTTAGCAACTTGCGTTCCCGAACCTAGACCAATTCCTAAATTTGCTGCTTGAAGCGCTGGTCCGTCATTGACGCCATCACCAGTCATTGCCACCACATGACCTTTCTTTTTAAAAGCATTTACAATTTTAAGTTTGTGCAAGGGAGTGATTCGAGCAAATACAGAAACTTTGTCAATCAACTCAGCCAGTTCCGTTTCAGACATTTTCTCAATGTCTTCACCAGTAAGTACCTTATCACCATTCTGAAAAATACCGACCTCTTGAGCGATTGATTTTCCGGTAGCAGGAAAATCGCCGGTCATCATAGCAACCCTGAAGCCCGCTTTTTTTGCTTCATATATAGACTTGTCAACATTTGGCCTTATTTCCTCGTCAATCGCAAAAAGTGCATATCCGAAAAGTTGTTTATTCTTTGGTCCAAACACGGCAACTCCTACAACTCTCAAACCAAGTTTCGTGAGCTTGTGATATTCTTGTGTTAAGTGATGGTCGATTTTGAGGCTCTTACTTAAAAAATCAGGTGCCCCTACAAACACTTCCCAGACTTCTTTGCCCTTGGCAAAAGTTGCTTCAAGGTATCTTTTCTTTGAGTCAAAAGGCTTTGTTCCAACAGTTTTATAATCTTTTTGAAGTTGCACCTTTGAAAGACTAGCTTTTCGGCAAAGTACAGCGATTGCTGCTT
>MFBZ01000013.1 GCA_001776545.1 Candidatus Curtissbacteria bacterium RIFCSPLOWO2_12_FULL_41_16 | reverse complement strand
TTTTCGGCAAAGTACAGCGATTGCTGCTTCTGTGGGGTCGCCAATGGGTTTCCAATTACCATTTTCGTTGACGACATCCGCTTTTAGGGAAAGATAGGTTAATTTTAAAAGGCTTTTTAGCCTTTCCGGGTTTGCCGGATTTTCACCTTTAATATCTCCTTGAGGGATATAGCCAACTCCCCCAACTGTAAAATGGGCTGTATCCAGAAAGATTTGTTTTATGAGCATGTTGCCTGTGGTGATAGTGCCGGTTTTATCAACCAATAAAGTATCTGCTGAACCCATTGCCTCAACCGCTGCCATCTGTCGCACAATCGCTTTCGCTTTAGCCATTCTCCAGACGCCGCGAGCTAAAACAATAGTTACTACCACAGGAAGCCCCTCAGGGATAATCGAGACCGAAAGACCAACAACTGCCCCAAAGATTTCTCTTGTCGGTATGTTTCTTAACAATCCAGATACAAATACCAACCCCGCAATTGCCGCTACCGCAATAGCAATCTGATGGCTAAGTTTTTGGACTTTCTTTTCAAGTGGCAGCGGGATGCCAGATGTTTCCAGAAGATCCTTTGAGATTTTGCCAAGTTCCGAGTTCAGTCCGGTTGAGACAACAATAGCTTCCCCGTAACCGGAAGAAACGCTTGTACCGGAAAACAGCATATTTCTTTGGTCGCCGACTACTAAATTTTCTCTGATAATGACATCAGATATTTTAGGAACCGGATAGGCTTCTCCCGTTAAAGTTGATTCGTCAGCTGTAAGGCTCTCCGATTTGATAATTCTTGCGTCGGCAGCAACTCTGTCGCCTTCGTGAAGAATTAAAATATCGCCCGGCACAACTCCTTCTGCGAAAATTAAGATATCTTGACCTTCGCGCCTGACTAAGGCTTTATGTTTTGCCAAGCTCCTGAGTTTTTCTAAAGAATTCCTTGCTTTACCTTCTTGAATAGTGCCGATGACAGCATTAATTATGATAACCGCAATAATTACCAAAGCATCAGTCCTTTGGCCGAGTAGGACAACTATCGTAGCCGCGAAAATCAGGATGTAGATTAAGGGACTCCTAAACTGTTTTAAGAAAACCCTGAATAAGGTTTCTTTCTTTTTTGAGGCGAGGATATTGGGGCCAGATGTTTTTAGTCTCTCTTCTGCCTGGATGTTTGAGAGGCCCTTTTCGAAATTTACCTCCAACTCTAGAAGCACTGATTTTATCGTTTTTTGGTACCAGTTCATCCGGTGCTAAATTTAATTATATATGATCGAAAACTTATTTTGGTTACATAAAGAAGTTACCAGAAGAATACGAATTGGTATTTCGACAATTTACAAGGATAAGGCCTGAATTTTCTCTCTCTTTATCTTGAGGTGATTATTTTTGAGCCAAGACTTAGGTAAGATCCCTCGACTTGTTAGATTGCTCACTACATTCACAATTATAACTCGCTCAGGACATTCTCCTCACTCAAAGGGCTATAGCCATGAGCGAACGAAGTGAGTCGAATGGCTGGGAGTAGTTGACGATCCTTCGATGACACTCAGGAATATATTTTCCGAACCGCTAACTGGTTAGAAATTATCAAATACCCGGAATTAGTTTATCAGAAATCGGTTAAGTTTTTGTGTTCGCAGTAATGATTTCATTGCTGATGTTGATATTGCTTGCTCTTGATGTTTTAACATCATTAGGTAATTGGATGCCAATCTAAATACCTAAACGAAGTTCGAATTCTATTATCCTATAACTGAAAATCAGAAAATTCTGGAGCTAGATTGAAGTTAAAAGTTATGACGCAGATTCTATAGTTTGTATTCTCTGCTCGTGGTTATCAACTCTTTCTTTTGTATCTTTCGACATATCATGAATATCTGCTATCATATCTGTTTTTTTCTGAACATCAATCATATCAAGAGTTAAAGCATCGAGCTTACTTGAATGTTCACCTTGTACCTTTTTAATCGGATCTAATTTTTGATCAAGTTTCTTATCTAGAACCATTTCTAAATCTTTTAATGTCTTTTTGTCCATGGGGCATACATTATCTTTAAGAATTAATTAACTGTCAAGCATTATTTTGAGGCTAAATCGAAGTTGCGGGACTAGGATGCTATTTACAGTTTTTTGGGCAACTTTAGATCACTGCTAACTAATGCTTCTTTCTTGGCTTTGGTCCACTTTTTGATTTGTAATTCTCTATTCATTGCAGATTTAATATCAGGATGTTTCTCAGTATAAACTACTTTTACCGGCTTCTTTGCTCTCAAATACTTTGCGCCCTTCGAACCCTTTGAATTGTGTTCTTCTAATCTTTTGTTCAGGTTTGAAGTCATACCACAATAAAGGGAATTGTCTGAACAGCGAAGAATGTAGAAGTGGTAACTGGGTAAGATCCCTCGACTCGTTAAATTGCTCACTACGTTCACAATTATAACTCGCTCAGGACATTCTCCTTTTAACTATACTCTAATTTTATCACTTCTGAGGCTTAGATTTTTGATATAATATTGTTAGTTTAAAGTGAAACAATATGAGCAAATCTTTACTTGTTGCCATTGCTATTATTTTCTCCACCCTTTTTCTGTCAGCTACTCCTAATTTTGCGCAGTCCCCACAGATAAACGAGTCTTCCGACAATCACACTGCCCGTGAGGAAGCTGAGGGAAAAGAAATCTGGGAAAAGCTCCAAGCAAAACAACTTGATTGTAAAAATCTTACAGATGAAACTTATAACTCTTTGGGTGAATACTTCATGGGTCAATCCATCGGTGATACTCAAAGACATGTCTTGATGAATCAAATGATGATAAGCATGATGGGAGAGGAAGGCGAGCGAGAGATGCATATTGTGATGGGGAAAAGACTAAGTGGTTGTGATACTTCAGTACAACTTCCTCAAAATGGAGCTGGTTTTATGCCTATGATGTGGATGATGGGTTCGGCAGGCTCACCACAAGTGGGGGGAGGTGGTAATCCGATGATGGGTTATGGCGGATGGAATAATATGATGGGTGGCTGGAACGGGTTTGGCGTATTGGGGTGGATACCAATGGTACTTTTCTGGATAATTCTTATTCTTGGTGTGGTTGCGCTGCTCCGTTATCTTGGTAGGCCTGGACAACAGCAAGGCCATAGAACGCCACTTGAAATCTTGAAAGAACGATACGCCAAGGGTGACATCGATAAAAAAGAGTTCGAAGCGAAAAAGAGAGACCTTGTTTAATCATGAAACTTGGTATTATCTTACAATCAAACAACGCAGAACATATTTGGAATACATTAAGGATTGCTATTGCTTCTTTAAAGGCGAGCCATACTGTTCAGATATTCCTTTTTAGCGAAGGGGTTGAGATTGAGGATATAAAAGATACAGAACAATTTGATATTTCAACGAAACTTAGAGAATTCAAGGACTTCAAAGGCATAATCCTTGCTTGTGAGACTTGCTTGCAAGTTCGCTCTAAAACAGAAAGCAAGGTATGTCCAACTACTACCATGAAGGACTTGATAAAAATGGTTGAGGAATCTGACAAAGTTTTGGTGTTTGGGTGACAAAAATTACGGAAGCCTTTGGCGTTTTCTATTGAGGATTTGTTGAAATAAATTTATGGAAAATAAATATCTCAGCGAAATAACAGTCTTACTCAAACAGGTTCTGCCAAGACTTTTCACTCAACATCTCTTAGAATTCAAAAATGTCTTTGGCGCTGTCGGTGGTTATGTTGATGATCGGATATTTATATCGTGTGGAAAGTTTGGTGTTGCGTTCCGACTCCCGCCTGACACGCTTGGTGCTCTTTTTCAAAAAAAGGAAGTAAGGCGCCTCAAGTATTTTCCCAACGGGCATATTAAAAAGGAATATGCGGTGCTTTCAAAACGAATGCTCGAAAATAAATATCAGTTGAAAAAGCTCGTGGACGAAAGCATAAAAATTGTCAGACCGGTCTGTATATATTATCTTTAAGTAAAGGTTAGACAAAATTAACGAGAAAGGGGGTGAAAAACAACATGGCAAAAGTAAATGGGCTAGAAGTTAACGATATTGTGAAATTGGTTGATGACGTTAAACGTAATCCTTCCGCATTCCAATCAACATTCTACGCAAATTCATCCTGGAAGAGTGGTTTCAATGTCGTAGCAGAAACCGGTAAATTCAAAGTTGGTGGGACAACGCTCAAGCACAATACATTCAAGGTTGAGGGTGACCACCCTAAAGAGTTCCTCGGTACCGATAATGGACCATCTGCAGTAGAGATAACCCTCTCTGCTTTGGGTCACTGCATTGCTGGTGGCTGGGGCGTCAACGGTGCCGCTCTTGGCGTTCCACTTGAAAGTGTAAGAATAGAAGTTGAGGGTGACCTTGATCCTCAAGGTATGCTTGGATTACCGGAACCGGGTAAAGTACGATCGGGATTCCAAAACATACGGGTTACTCACTATGTAAAAAGCACAGCTCCAAAAGAGAAGCTGGAGCAAGTCAAACAGATGGCTGAGGATCTATCGCCAGTGAAAGATTCTTTAAGAGCGATTAACTATTCTTCTAAGTTGGTAGTTCAGTAGAAGAAGCAAAAATGACCCATTCGGGCGGTTGGAGGAATTCTTACCGAGCCAGCCTGATGGGTCATTTGAGTTCTTTAAAATTTTTGCGTTTTTTCTTTTAGTCGCTTTCAGCGACTTTTACGAGCCGACAGTTTCGGAGGCCCGGCAAGCTCTACCTCCCAACGGCTTCCTTCTTCTTACTGGCTGGCCGTTTACAAAAAATGTCGAACTTCATTTGATTAGCTCGACCTTCGGCCTCGCTTGCTCCGGCGCGGCGCCCCCACCCGCCGCGCCTCCGCTTTAGTCCGAAGGACGCAAGCTTTGCTTATTTTTTGCGCGCGCGATTTTGCGATTGCTCCGCAATCTCTTTTTCACGCCTTTCAGGCGAGTGTCCTTGTCCCACCCTTCCCATACGCGGACAAGATCTCCCTTTAGATTTTATTGTGGATTCTTAAATTGCTTCGATAAAGTAATCTCTATCAACTTGATTTATTTGCAATGAAGAGCTGTTGTCCAAAACGCCTTGGAGAAGTTGCTTATACCCGTCAATCAATCCTAAAAGTGCGGTTTTATACGACTGCTTGTCTAATCCGGTTGGAACTGTTTTGACTAACAGGTTAAGCACATCCTGAGGAAATTTCTTTTCTATTCGTCTTCCACCTTCGTTTGGCAAATCTAATTTAAAATAAGCGAGAGCAATAAGTACGTTACTACGAACAAATTCAATTGCGTCCCTTGCTTCCCAAAGCTCACCTCTCTCAACTTTTGTGTCCGTGTACCAACACCAGCCCCAAAATCTATCTTCAAAGTACTGTAATTTTTCTTGGAGCGGTGGTTTTTCAGGTTCAGCCTTCTGACATTCTTGTTTCCAAGCAGTTAATCTTCCATTTCGATCAAGAACTATTGTGATATTCTTGTTTTTTGGCTTTGGAGTAAGCTCACTATCTATTCGATATTGGTAGTCAACATGGATTGGAATAGTCTCTTCATAAAAAACAATTATTTGATTTGGGTC
>MFBZ01000012.1 GCA_001776545.1 Candidatus Curtissbacteria bacterium RIFCSPLOWO2_12_FULL_41_16 | reverse complement strand
CGAACTGCATTTTGCAGAATCGCCAACTGATTTTTTCGCCCAAAAAACCTTACGATTTGGTCGCCGAGCGAAGCGAGGCGATTGCCCCTTGCTTGCAATTTCCTGTCTGGTGGACTTAATGCGAATCCAGTGGAACCGGGTTCTCAAGGAATTGTACGATTGGCACACCCTTATCAACTCGGAAACACTGAAATATTACGCAAATCAACCAGCATAACCATTATCTCCCAACTTCTGATGCTTGTTAAGCCGGGTTGCCCCGAATTTGCCCCCGTGGCGAGCGATTGACCTCGGGCCAGAGCTTTGCACCACTGGCACCAGATTGACCCGAATTTAACGAGCTGTGAGAGCTTATTAGAAATCCTCGCGCGCTTCGTAGTAGCGATTATGAGAGCCCGAAATAGAGCTCGTATCAAAGAGGCCGTAAGCGGTGTAAAAAAGTCCGGCCACAAGAATCGCCAAGATAATAACCCCCTCCACGATATCCCCCAAATCCGATTTTTTCATAGCGGGGGTATATTACCTTCCGGCCCCCGTAAATCAACCCGCTATATCAACAGCCTGCTATTTCTGCTTTCTTACCAGCTCAAGCAAATCCTCTTGATTTTCGTAGCCGCGCAACCGGCCAGTAAGAATGCCAAGTTTGTAATTTACTCCGTCACTCATAAGGCGCCAGTTAGTATCCTCAAGCGTCTTTTTGATCAATTTCTTGAGGTCCGCCTCACTTGCAAGCCCCTGCCTCGTATCATTGCTCTCATTAACAGTAAAACCAACCTGAACATCTTTGCCGATATCTGGATTGCCGAATTCAAGATTCATATATTGCGCTTTTTCCAGAGCCGGCGAGAGTAAGTTTTTAAGCTGCAAAAATGTAAGCTTCTTTATTTTGTCCGCCGCATCATATAAATCTTTGTCCTTTTCTTCTGCCTTCCATCTCTCAACCATTTTTCCCATCTGTTCCATTTGGAATTTGCTATCAAGATACTTTTGGCCTTCTTCATTGGTGAGACAAAATCGCGCCCTATCTTTTTCAAAATCTTTGTCTTCTTTTTCTTCCCGTGTTGCCGCGCGTTTCGTTTCATCAACTTTCTGGTAATCACAATTCGGACAAGTAAAAGTTGAAATAAATTTTACTTTTGTGTCCTTCAAATCAACTTTTAATTCGGCAGTGCACTTCGGACACTTATCTCGTTTCGGAGTCCACTCCTCGCCATCATGGAAAAACGCTCGCATGGGCAAATGTCCCCGAGGACACTCATACATAAAAAGAACTCTATCCGGCGCATCAATGCCGCTCGAATAGAGATTCTTATGCGCTATCTTCATTAAAGACCGACAGGTAAGACAGGTAACATTATCCATCGGCTCAGCAGATTCAAACAATTCGTCTTTTGCTTGATCGCGGTCCATCCATTCCTGAATTCGCTTCTCTTTATTTACCCAACGCTCGCCCTTTTCCGATAGCAAGCGATAATCAAGCAACATCTTTGACATTATATCTACCATTTCCTTTGTGGGCTTTTTGCCATTAATCAACGGAGGGTTTTTCACGGGCTTTAGGAAAAGACGAGTTAAATCCCGGCACCGTTCAACCGTGTGCCGGTCATAAAGATCGCTGTAATACAATCTGTCCTTAAGATGTTTTTCGGTTTTCATTTTTGAGGAGAAAATAAATAACACTTAACACCAACGATATCCCGACGGGCGGCAATGCATACAACACAAGATTTGCAATGTTAAATAGAATAGAAACTCCTGCATTAAGAACGCTGAATAGCCACGGCACGATGTATTGATAAGAGACGAACATCAAAAAGGCCCAAACGATCGCTTTTATGCCGTTGTATAAACTCCACAAGCCCATGCTTTTCACAAGGATATCGTGAAGAACTTTGTAGAAATACGCTATGTATAAAAGATATCCCAGTGTTAAAAATGTGAACGCGCTATAAAATACGCGGATAAAAATGCTCGGTTGCTGGAACGGCTCGATACTCTGCCATTCAAACTGATACCCCAAAGCAAAACGCCATAACAAAAATACTAACGCCAGAATGGCATAGGTTATGCCAGAAGAAAAAACATCTTTAAGATGTTTTTTCAGTGCTATCTTGTGCCAGTTGATTCTTTGCATTTTTATTTTCTTCGGCATGAGCCGTGATTTCAATATTGCAACTCTTATGTTCCCGACACCACGCTTCGCACTTTTCTGCCATTTCTTTATCGGTATAGTGAAAACCGCACTCTTCACATTGATATAGCTCTTTATTTTCTTTTTGAATTACTTTGACCATTGGTTATTTAAACGATTTTGATAAAACTGAATTGAAAAGCTCTTTGAGTTTTGATTTTTGGGCGAGGAGTTGGGTTTTATATTCCTGCACCGCGGAAAGTTTTGCGACAATTTGTTTTTGGATTTCGAGAGGTGGAAGTGGAATCTCTACTTTCTCTACGGCGGTTTTGCTAATCTCGGTAAATGTAGCACCCCGACCTAATGATTGAAGGTATTTTGTCTTGAGACGCAAGAAAAAATACAAGAACTCGTTGTTTAATAATTTACTATCACAAACGAAGTTTTTAAATCCCTGATTGGTGGCCATCGGGACACCGGCAATTGCTATATAACCAATCGGTGCCCTGCTGGTTAGCAAAACAGCACCTGCCGGCAATACAGTGGCCGATGAGTGTTTAAGTCCCTCATCACTGATCTTTCTTTCTGTATCGGAAATTTCTATGTCTTCAAAACCAGACAATTCCTTTGGAGTTAGCCATAAAATTTTACCGTTCCAATACTTCTGGTTTTTTGTACTAGGAGTCCCGCCATTCTTAACAACGGCAACATCTTTGACCTTTTTAACTTCCCAATCCTTGCCGGCGGGGTTTAATTCTTTATGCAAAAGCGACTGGAAAAGCTCGTCGGATTTTTGGATGAGGTCGTTATTCAATTTCTGCGCCTCAACAATCTTATCCAACCGCTCAACGATTTGTTTTTGGATTTCAAGCGGCGGTAATTGAATATTGATATTTGCCAAGGTTGTTCGGTTGATACCAGGAACGCCGGTAACTATAGCCAAACGAGGCAACCTCTTTGTTTGTAGAAGGTAGTAAATAAATTTAAGAGATGCGCCGTTTTTTGGTTTTGCGAAAAAAGTTGTATCAATCGGCCAACACGGCTCACTGATAAAATACAAAGCCCCTGCCGTACCCTTGCGGCCAATCACAATAATCTCGCTATTGGTTAGTGATTCATTAGTACGGTAAACGGGTCCATTCGAGCCATAAGCAAAATACTTACCAGAATCTACACGACTATCCTTCGACAACCCTTTGCCGTAGTTAATTTCAATTACTTCGCCTAATTTTTTTGTTGGGTAAGTCATAATTTCCTTATATCCTTAATATCACCAAGCCAGTTTATGTGAACAAAAAAATCATTGTAATTGCCCTCGGCATTTTTTGATTGTTTACGCATAACAAATATAAAATCTTTTTCTTCCGCTATGATTTCACGACCCAGTTCGTATTCTAAAAGAAACTTATATAAAAAATTGTTCTGGTTTTCGAGATTATCTTCTTTCGTTACAGCATCAAGAGCTAAAAGTTTTGAAGAATTCAAGCCCACCCGCAAGTCATATTTTTCACGCTTGGCTTTAAGTTTGTGAAGCAGAATGCTAAATGCGTGAGCCAGACCAATTATTCCTCCAAAATTAGCCAAAGCATTGGCAACATCGCTTTTAGAAAACCATTCTACAAGAATTAAAACCCAGTCAGCTCCGTAACCAAAATTTTTCTCTTCGCTACTGAATGATAACTCCGTAAATAACCTCTCTTTTTTTATGTCCTCAATAACACTTTTAAGTTTTTCTGATTTTTTATAATCTTGTAAATTGCCTGTGGTGACATCAATATCGGAAACATAAATATCAAATAGCGGCGCGTTGGATGATTCTCCTAAGCTTTTTGTTTGCCAGCTAGTCATAATTAGACATTTGAACCTGATTGCTTTTTTCTACAATCAACCAAAAATATTTCTCTGTTATCAACTGATTTATTTATCTCTCTAAGAACTCTATTCACCCTTTCTAATTCATCATCAGAAAAAAAGAAAATTACTTTTATCACATATTTCAAATTGCTATCTTCTTGATAAATTCTTCCTTGATTCAGTAAATTTTTCTTAAGTTTTGAGTTTTTAGCACGCTTAAGCTCAAGACCGGTTTTATCTTTGCTTCCAAACGAAATAATAAAATCAATCGGCCCTCTCCCATTATTAACTTCAGAATTGTAATCAAACAAGCTACCGTAAGTGACATTTTTAAACATCAATCGCAACTGATTTTCTTGGAGAGGCTTACCTTTTAGATATAAGTCCTTGCTGTTTGACTCTAATGTTTTTTTGAAGAAATCAATTCTTGCAACACAGTCGTCAAAAGATGTTAATTTTTTAAAACTTTTATTTGCAAATTCTTTTTGTATAGCGCTCGCATCAAAAAAGAAGTTGACGCTCTCGGGGTCAGCGACATGTAATTTCAGTGCATCGTCTTTCTGTTGTTCTTTCAGTTTAATGTAATAATCGAGTACCTCCGGATACTCCCAAACGGTTTTTAATAGAGCATTCGTCCTGCTTTTCTTGGAGTAATCTTTTTCTGCTTGTTTTTTCTTATTTAATTTAATCTGTAAATTATCATGGAAAAATCTATTAATTTTCGCCCTCAACTCGTCGTTTGGTATGATGCTAAAAATCGCGGTGTCATTTTCTAAAAAATCATTTTTGGAAATCCAGGTATCTTCTTTGGTCAAGATTTCTTTAGGCACGAGTAGCACAAATTCTTTTTTCCCATTGATTCCAAAAGCGGGCAGAGTGAAACGCCCATCTATCCAAATTCCTTTTTGGAAATCAAACTCAACTTTACGCACCGAAAATTCCGCTAAAAATTTACTGTTCAAATTCTTCTTTGCGAATGTTTGCGTATATTCCAACAAAAACTTCTTAATCAGATTTAAAGTAAAATCGCTAATTTTATCTACCCCAACCCCTTCTTCGACTAAGCAAAGTTTTTCAAGGTGCGATGATTCTGTTAGTTTCTCGTTTCCGAATTTTGAAAAAATCTTATGCAGATTCTGATAAAGAGATTCGGCAAAATCTTTACCTAAACCCAATCCAGCATTACCACTGAGAGAATAACCAAGCCATGCCTGTTTTACTTCCGGGAATTTATAGTAATGATTAAATTTCCCATTATCTAATTTTTGCCCGTTATTTTTTAATGTGAGATTTCTTAAAAACCTTAAATAGTCAATAATAAAATCATGTAATGTTTTGTATTTTGGATTCGCAAAAATGAGAAATGGGTCAGCAAACGCAGGGTTGTCGCAAATGAGAGAAATATCTAAAGCGCCGTATTTTTCGATTACGGCGTGTTCAACTCCAAAAACATTCGAAAAATAAATTTTGTTATCGGCCTTACTCATATCGTTTTCCCGATGTTTTTTAACGCCTCATCCAATTTTTTTGTGCCACCCTCAATTTCCTTCAAAATCTCCTTTGGCTCGCGATGGTTTATTTCTTCCTCGCCGTTGTAGGGGCTATAAGTATTAGCCGAGAGGATATAATCGTTCTCCGCGATCTCTTTTACGGCCGTAAACCACGAATAGGGCTTTGCAACTGCTTGGCCTTTGCCCCAGAGCTCTAAAAGTTTCGGAATGTCATTTTTGTATTGCGAGCCGAATTTTTTGGCGGAGGTAAGTGAAGAACCGTCGCCTTTCATGTCAAAAAACCAAATCTGTTCCTTTTCATCCAGTTTCGGTGTTGGCTTTCGCTTGAATACCAAGAAGCTGGTTTTTACTCCGGCATAGGGTTGAAATACGCCAGCTGGCATTGAGACAACTGCTTCCAACTTTGTGTTTTCCAAAAGATAACGGCGGATGTCTTTGTCATCTTTGTTTGTGCCAAAAAGAGAACCCTCTGGGAGAATTATTCCGGCCCGGCCGTTTGGTTTAAGAGAGTTGATAACATAGCCGAGAAAGAGAACCTGCGTTTTATTGGATTTTACCGGCAGGGTTGGTTTTATCCGTTCGCGATCAACCTTCCCCGCAAAGGGCGGATTGGTAAGCACGATATCAAATCGGCGCAAATCTTCTTCATCCTCGGCACCGGCTACGGTATCCTTCCTGCGGATATGCGCGCCTTCAATGCCGTGAAGAATTAAATTCATCAAAGCGAGACGCACCATTTCCGGGTCTACATCATAACCGTGAAAAGTTTTCTCGGTTAAGAATTTCCACTGCTCTTTATTGAGCTTATCGCCGTAGCCAATTTTTCTGCCATCGCGATCCTCAAGATTTTTTGGATCACTGTTTTTGAACTTCAGTCGTTCGTAAGCCGTGATCAAGAATCCGGCGGAGCCGCACGCAGGGTCAAAAATCGTCTCACCGATTTTAGGATTTACCATCTCAATAATGGCGCGGATAATGTGCCGAGGCGTGAGAAACTGTCCAAGCTCACCGGCCGACTCAATGCTCGAAAGAAGCGACTCGTAAAGATCGCCTTT
>MFBZ01000011.1 GCA_001776545.1 Candidatus Curtissbacteria bacterium RIFCSPLOWO2_12_FULL_41_16 | reverse complement strand
CCACCACCAAAGCAACCGATGCCGTGGCTATTTTTGATGGAAAAAACTTAAAAATCTTCAGAGGTACAGTCGTCGGAACTTTGTCGTCAAAAAACAGAGGGACCCATGGTTTTGGCTTTGACAAAGTCTTTATCCCCAAAGGTTTTAAGCAGACTTTTGCCCAAATGCCGCCACATGTTAAAAACCAAATCTCCCATAGAGCAAAAGCTTTAATGAAAGTTAAAAAATACCTTACTTCTAATGGTCAATAATAATAATCCTGCGGGCATCATCCTCGTTTTTATTGCTTATCACTACCGATTGAATAATACGGCGAGTTTTCTCAAGATCCTTGTATCCCTCAGTCAAACCAAGAATAATCCTGGTAGGTTTTTTTAAATCAAATATTCCATTTAAATTTATTGCTGCATCTGTGACGCATACTCCAGAGGTTTCACCATAGCAGAAACTTTCAGCGTCCTCACTTACCAAGAGGCCCCTTTTTGTAAGTTTAGATTTTATGTATTCTTTTAGCTCTTGAGTTTTTATATCTTCATTTGTCCATTCAAATGAAATCCTAAGATCGTCTGGAATTACCATAAATCGTGCCCCTAATCTTTGCTTAGCGTATCTTGCAAGTTCCAACCAATGTCTTTTCTCCTTTATTGCTTTTCGGAAATCTTTTTTCAAATCATAGGGAATAAGCAATAAAAGTTCATTATGGGAATCAGCGACCCTGTCAATTATATGTCTATACCTTAACAACAACTCAGCACTCTCTTCTCGGATATCTTCTATCCTAACCTGATCGCTGAACAGAGATTCAGCTTCCTCGCCAATAAAGCCAGGGTGAATTAAGAAATTTATTCTATTTACGACAATAAGCTCGTGTTCTTTTGATTCTGTACTGGATTGATCCATAAAAAAATTATAACTCAAAGTTCAATTGAAGACTTTTACCCAAATGCCGTCTGCTCTCAAAAACCAAATTTCCCACCGTGCAAAGGCTTTGAGAAAAGTTAAAAAATATCTATCGATCGAAAGGGATGCTTAAACGAGGCCTGCCTATTAAAAAATCCAGAATCTGCTCTAAAAAGGCAACTACTTGATCCACAGGCCCATTTGCTTTAACTTCTACTTGGACATTAGCAGTAGGGCTGGCAGATGGAAAGGGTGAAACACCAGGTGTAGGGGAAGCAGACGGTGAAGGACTGGCTTGAATATTTACTCCTTGGACTTCAAACTTAAATCTTCCTTGGCCTTCACCTAAAACCTTGATTTCACGGGCAAATTTGCGCCCGTCATTTATAATTCCTTCGACTTTGACAAAGTCCCCGACATTGATTATGCCCTTCTGTTCAAATTCGAAAACCATGGAAGGGTCAATCATAATAGTTTGACCCAAAACTACAATTGTGTTTCCCGAAAAAGAGGAAACTATACCTGCTATTTCAAACCGTTGGCCTTCTATTTCAAATTTTTGCGCCTGGTCATCATCATCGTCAACTCTTAATTCAAATCGAGCTTCGTTTCCTCTGCCGGGTCCGCTGTTATCTCCATGGGCATAAACTGCGGATGCTAAAAGAAGAAGTACAAGAGCAGGTATTAGGATTGTCGCTTTTTTCATTCTAACTATTAAACGGATAAGTTAGAAATTTGTTACAAACTCTAGTTTTGATCGTATTAATAGTAGAGCATAGTACAATATAGGGCCAATGGAAGATGACTTATCGAAACTGATCGTCCGGGCCCAAAGGAAAGACAAGGATGCTTTCGGCCAAATTTATAACTTGTTTCTTAAACGAATTTACAGGTTTGTCTATTTTTCGGTTCACAACCACGAGCAGGCAGAAGATATCACCCAGGATACTTTTCTGCGGGCCTGGCGATCTTTGGCCTCGTTTTCGACATCGCGGGGATCTTTTCAGGCCTTTTTATTTGCTATTGCCAGAAATTTGGTTATTGACTGGTACCGTAAGAAAAAGGAGATTTCTCTTGAAGCAATCACCGATCCAAGTTACCAGGAGGATACTAGTGAAAAAATTACGCAAGATGAGGAAAAACAGCAGCTTAACCGTGTACTTAGCAAGCTTAAGTTTTTGGAAAGGCAAATTGTCACTCTTAGATATTTTGAAGAACTCTCTTTTTTCGAAATTGGCAAGGTTGTCCATCTATCGGAAGGAGCAGTGCGCGTTAGGCTTCATAGAATCTTAAAGCAACTAAAGATTTATCTTAAGGAGCAAGAAAATGAAACTTGAAGAAAAATTAGAAAAATTAAGAAAAAGTTACATTGCAATTCATCCCAGGGATGAGTTCGCCAAACGTGGCTGGCACGAGCTTTACGAACGACTTGAAACTAAACCCAAGCCAAGCCTCATCTTCGCGCCGGCCCTGGCCCGCAGCCTGGTTTTTGCCGCTCTCCTTCTTTTTATTCTGACCGGGGGTGGTATCACCCTAGTCCAAGCAGCTCAAAGGTCGCTTCCCGGCGAGCCATTTTATCCTGTTAAGCGCCTATCAGAAGATATAGGCGCCAAACTTACCGCCAACAGTCGCGGGAAAGTCGAAAACCGCGGCCAGGAAATTATCGACCTTGTTAAAAAGGACAAGGATAGTCAGCGGTTAGAAAAAGCGGCCCAAGAATACGAAAAAATAGTCTCTGAAACAAAACAAGAAATTGAAAAATCCGGTAAAGGCGAAGAAGAGTTTGAAAAAATCCTCAAAGAGCAAGAAAAGCAATTCGAGGAAGCGATCAAAAAAGGTTCATCTTCCCAAAATCAGCTTGAAGAAGCAATAGATGTCGCGCAATCCGGCCGCAATGGTGGCGAAGATCAAAAAGAAGATCACTCGGGTTCAAATTCCGGAAGCAACTAATAGGTCAATTAGGGTAAACTTTCGCAAGCGATGCCATCATTATCATGATCAAGTTTGTGGGGATCAAAAGGTCCGGCTTTTTCAAAAAATGCCTGCGCTTCGGTATGAGTCTTAAAATCAGAACAGTCTTTATCACCGCCCATCAAACCTGGTTTGTCTACGTATTCCAAACCCGGCTTGGAATAGCTTTGCGAGTCGGGTCCACCAGATTCACATGTACTCCATAACCCTCGATTATTTTCTTTCGCCTCAACCTCTGCCTTTCTAAACTGCTCCTTAAATTTCGAATCAGGTAGCCAATCGCTTGCAGTCGCAAACCCTCCTCTTACCAAGTAATCATTGATAAAAATTTCATCTAACCAAACATATCTTAATAATCTCTGATATCTATCCGTCTCCGAAATGTCTTTTTCAAGCTTGACCCCTTTATTTAAAATCAGCCGAGCTATCTCCTCTGTCGCCTCACTGGAAAAACAATCAGTCCTTTCCGGCGCATCAATGCCAATAAGTCTTACCGTTTCTCCGGATTCTAAAACAAAAGTATCGCCATCTATAATTTTAGTTACCTTCAAGTTTGCAGATTCCAGGCCAATAACACTTGGATTAACCGTTGCCGCCGGCAGGGGAGAAAAAATACTGGATTCAGAAAGAATTTTATTAGTCGCCCTCTTACTAAATTGACTGCGGGCAAAAAGTAAACCGGCTAAAATCCCCAAAATAAAAATGCTGCCAATTGCCAAGACTTTACGAATATTCACCAGAAATAGTATATATTATAGTCAATGCTTGCAAAAATAATCTCTGCTGCTGTCGTCGGGCTTGATGCTGTTCCCATAACTGTTGAAGTTGATGTTGCCGCCCAAGGTCTGCCGTCCTTCACAATTGTCGGCTTGCCGGATAAAGCGGTTGAAGAGAGTAAAGAAAGAGTCAGGGCAGCTCTTAAAAATTCCGGTGCGGATTTTCCGGCCAAAAGAATCACTGTTAACCTCGCCCCTGCAGATCTTCCAAAAGAAGGCCCTGCTTACGATTTGCCGATTGCTCTTGGTATTTTAATCGCTTCGGAACAATTAACCCCACGCGATCCTGCCGACTCAGTTTTCCTTGGTGAACTTTCACTCGATGGTTCACTGCGCCGAATTTGGGGCGTTTTGCCATACGCCTTAATGTCCAAAGAGCGCAAAATCAAGAACATCTTTATTCCCGAAGATAATCTAGCCGAAGCTCAAGCAGTCGACAAACTCGATATTTATCCGGTCAAAAACCTCAAGCGGCTTTTTGATCATTTTGCAACCAGCCACCTACCCCCTCTAAACAGAAAAACAATAATTCCCGCCACTCACAAAAAACTAAAATTCACGAACCCACAGGATTTCGAATACGACTTTGAAAATATCAGAGGCCAGGAAAATGCCAAGCGCGCCCTGGAAATTGCCGCAGCCGGAGGTCACAACCTGTTGATGAAAGGACCGCCCGGTGCCGGCAAAACCTTGATGGCCAGAAGCTTTGCCACCATTCTGCCAAGACTCACCTTTGAAGAAAGTTTAGAAGTGACCAAGATATACTCTGTGGCCAATTTACTAAATCATGATATGCCAATCATTCTCACCCGACCATTTCGCAGTCCACATCATACAACCAGCCACATCGGATTAATCGGCGGGGGAAACAACCCGCATCCTGGAGAAATTTCACTTGCTCACCGCGGAGTTTTATTTTTGGATGAGTTTCCCGAATTCCCCAGACATGTTCTGGAAGCCCTCCGCCAGCCAATGGAAGATGGTCACATCACAGTATCTCGTGCAGCCGGTTCGGTAAAGTTTCCCTCAAGATTTACTTTGGTTGCCGCCGCCAATCCTTGCCCGTGCGGGTTCTTCGGTGATGAAACTAGAAACTGTACTTGTAACCCAGGCATGATTACCCGTTATCAAAAAAGAATCTCCGGCCCGATTCTGGATCGTATCGACATGCATATTAGTGTCCCCATGGTCCGCCCAGAAAAACTAACTAAGGAATTTAAATCCGAATCATCAGCAACAATCCAAAAGCGAGTACAAAAAGCCAGGGACATTCAGCTTAAAAGGCTAAAAGGACTAAAGATTACTTCAAATGCAGAAATGAACAACAAGCAGTTGAAAGCTTTTTGTAATTTAGATGAAGCATCTATTTTACTTCTCAAACAAGCGATATCTAAATTGAATCTTTCAGCCCGTGCCTTTCACCGAGTTATAAAAATAGCTCGAACAATTGCTGATCTTGAAGGCACCACCAATATCAAATCAAATCACGTTGCAGAATCACTTCAGTATAGGCCTACAGATATTTAAAGTGATTCAAGACCATGAGCGAAGTCGAATGGTTGCTGAAGCCCTACAATACCGGACCCAAACGGATTATTAAGTATATTGTGAGGAATAATATAACTATAAATATCTCTACAAATTATACGGTAATCAACGACAATACATGGATGAAGCTAAAACTTTTTAAGATCAACTTCATAAATAAAAAGATTTACAGATGCCGATTTATTGTTGCTGATACTGGTTGATGATTTCCGAACGCAAATTGGGTGTTATCATCAAAATATCCGGAATTAGCTTACTCAGTCTACTGTAAAGTTTCTTATGAACAATTAACTTTAGCAAATTTTGCTAAAATTTCTTAATTAACCTCAAATTATATATAATCTATTCTAACAATAACGATAATTATGCTACACAACCTCTTGGATAAATATTTTTCCTAACAAATGGCCGCTGACTTTTTAGTTATATTAACGCTACTTATTACACTGGGTCTTGGTTTAATATATTTTCCATGGATAATATTGGCTCTGTTGATTGCTATTTTTATAATTGTTCTTTTGCAAGGTTCAGTAGAACTTATTGCTTCTTTTCTGCCCCTTTTTCCACTTAAATTTTCAAACCCTACTCTAGACAGGTTTGTATCAATCCATATTCCTTCTTTTAACGAACCGGCGGATATTTTAAAAAATACTCTAAAACATTTATCGCTATTAAAATATAAAAATTACGAGGTTATTGTTGTAGACAATAACACGGTCGATGAAGCAGTTTGGAAACCAGTCGAAAAGTACTGTAACGAACTAGGCAATAATTTTAAATTTTTCCATGTAGATAAGCTTGAGGGTTTCAAGGCAGGCGCGTTAAATTTTGCCCAAAATGAGACCAGCCCAGAGGCAGAATTCATTGTTGTTGTTGATGCTGACTATGAAGTAAAACCCCAGTTTTTAAAAGAAGCACTCAGTTACTTTGTTGATGACGACGTCGCTTTTGTCCAGTTCCCGCAAGCGTACATGAATATAACAGGCGAAAATAAAGGCGTTGCTGTTGAATATGAGCACTTTTTTAAGATTTACATGAAAATGGCAAACTATTTTAATTGCGTGCCATCAACCGGAACACTGGTAATATTTCGAAGAAATGTGCTAAATGAGATAGGTTTTTATGATAAAAAGTGTTTAACTGAAGATGCGGAAATAGGGACAAGATTAATTGAGGCAAGCCGCAAAGGTATTTATATTGATAAGGTTATGGGTCGAGGATTGATGCCTTACGATATTGAAGCTTACAAGAAGCAAAAATCACGATGGGCATGTGGTAATGCTCAAATATTAAAGAAAGACTTTTTAAGAATTTTATTCGATAAAAGGCTTAATTTTAAACAAAAAGTTTGTTTTTTTTCTGAAATGACGGCCTGGTTTAACTTTACTCTCATACCAATTTTGGTCATTTTTTTAGGATCAATTGGATATAATAATAATTTTATTTGGAAAATGTCAATTTTAATTTCTGCCTTTACGATTTATTTATTTTTTGCTACGAAACTTGTTTCATTTGTTGCAACTTTCGCAAATGTGTATCCCACTAAATATATTCTTAGGGCTTTATTTGTGCACTTTGGAATGGTGGCGGTGTATTCAACAACGTTTATTAAATCATTTTTAGATACGAATTTTTCTTTTGAACGCACGAATAAATTTATTCTTCCCCAAAAGCCTAGCATTTTGAAAAATACCAGTATTGAGATTTTTATAATTATTATTAGCCTCATGGTTGGTCTAAATTATTTTATTAATAATAATTCCGTCTTGGCTTTTACGACTTTTTTGATAGCGATAAATTATTTACTTATTTTTTACGTATACTGGGAAATCTCACCAACAAAAAAGTATTCAGCTAAATTAATTAACGAAATAAAAAAATCCATGGCAGAAAATAAACAAAGTTTTTCTACGAATAAAAGTAGTTTCAAATGAGAATTGCTCAACTTGCGCCTCTTTGGAAAACCGTACCCCCGCAAAAATATGGAGGATATTCAAGCGCGGAATTATAAAATAAAATATAAAATAACAATACCTATTTTAAGACAGTCTTTTTTAGCATATGGATTACTAATAATTAGCGTAATTAGCAAAAAACATGAAGCAATTTCCGAAAGATTTTTTGTGGGGAGCTGGAACTTCTTCACATCAAGTCGAAGGCAATACAAACAATAACTGGACAGCTTGGGAAAGAGATAATTCTGAAAGATTATCT